>JAWXCH010000417.1:0-7612 GCA_034440595.1 Planctomycetota bacterium | reverse complement strand
TGTGATAACTCCATCTAGGCATGAGAGGCCTTTTTCACCTACATCAATTCAGGGCAACATCTTACGCGACATCTACGTGCCATTCGTCGATGTGACCGACACGCAAATCGTATGCTGTGCGCGAGTCCAGCGGTTGGCTTAATTGCCCTTGCCCGCAGGCTTGTCGGCGACCGTTTTTGGCGCTTCAGCACTCATCAGGATGCCGAGCCAGCGCAAGTCATCGGTGTGGTCGAGTACGATCTTGACGACCATCGTCAGCGGCACAGAGAAAAGCATGCCAATCGGCCCCAGCACCCAGCCCCACACAATCAACGACACGAACACCACCAGCGGCGAGAGGCCCAGCCCGCGGCCCATCAAGCGTGGCTCAAGCAAGTTGCTGATGACGGCTTCGATAGTAAGATAACCGCCGGAGACATAAAACGCCGTGGGCACGCCAAAATCCAGCAGGGCCAGCACAACCGGCGGAATGGCCGCGATCATCGCGCCGATGTTGGGAATGTAGTTGAACAAGAACGCCAGCATGCCCCATAAGAACACGAACTCAATGTCCAGCCACCACAACCAACAGATCACCAGCACGGCCTTGAGCAGATTGATCTGGGTCTTGATTGTGACGTAGTTTCGCACGCTGACCTGAATCTTCTCGAATCGTTCAGCCAGCGAATTATCTCCGTCCGAGATCGCGCGCACTTTGCCGGGCAACTCAGCCGCGTCGAAGACCATAAACAGAAGCGTGAAGACAATGACGACTCCGTCACTCAGCAGCGAACCTAGCGCGCCGAGCAAATCGCCAAAAATCGCTACGCCTCGTTGCGGGTCAAACCATTTCTGTTCTAGCTCGGTCGTGAGATTGATGCCCTTGGTTTTGAGCCAGGCGGTGAACTCACCCTCCAAGTTGGTCACACGCTCCTGATAATCTGGCAGTCGCTCGCGCATCTGGCTGATGGACGTGCCAATCACGCCCACCACCACCAGACCGCACAGCACGATGACCATTGCGAGCGTTGCGAATGCCAGCCAGGTGGGCAGGCCCTTCTCTTGCAGCCACTTGAGAGCTGGCAGGCAAATCATGGCTACGAACGCTGCCACGACAAATGGCACCACAATGGGCTGGGCCACACGCAACCCCGCCACGACCACGACCAGTGCTGCGCAGGAGAGCAGTAAGGGACTGCTGCTTCTCAGCTCGGCTCTGCCCGCCATGACGATCGCCCCACGCCCCAAGATGATGTTACCGTCAGACCATGCGGAAGGATTATCGCCCCGCAACGCCGCCGCGTCGAGCCGCAGGCCCCGACAAGGCCGACTAGCATCCCCCATGACCTACGGCCAAGGTCAGCCTAGTGCTGCCAAGAGCTGAGCAAATGACGCTGGCATCAAAGACCCTCGATTTGATGGGGCTCGCTGCGGGGGCAGATCGGCGCAAACTCGCCACCGCACATCATTCCGAAATTACGGATGACTTTCCGGCACGCCGTGACGGTCCCATCGAAGGTATCGATTTGTGCGAGTCTCACGCACACATGAGTAAATGACACAAAACCGCCGTTTCCTTATTACCGGTGGGGCTTAACGGGCATGGCCCACAAACCGTGGCAGGGTGCGTCGAACGGATTAACCGGCACTATACGCAGTGTGCGGGCGTCGTCCACATCGGCCATTATGTGCGATGGTGGCTCCGATGGGTTAACGGTGGTCTCGGTGGACTTGCTTCTATGATTTGCTATGTGGGCCTCGACGGCCACTCGGATATGCTGGGCAACGGCAAGGCTGCTTCCGGCTAAGGAATCGATTCACGGTAGATCTGTCGCTGCGGTTCTCAGGCCGTTGTTTTCTTAATGGCAACCCTGTCGTTGCAAACCACATGAAAAGTATTCCGACGCTGGATACACTGCTCGTGCTGAGCGCCGGACGCCAGCAAATACCGCTTCTCCAAACCGGAAAACGACTTGGATTGCGCGTTGTTGCGATTGACCCTTGCGCCGACGCGTTAGGGCGGCACCTGGCAGATGCGTTCTACGAAAATGACCTGGGTGACCTCAAGGCATGTCGAGCCATCGCAACTCGGGAGTCTGCCAGGGGAGTACTCACCGCTGCGGCAGACTTCCCTGTCTCAACTGTGGCGCACCTCTGCACGACGCTCGGTCTACCCGGGCTCAGTGAGGTCGCAGCGATCTGCTCAACCAACAAGCACCACATGCGTCGGAGGTTGAACGAGATGGGCGTGCCATGCCCGCGTTCGCTATCGGCTCGAACCTATTTTGAAGTTATCGCGGCGCTCGCGGAAATCGATGGTGCGGCCATTCTCAAACCAACCGTCTGCAGCGGAGGGCGAGGCGTCACCAGGTTGCCGGCTCGCCCCAGCTCGGACCAGGTTCGAACCGCGTACGAATCGGCGATTCAAAATACGCGCTCGGATGGGATTCTCGTTGAGGAGTTCATCGATGGGCCGGAATTCTCGATCGAGACGCTTACGTTTAATGGACATACTGAGATCGTCGCGGTCACGGACAAGTTGACGACTGGCGATCCCTATTTTGTTGAGATCGGGCACAGTCAGCCGGCATGTGTCGGTGACGGTGATCGCCGGTTGCTCATCGATGCTGCGCGCACAGGCATTGCGGCGTTAGGGATTGATTGGGCCGCCAGCCATGTGGAGATTCGCTTGGGACGCGAGGGACCGCGCATCATGGAAATCGGCGCAAGACTCGGCGGGGGGTGCATAACATCGCATTTGGTGCCGCTATCCTCGGGCGTCGATATGCTGCGAGCAACGATCCAGCTCGCGATGGGTCAGGCACCTGACCTGCGTCGCGGTTCACTGCGTGGGGCCGCAATACGCTTCTTTGCGCCCAAGCCGGGACGCGTATGGCATATTGCCGGGGTCGAAGAGGCGCGACGGATGCCAGGTGTGTGTGATCTAGAGATTTACATTCCATCGGGCGATGTCGTACCAGCCCTGCGAGACAGCTCGTGCCGCGTGGGACACGTTGTCTGCGAGGGAGCTGATGCATATGAGGCCATTCATCGTGCGGAGGCCGCCGCCCGACGAGTACAGATCTTCACCGAATCACCTATTGTAAGTGCGGTCGGCGCATGAATAAGGTCACGCAAATGTACCTGAGGTACGCGACCTCCCGCGCAGTAATTGTCCAGTATCCACGGACCAAGATGAATGGAGAGGGCACGTCGCTTGCTTAAACTGTTTGATTCCCTGGTACATGTTACTCGTGATGGCACATGGCTGGGCGCAAGGCGCTATGATGCCAGTCTGGCCCGCTTGCTGGCTGAAATGGAACTTCTCGGAAGTTGTCGAGCGTGCTTGGTGGCCATTGCGGACCATGCCGACAACGAGACGGTAGTGCAGTGCGCTAGGCTGTTTCCCGATCGATTCGTTCCCATCGGCTCGATCAACCCGTGCGCGATGGCGGATTCACAGGAGGTCGAAGCTGCTGTCGCCGATCTTGCTCGGCGGGGCTTTGCGGGGCTCAAGCTCCACGCCCGTCTGAATCAATACGATCCACTCGACCCGCGGTCATTGACCGCAATGGATGCTGCCGGAAGGCATGGACTTGTGCTTTTTTTGTGCACCTTATTCCGCCAGCGGGGTCGTGCCCTGCCCGGCGCTGCCGACATTGTCGATCAAATCGCCAATCGGTGCGGCAACACAAAGATCGTCCTGCTGCACGGCGGTGGGGCGTCGGCGCTCGACTTGTTTGAGTTGGTGCGAATGCACGCGCATCTGGTGCTAGATCTGTCATTCACGATGCTGCGTTACGCCGGCAGTTCGCTCGATCTGGACATATCGTTCTTGTGCCGCGAACTGGATCAGCGCCTCACGGTAGGCTCGGACTTCCCAGAGTACACTCCCACAGAAGCCCTCGAGCGCGTCCTGAAGTTGACTGCCGAACTGCCGAGTGAGAAGCGTGAAAACATTCTCTGGAGAAACCTAGACAACCTATTCGCCGACTGGCGGGGGATTTAGCAAGGGGCCGGATCAACCAGAACGGGCGTTGCACGCGGCCAGAGCATTTATCCAGTTATCCAGTGCCGTCGAGCCTTACAAGGCATGGCATGCTGCGCCGAATTGTCACGGTGATACGTACGGCACAAGGCTTTCCGAGATGAAGTCGTTTACCCCTCCGGATCTTTTAAGTTTTCTGGGGGAACGGGCTCTCGGGTCGGTGGCTCAGTTCGCTGACAAGAACTTGAACCCAGTGCCGTAAACCCTTGATTTGATGGGGCTCGCAGCAGGGGCAGAACGCCCGCAATTGGCAGCCTCGCATCAATCCGACAAAAGGGCTGCCTTTCCGGGACGCCCAGATGGTCCCGTCATTGACATGAGTTTCCGTCACTAGGGGCAGCAGTGCTGCAAGTCGGTGGTTTGATGGGACATTCAAGGTTCACAGAAGTTCATGAGTTCGTAGGATGAGGGCCGATGCTGTGCTTGGAAAGCTTTGAGCAACGCGGCCCCTTTTTTGACATGCAACGCAGAGTTTCTCCCCGCAAAGCGACTTGGCAGAGCCGCCGCGAGCGCGTCCGGTCAGGGCGGAATCGTTTCAAAACAGCGAGCGGTAACTGAGAGGCATTGGAATTGCGTTTTGGTTACCTTGTCGAATGTGGCACTTAGTTCGGGCGGTCAATCGCCAAAAGTGCGCGGTTTCGGCGCGGAGCCGTGCCCGTCCGCACATCACTTGTGCCATGCAGGCCACGAGTGGCCAATCGAGGAAGTGAGGTTCTTTTCAATCCCCAAGACCCTCTGGAATCTGGCCCATGAAAAACATTACGGTCTTATTGTTGTCGCGTGATGACGTGGTCTCGTTATCGCTTGGACCGACCGAGGTCGTGGCTGTCGTGGAGCAGGCATTGCGCGAGCATGCGGAGGGTACGTATGAAATGCATCCCAAGATCGGCGTGCATCCCACCAACACCGATCCGGCCAACTTTCTTCATGCAATGCCAGCCTACTTGCACCAGCTGGGGGCTTGCGGCCTGAAGTGGGTTGGCGGCTTTGCCCAGAACTACCAGCGTGATCTGCCGAACGTGACCGGAGTGCAAGTCTACAACGACACCGAAACTGGGGTGCCGCTGGCGATAATGGATTGCAGCTATCTGACCGGCCTGAGGACCGCGGCCGTCAGTGCGATCGTGGCCCAACGATGTGCAGTCGTGGGTGCCCAGACACTATCGCTAGTGGGTTGCGGCTTCGAGGGGAGCATGCACTTGCGATTTCTCACTGCGCAGATTCCCTCGCTGCGGCAGGTGCGCCTACGCGATATTCGCGATTCGGCCATGGCGGCACTCAAGGACCGCGCCTCGGCCTACTTCAATGGCGAAGTCGTCCTGTGCGCGAATAACGAGTCCTGCGTCAACGGAGCCGATGTGATCTGCACCTGCACGAACGGCGACGAGCACATCATGCGGCCCGAATGGTTCAAAACGGGCGCGTTCGCGGTGGGCATCGAAGGCGGCTGCGCCTACACGGCCGAGGCCTTACATTTGGCCGATAAGTTCATCGTCGACGACGTCGCGCTGGCAATGTACTTCGACGAGATCGGCCGAGATCGCAAAACAGCCGACGGTCAGCCCGATCCGGAGTTTCCCGGGGGCATGCCGACGGTCTATGCCACCATCGGCGAAATCGTAACCGATAAGAAACGCGGTCGCGATTCAGACGACGAAAGGATCATAGCGATCCCGATTGGGATGGCCATTTGCGACATCGCCGTTGCGCACCTCGTATACCATTCAGCGTTGGACCGTGGAATTGGCCAACGATTTCGACTGGCTTAGCCAGGGCGTTCGGTTTGATCTGCCGTTTGGAACGAATAGATTTAGTCCCTGAATTAAGAAAGCCTTTCGACGCCCTCGCCGAGGGCCTCATTTCGGAAAACCGTCGGGGCCACTGGATTGGAACTCTGTTCCAAAAATGGCTCCTTTGCTGCGTCTCGCAGCAGGGTCAAATCCGCAGCAAGGCACAGGCACGTATCATTCCGAGAATTGGTATGAGTTGTTGGGAGGCCAGGACGGTAAAACGTATGGCGTTCCTAGGACTCAGCAGCGGTGCCACAATTCGGTCGTTAGATGGGATTTCCAAGAATCAAGGCACTTCCCACGACTTCTTGCGACAGGCATCCGCTAGTCGATCGAGATGAAGCCAGAGAACACGTCAAAAACGGCTTTTTCCGAAAGTCGGCACAAGGGGTTCGGTTTCAAGGATGGCGGAATGGCGTTCATAGGGGCTGTCGACATCAAAGGTCGGTTCAGGCGTCTAGTCTGCTCGGTGTTGGGCTTGAGCGAAAGCATCGTCTTCCAATCGACCCTTTGTGCCAACAATAATCGCGACCGAGACCGCAACGATCGGCACCAGCAGCGTAATCTCAGACAGAACAAACACTCGGTCTGATTCCGACAGTAGTTGTCCTTGCAGTCCGAGAGAATCGTTGTGAAGTCCATGCATCGCGATTGCGATCAGCGTGCTGCCGCCCACACGATTGAAAAAATAGGCCATAATCACCGAGAGACCTATCAGGCGAAACGTAAAGATTCCGAATCCAATAGCGAAGTGCGAGGGGCCATTCAGCAAGAGGTCCGGCTTGGCTGGAATGTGCCAAAGTGACCAGAGTATGCCCAACAAGAGTGTGCCTACCAGTGGTCCCCGCGACCGTTGCAGCAGCGGCTGGGCGAAGCCCCTCCAACCAGTTTCCTCACCGACGCCCCCGCCATCCAGGAACATCGCGATCAGAATCGTGGGAATCCACGCGAAGAAAAGTGAGTCCTGATTCCAGGTGTATTCGTCTGCGCACAGCAACAGTCGGTTCAAAGCCGCTGTGGCAAGTGACATGGACGCGAATGTGCCGATACAAAAGGCCCATGACAGCAGACCTTGTCGCCAATCAACGTCGACTCGCCAGGGTCTATAACGGGCGATGAGTTCCTTCAGCCCCTTGCGTTGCCAGGCCATCGCAGTGACAGCGAACGCAGCAATAGTCGGCGTTAGAGGCTGCAGGGCGACCAGCAGAATGGCTTGCAAGACTCCCGGCACGGCCCACACGAGTCGGGCGGCGGATAGATAGTCCGTCTTTAGGGGAAGTCCGGTGACGGTCAACGCTTCCGAGATTCGGGTGTCGGCTTCGGTCACGACGAGCATCGCCATGACGAGGATTTCGGTCGCGACCGCCAAAACGAAAAACCAGAGGACGGGCCTTTTCGCGACTTGTCCGGAAACCCATTCGCCAGTCGGCGGAGATTTAGTCAAGGCCGCCCCCATTCAATGAATTGCATTCCGGATGCAGACGAGAGTTGTACGCCAACACCAGCTTTTCGTTCCCCCGTCGGGTTTATTGGCGCTCATTTTCGGCTGTAGGCCAGCTAGGCCATTCATAAACCTGGGCAATTGCATTGAGCACCTCTCGCACGAGCCGACCGCCCGTGTCTGAGTTGGTCATGACTATCGCCCCCTGGCCACGATCTAGATACCCAACGAATTTGCAGACGAAGCCATCGTCTGTGACCCCCTCCCGATTTCAGTACCAGTGTCTGTGAGAGAATCGGTTCTTGTTTAGTTCGCGTGTTGCGTCGGAGGGAGGGGCGCAGCCCCGACTGGAGA
>JAWXCH010000416.1:0-10930 GCA_034440595.1 Planctomycetota bacterium | reverse complement strand
GGTTGCATTTACGTCCATATGATCCACAAACCAGGGGGTCAGCTCGGCAGGCTTGGCGGTGGCTAATTGTGTGGCGGCCGCCTTATTCTCCTCAGGAACAGTATCGGTGACGCTTCCTAGCCAGGAAAGAATGTTGGTGAGGTTGGTTGTGGCTGGTTCATCTGTCGCGGGAATTGCGGCGGTTGGTGCCGCTTTGAATGAAACGAATGCGGCAGCGGCCTGCAGTTCGCGAACTTGCTTTTGAACGTCCGGCTTGGCCAGTCGCTCACGCACGGCCTGGGCATAGTACAGGTCAGGCTTCTCATAAATCTGGCTGTGCGGTGTGCCCGGATAAATACCGTGCGAGAACTTTTGCTGATACTCGTACATCTTGATGCCAAGGAACAAGCTGCCGAGCAGCAGCGTGAGCGCGATCCAGATTTTGGCAAGACCAGCGCGGTTGGACTTGGCCGCTTCAAAGCCGAGGACGATCGTCACGCTGGAGCAAATTAGCACGAAGGTATTGATGGCCCCGATCGGTTCGCTGAGATGCACGTCGTGAGGTGTTGGCCAGACCATGGCACCGAAGCGCAGCACGATGTAAGTGCCGATCAGGCCGGCAAAGAACATAATCTCGGTCGAGAGAAACAGCCACATGATCAGCTTGCCATTGGTCAGCGGCAAACCGGTCTCGTACTCCAGTTTCAGGTGACCTGCGTCGTGCGACGAATGAGGTGCTTCAACCGACATATTCAATTAACCGCCTCTATAGGGGAGGGATGCCGCGACAAATTCTCGACTAAACCAGTGGTGACACGATAAACAACGCCATCACCGCCGGCAAATATATCAACGACGCATGCAGCAACCGGCGTGCGGCCGCATCGTTGCGATTGAACAAAAAATTGATCGAATAGTAGACGTATACCAGTCCCAACACTATGACCCCGATCAGGTACATCAGGCCGATATTGTGAATCCCCGGCAACAGCACAATTGGCAGCAGCGCCAGCGAAGCTAGCACCGCTTGCAGCCCTGCACGCTGGCCAGATGGGTCCACCACGGTCAGCATTTGCAAACCGGCATCGCCGTACTGCTTGCGATAGATCCAGGCAATTGCCATAAAGTGCGGAAACTGCCAGAGATAAACGATCATGAACAATGTTGCCACTTTCAGGCCGCTGGCCGATGGCCAGAACGAACCATCGACCGCGGCCCAGCCGATCAGGACCGGCATGGCACCAGCGACGGCCCCGACGACCGTATTGAATGGAGTACGCGTCTTGAGCGGAGTGTAAAACAACACGTAAAGAATCCAGGTCAGCAGCCCCAGACAGGCGGTTGTCAGATTGACCGCCAGCATGAGGTAAACAATGCCGACCGAGATGGTGATCAGGCCAAAGGTCAGGACTTCAAATTGCGATAACCGGCCCGCCGGTAGAGGTCGATCGGCGGTGCGGTTCATTTTGGCATCGGTGTTACGTTCGATCAGTTGATTCAGCGCGCTGGCACTGGCCGCAACCAGCGCGGTCCCAAGCAGCGTGTGGACATACAACATGGGCGAGATCACCGACCATGAACCGATATAGGCCGCGACGGCGACGGTGACCAGCACCAACACCGCGATGCGCGGCTTGGTCAGTTCGAGGTAGTCGGCCAGTTTGGACAGGACCAAGGTCCGCCGTTCTGGATAAGTCCAAGCAGGTGTGTTCATGCGGTGGCCCCCACTGGAGCGATTCGTGCAAAAGAAGCCGCTTGCGTTGGCCAGATCCGTCGAGTTGCGCGAAGCGAGAAACAGAACAAAGTCACAAGTATCAATGAGCCAACCGCCACATGCGCGGTGGTGATGTTAGTTTGCAATGGTCCACCAGCGCTAATTGTGTAGTGTGCCGCATGCTCGGTGACGTAGGTAAAGCAGCTGGGCGTGCCGTAGTTGGTGACCCAGGTTCCGACGCCGAGAGCAAATTGTAAAAAGATCAATCCCAGCACGGTGTACACGGGCCGTGACAACCAGCGATCGCCGCGTTGGTGTCGGACAGTCTTGAATGCCAGGTAGCTGATTTGAGCAACCAGCAAGCAGGCGACCAGCACGTGAAATCCGAGTATGACCAGCGACTGCGACGGGTGCGCCATCGGCGAGATGTGCCGAAGCTGCGCACCAATCACAAGCTGCAGATAACTCAGGCCGGTCGTAAGCCAGCCCAGTCGCATCAGGTTGCGCAGTCGCGATTCATCTTTTGTTGATATCGCTGCGGCACGGTTTGCCTGTTTCCAACGTCTGGATGTTACTACCGCCATGCCAACACAGGCCATAAAGAACAATGGCCCGGTACACCCGTGGATCATGGCCAGCGTGCGGGCATCGAACAGGACACGCATGCCGCCAAGCGCGCCTTGTAAAAGGACCAGTCCAAGAACGCCAATGGCTGCATTGCGAACCCAGGGACGCGATTCTGTACGCCAAACAGTAACAGTCAGGGCGATTGTTATAAGGCCGGTGAATACCGCAAAAAGCCGGTGGCCATGTTCGATGAACAGATTCCAAGGCCCGTTGAGCCATTCGCTCATCGGATACAGAAGCAGATTGTACCCGTAAGTGTTTGGCCAGTCGGGAACCGCCATACCCGCCTCGTGCGTCGTCACCAGCCCGCCGATCCAGATCAACGGAAAAGTCGCGCAGCAGAGCACCACTGCCAGGCGGTGTGGCCAAGGACTTTCAAGTTGTGGAGGTACTGCGGACATCAAAAAATCTGGGCGAATTTAAATGCACTAATGGTGACAGCGTTTACTAATGACAGTGTTTGCTAATGACCGTGTGCCGGAGGATTGGAAACGCCTGGGGGCGGTTCTTGTGTTTGCGGATAAAAATCGGTACTGACTTCCGGAGAACCGTATTCGTAAGGACCGCGATACACCACCGGTTGAAAATCGAAGTTGCCGTGCCCTGGTGGGCTGGGAGTCTGCCATTCGAGCGTGTTCGATCGCCAAGGATTGCGCCCGGCGGTTTTGCCGAAGAACATGCTGTAGAAGAAGTTGAAAATGAAGACCACCTGCACGGTCACCAGCAGCAAAGCGCAGATCGTCATGAACTGGTTCAGCGGCTTCAAAAAGCGGAAGGTATCGTAATGGTAAGGGTCTGCCAGGCGCCGTGGAAAACCGACCGCGCCGAGGACGTGCATTGGAAAGAAAACCAGATTGAGCAGGATAAACGTGGTAGCAAAGTGGATCTTGCCGAGGCCTTCGTTCATCATCCGGCCAAACATCTTTGGATACCAGAAGTAAATGGCACCGAAGACACCCATCGCGGTTCCAGAGAACAACACGTAGTGGAAATGCGCGACAATAAAGTAGGTGTCGTGAATAAAGATATCCACCGGCGTGGCGGCCATGAAAATTCCCGAAAGGCCGCCGATGATGAACATCGAGACAAACGACAAGGCAAATAACATCGGTGTGGCAAACTGGATGTGGCCACCCCAGAGTGTGCCGATCCAGTTGAAGACCTTAATCGCACTGGGCAGCGCGATCATCATCGTCGAGACCATGAACGTCATGCCGAGCATGGGATTCATGCCAGAGACAAACATGTGATGCCCCCAAACAATAAAACCGAGTCCGGCGATACCAGCGATGGAGTAGACCATCGGCTTGTAGCCAAAAATCGGCTTGCGTGCAAAGACTGCGATAATGTCCGACACCATTCCCATCGCCGGCAAAATCATGATGTACACCGCCGGGTGCGAATAGAACCAGAAAAGATGCTGCCACAGTAGCGTTTGACCACCACCGGCCGTGTGCATCGTGTTGTTGATGATGCTGCCCTCTGGCGTGAAGAATCCGGTTCCCCAAAGGCGGTCCATGAGCTGCATAAAACCGGCTGCGGTGAGTACCGGTAAGGCAAATGCCTGTAGAACCGCGGTGATGAACATCGACCAGATCGTCAGCGGCATCCGAAACATCGACATGCCGGGTGCGCGCATCTGGATGATGGTCGTCATGTAATTGACCGACCCCATCATCGAACTGACGCCGACAAAGGTCAGCCCCATGAGCCACATTGTTTGCGCAGTGCCGCTACCGGGGGCCGCCGCCGGACTTGACGACAACGTCGGATAGCTTGTCCACCCGGACGAGGCTCCGTGCCCGGCAGTGAAGAAGCTGCCTCCGAAGAAGAAGAACGCCGGCCACATGAACCAGTAGCTGAGCATGTTCAACGTCGGAAATGCCATATCGTCGGCGCCGATCATCAGCGGAATCAGGTAATTACCGAATGCACCAGCCAGGATCGGAATGATGACCAAGAAGATCATCACCGTGGCGTGCATGGTGAAGAGCATGGTGTATGTTTCGGGGGCCATCTGGCCACCTTCGGCAGTGTAGAGATGCTCGAGCAGCGGCACGTTGGACCAGGGCCAGGCCAACTGCCAGCGGACGGCCAATGCCAACAGCCCGCCGACCAGAAACCAGATCAAAGTCGAGAACAAAAACTGGATGCCAATGACCTTGTGGTCTTTGGAGAAGACGTAGGTGCTGATGAAACCGGCAGCGTGGCCGTGTCCATGCGCGTCGGCGTGACCATGCGCAGCCGAATGTCCGTGGTCATGTTTGCCATGACCGCTTTTTGAGTCGCCGTGCCCGTGCGAGCCTACCGTAACACTACTCATTCGAATCCTCAGTTATCTTCTTCGCTCGCCGGAGGCGAAGCAGTTTGTGCCTGGGCCTTGTACATTTCTTGCAACCAGCGGTCATAATCCTGGCGCGATTGCACGACCAGGCGTCCCTTCATTTTGTAGTGCCCCCATCCGCACAGTTCGGCGCAGACGATATCATAGCTGCCGGTCTCGGTCGCCTTGAACCAGACAGGAATCTTCATGCCCGGAACCGCATCTTGTTTCACCCGCAAGTTCGGCAGGAAGAAACTGTGTAATACATCCTGGCTCTTCAGATCAATCAGGATCTCTTCGTTGACCGGAATGTGCAGGTCGTTGACATGAAACAGGTCGTCCCGTGTTCCCAAAATTTGGTCCGGGCCGGGGTATCGCAATCGCCACTCAAACTGCCGGGCTGATACCTCGACCGTCGGCAGAATATTGGGCATGCGCATCTTGGACGAAGCCCAGGCGTTCATCTGGTAAAGCGCGATGAACAGCAGCGTGGCCGCTGGAATAATCGTCCAGACAATCTCCAAGGTGTGGCTGCCGTGCGTGTACTTTACCGGCTCGCGGTTGTTGGCAGCGTCGTACTTCCAGAGAAACCAGAAAAACACTGCCTGCGTGGCCACAAAGACCACGCCGGTCAGCACCAGAATGAACACGTACAGGTGGTCGATCGCGTGCCCGTGCGAGGAGACATCCTGCGGGAGGGTCAAATTGTAGCTAGGTGCGACCAGAAAACAGCCTACGCCGCCGATCAAGACCAGCAAAAAGAGCAGGCTCCAAATTTTTCCCACGATTCTTCCTCCACACCTAAAGGCTGCGCGTCAGGGGGTCGTTTGCCGACCTGCGTGACGCTATTTGCTATGCACAGTATTTCTAAAGTTCAGTTTGTCTAATTCCGCTCGCGCGCGGCCATCGTTCGATCGGCGCCGAGTTGCCCACCTGGTTCTAGCGGCACGGCCAGAACATAGTCGACAATATTCCAGATCTCTTCCGTCGTTACGGCTGGTCCGGCAATACCGGGCATCGGTGTGCCGTAGATTCCAGTAGCGAGGCGGTAATAAATGTCGATCGGGCGTCGTCCACCGCGATAGTAGCCCATCCGCAAATTGCGCGGTTCGATGTTTCGCGGCGGCAAGGAGAATTCGTCAATCGCTCGGAGCTGCATGTGGGAAAAGAATTCGTTCTCTACGTAGGTCTTTTCATCCTCAGCGATTGAATCTTTGGCTTCTTGTTCTGCTTCGGGAGAGGCAAACGGCTCTGCTTTGCCGACCTTGTTCTTTCTCGCCTCAAATTCTGCGATCTTTTTGCTCAACGCCTCGCGCGCCCCAGGCTGTTTTTCTATAGTCCCTTCGGCCGCGGCCTTGGCGTCGATGACTAGTTTACTCCACGCATCAAAGTCAGTTGTCTGTCCATCGCCGAGTGCAGTGGTGCCGTGGCATTTGACACAGCCTCCCTTGTTGCCAAAGAACAATTGACGCCCTTTTTCGATGGAGGCCAGGCTGCCGAAATCCGCCGGTGGTTCCTCTGGCCGCACGACGCTGTCGTTGGCGTTCTGCCACTGCTCGGCGATGGGCAAGAGCACCGTATCGAGCAGCATTTCTCGACTGGAGGACAACAAACGCTTGTCCTTATCATCATCATCCACGGTTTCAAATACCTGCGCAATCAATGCCAGTTCTGTCTGGCCACGCATGCTCAGGTACTTGACATACTCGGCCAGGGCCTCTAGATCTGCCGGAGGAAGTGCCACCTCAAACGATGGCATGGCCGAGTTTTCCAACCCGTGCTTTAGGGTGCGCATCAGGTCTTCGTCGGTCGGCATCGCGTTCAGCGCGTTCGACTTGAACTTGAAGACTCCTTGTCGAAAATCGCGCGGGTACGGTTTGAGAAACGCAGCGGTCGGTCCCATGCCATCCCCGCTGATGCCGTGGCAATGGACGCAATGCTCGCGGTACAGACCGGTTCGCTGGCCGATTTTGTCGCTACTGACCGGTCCGGCCGCGCGGCGCAATTTGTTGATATCCAGGCCGGTCTCGGGCAGCACAAACGGATTATCCGGTGTACCGAACATCGCAGTCAGTATGTCGGCCACTTGCTGTTGGTTGGCCTCGTCGACCCGCTCTTTCGACTGGGCCACCATATTCAAGTGAAAGCGCGCTGGGGGAGAGCCATCGCAGCCGGTCAGCGCGAACAGGCAGACCAGCACTGTCAGGCCGATGCACGATTGAAGTCCGAACAGTTGCTGAGTCAGGTTACGAGTCAAGGTCATGAATGATCACTTCGCTTTCAACTACCAGAAAAAACTTCAACTCGATAAATATGTCGCTTACAAACAACCCAGCCGAAAGGATTCCCTGCAAAACTGCTTTGCCGTTAACCGGAGACTAACGCGGGCGCTGCAACCTTGAGCTGCTGCACATCCAGTACTTGGTCTTTTTCTAATTTAACCTTGAATTGGCCTTTGTCATCGGCCTTGATTACTGTGGAAGATGCCGGCAAACCTCGCGGAGCTTTCGCATGCCAGACTTGAAACAGGATCTCTTCATCGGCCGGCAGATTAGGAATTTCAAATTTGCCATCCTTGTCGGTCACGGCAAAGTAGCTGTCTTTGCGAAACAGCATGTAGGCCTTCATCCAGGGATGAATGCTGCAACTGACTTCGATCGGCGTCAGTACTTCGGACTTGACCGGAAAATCTAGCGATCCTTTCACCGGAATCTGCTGGTTAAAGCTGGTTTTGGAAATGTTGGTGTTGTGCAGAATTGGATCGCTATTTTTTATTCGAATCGTCTGCCCGACCTGTGCGGCCAAGACCGGGGACAGGAACATGCATTGTTTTTGATCGAACACCACCTCTGGATTGACAGGCTGAATGGCCGATTCGTGTTTGCCTTTGGTTTTTTTGGCGTAGATGACCACGTTGGCAATACCGCCGTTTTCACCGATCAGCAAAATGTTGTCTTGAGGCATCTGCCCACCGGGAGCACAGATATTCTGCTCTTTATCAGCATTCAGCAGCTTGCGCACTTGGGGGGGGCCTTCGAATATGAACTGACCCTTCAGTGTTCCAAAACTGGTCGCTACGGTGCTGACCTCCGGTCCGCCGTCCCCAACCGTTGCGGTTTCCAGGGACTTGCGAATTGTCAGCGCGGCCGATTCGACCGGTGGAGGATCCATTGTCGACCGATTGCAGCCTGTGAGCAGGCAAACGCAAGCGAGCAAGGTGAGAAGACTGCGGTTTTTGAAAATGTAACAGCTATTCATAATGACTCTGCTGGGTAACGCTTCATCAAATTCAGCGAAAAATGCGACTATTAAAGTCTCTCGTCACGATCTAATTAGATCGTGACGAGAGTGGAAATCGAAACACGAACTCAATACGGGATTTAACGCAGAAATTTACTTAAACAGAGTGGCGGAGGCTTTGATCTCTCCCAGGTCGTTGTCCCCCTCGACGACCTTGCGCTTGAATCGCCCCTTGTCCCAAGTTGTTGCCTTACCGTCGAGCTGGATCTTGCTAATGTAACCCGCCTTCTCATGCCAGACCGAAAACTCATGATCGCCGGCCGGCAGGTCTTTGATTTCAAACGTGCCATCGGCCGCGGTCACGGCAAAGTACGGATCGGGTCGAACGAGCATGCGGCAACTCATCCACGGATGGATGCTGCAGGTAATTTCTGTAGGAATTAACGTCGCACTCTTTGGTGTTTGCTTCGTCGATGTGTCCGGTGAAATCAAAGGATTGAAGCCGGGACCTTTACTGTTGTGCTGGACGTTGTCGGAATTAGCGATCTCTAATGTCTGGCCAATTCGCACGCCAAATGCACGCGGAGTGAATTTGCAATCTTTGTTGTCCAGCGTCACAGTTCCCTTGGCGTCTGCGGCATAACCTGGATGGATGGCCTTCGGCTTACTACGGAGCCAGATGATAACATTCGCCAGCCCGCCGTCTTTATCCACCAACAACGATTCATCAATGTGCTTGACGGCGCAACAGGTCTTCTGGTCCTTGTCAATCTTGACGTTGCACTTCCACTCGATGGGAGCGGGAGCTACTCCGTCGTAAATAAACTTTCCCTTCAACGTGCCCCATTCCTGTGCGATCGAAGTCGAAGGGAAGCTGGCGACCACGGTGAGCAACAGCAAAATGCCCAACGCCTTCGTACAACCGATCGTGTTTTTCAGAATCTTCTGCATTGCCAATTCTCCTAAATCATGACCAGCCACATTCCTGACACTGGCCGATGACGGTGGTGGGATCACCCGGCCCTGGGTGACAAACGGACGGTGGTTTCCTGAATATCTTGTGTGTTAAGTGTTATGGTGAAGCAGGCCCCGTGGGGGGAGGTGTTGCAATTGGTGGTGTCGCAGCACCTGGTGCAGCCGGATCTGTTGCCGCACCATCTGCCGGCGGCGTCTGAATTAGTGGTTGGACTTTAAATTGCTCGTTCACAAATCGCGTGTAATTCATCAGCAGGTCCACTACCCCATTGAGCTGCTGAATGCTGTCACCGGGGAACAGTTCCTGGGAAAGCGGTAAGTTATGAATAATATTCGCCGGCATGGTCGTGTAAGGCAGGAAACGTTTGGGGCTGGCGACCCAACCGTGAACGTAATCTGGCCGTAAACGCTCGTACACCCCGTCCAGCTGTGGAGCCAGTGCCCGGGGATTTCCCCCCGGATTGAACTCGCCAACCAAATGGCATTTTACGCACAGGCTGGTGACAATCCCCATGCCGTCCTTGAGCCGGTCTGGATGGCCGACTGCCGCCTGTTCGAGGTAACTGCGCTGTGTGCGAGGATCAAACTCATAGGGGTAGTTCTGATTATCCGCGGCGGCAAAATAATTTGCCAGTGCTTGAGCTTCTTTTGGGGACATATTGAACTTGGGCATCCGCAACACCACCGCTGGGCGGATTAAATGCGGGTCCAGCAAAAAGTCGTAAACCCAGTTGGTTTGGACTTTTCGCCCTTCTTGAGCCAAAGTCGGTGGAAGGTATTGCCAAGCCTGCGGCGCGCTGTCGGTCGACACGTTTTCGTCGGCGATGACGACTGGATACAACCAGCGGGCAAGATCACCCCCCCAAGCGGGATAGACACGTGGTACGGTGGAACCGGGGGACCGAGATGCCAACATGGATTTTTGGATCTGGAGATCCTTGCTACCCACAGCCACCGGATCGCCATTGATCAGGACCGGATCGTAAAGCGTGAACTCGAATATCGAGGCTGGGGTCGTCGTGTCGTCTGCTTCGATTGGCAATCCCTCTTCGTCGTACCCGGCGATTTTGCCAGTGACCGGATTGCGAACCGGCGCACCGACCAGAGTAGCCGTGCGGCGACCCCGTCGATTTGTATTCAGTGAAACATCGATCTGATGCGGCGTGAAGTGCGGCTTGAGGAAGGCGTAGTCGTCGAAATCGGGAGGTCCGATGATCTCCTTGCCATCCTTCTCCTGAGAAACTCCCTGAAACTTGTTCGGTTCTAGCTCGCTGGTCCAGCCCGGTTCGTACTCGATGACCCAGCGGTCCATTTCCAGCACGTGGCAACCACCGCAGTTGTATTTTTCCAATACCTTGCGACCCTCGATGATGGCGCTGTCACGCGGGGACGGTTTAAACAGGTATTGGCTGGTTGGAGGCTCGGTCACCAGACCCAGCACAAATGTCATGATCGCCTCGATGGCCTGCTCGTTGCCGGCGCGGTCCTGACTGAACGAGAACTTTGGCATGCGCAAGCGGTCGTTGTACCGTTTGGCTTCGGTCAGCACGACCTTCTTGTAGTCGAACGCGCGCGGCTGGTGGAGCTTCTGCCAGATGAAGCCTTCGCGTTCGTGGGACTTGATTTTTTCCAGGAAGAACTCTTCGTCCTGCAACAAATCGGCCTCGCTTGGCTGTTCATTCTCTGGGGCGAGTAGCCCGTAATCTGCCGAGACCTCTTGCCCTTCTGCCTTTGGCGCGACCATTGCCCCGACGGCCAATTCTTCGGAGGTGGTGTCTTCAGTGGTAGCGGCACCTGCGACCGGTTGGCCATCGCCAGCGGTTTTGGTTGCTGCGTCGCCAGTTGCGTGCCCATTATGCTTCGGATCGCTGTGTTTATGATCGCCGTGCGGGCTGAGCGAGCCGTGGCCATGCTCCAGATACTGTGCGACGTTTTCAAACGCCAGCCGGGCTGGATCCTTTCGACCCCAATCGGCCAGCGATGTCCCGATCGGTTTGGCATCTTCAAAACCAGGGATGTCGTGGCAGCCGGAGCAGCCGTACTTGGAGATGCCACGTCGACCGACGTAGGTC
>JAWXCH010000415.1:0-3531 GCA_034440595.1 Planctomycetota bacterium | reverse complement strand
GGCTACACCATCGAAAATCACCCGAACCTGCTTACGGGTGGAATGCGCGAGGTTTTCGAAGCCTTTCGCAAGGCGGTTCTGGCGCTCGATCCTTGCGTTACAGAGGAGTTCTTGAAGCTTTACGTAGCCTACAAGGCCGAAACTAATTTTGTTGATGTGATCCCGCAGGCCAAACGGTTGCGCCTCAGCGTGAATCTAGCGTTTGCTGATCTGAAGGATCCAAAGGGTCTTTGCACCGACGTGTCGGGCACTGGCCGCTGGGGCAACGGTGACGTGGAAGTCAGCCTCAAATCACTCGATGAGTTGCCGTACGTTATGGGAGTCGTTCGTCAGGCGTACGAGGATCAGATGGGCGATGGAGGGCGGGGATGATTGCCGACCTCAAGCCGTATGCGGAGTACAAGGACTCGGGTTTGGAATGGCTTGGGCAGGTCCCGAGTCACTGGTTGATCAGGCGAATCAAGACCGTCCTCAGAGAAACTGACTCCCGCTCAGTCGATGGCTTCGGCTCACTGCTATCGTTGACTCGTGTGCGTGGACTGATTCCCCGAAAAGACATGACTGACAAGATGCACAGCGCAAAAACGCTTGTTGGATACAAGCGCTATCGGAGCGGGCAGGTCGTGATGAACCGAATGCAGGCGTGGAGTGGGATGTTTGGTGCTGGCGAGATTGATGGTCTAGTTAGTCCGGACTATGCGGTGTTCGATGTCCTGGGCGCTCACGCGATCTGGCTTGTTCTGGAGCGGCTCAAAACTCCCGACCTCGTTGCCCAGTTTGCTTCGGAATCTAAAGGCATCGGATCAGGATTCAATCGACTGTACTCGGACCGCTTTGGCCAAATCCGCATCTCTCTCCCTCCGCTAGACGAACAGGCAGTGATCGTGCAGTTTTTGGATTGGACGAATCGGCGGCTGGAGCGGGCGATCCGGGCGAAGCGGAAGGTGATCGCACTGCTCACGGAGCAGAAGCAGGCGATCATCCAGCGCGCTGTCACGCGCGGCCTCGATCGTTCCGTCCGCTCCAAACCATCCGGCTTACCGTGGCTCGGTGATATTCCGCAGAATTGGGAATTGACGGCACTCCGACGATATTGGCGGGTCGCCGACTGCAAGCATCTGACGGTCCCGTTTGTCGACGAGGGAATAGCGCTTGCAAGCGTTACCGAGGTACAGAATTTCTCGCTCAATTTAGATCGATGTAAGAAGACGAAGCTTGAATGGTTTCGAATCCTGATCGATGGCGACCGCAGACCGAAGCGCGGAGATCTAATTTACTGTCGGAACGTAAGTGTCGGGGCGTGCGCACTTGTCGAAACGGACAGTGATTTTGCGATGGGACAAGATGTTTGTCTGATTAGATCTCAGTCGCAGAACCAACGGTTCTTGAATTATTTTCTCCGCAGCCCCTTCATGAAGCATCAGGTTGAACAACTGCTCGTCGGATCGACTTTTAAAAGAATCAACATTAGCGAGATCAAGGCTCTTACAGTATTAGTTCCGCCAAGATCTGAGCAGGATGCCATATGCGATTTTCTCGACGCCGAATTGTTAAGGTTTGACGTTGCCATTGAACGCCTCGGACGCGAGATAGCACTTCTCCGCGAATACCGCACACGCTCAATCTCGGATGTCGTAACCGGCAAGCTCGATGTACGAGAAGCGGCGGCGCATTTGCCCAGCCGGTCGGCTGAGGTCACACAGGAATCTGGCCCCGACACCCTCGACCGAGAAGGCCATCCGGATGAAACTGAAACCGAAGAGGTGTGAAATCCATGTCTGAACCCACCAACTCCGTATTCGTTCGCCATCTGGCCCCGAAAAATTTTCTATCCTTCGGTCCGGACAACGAGGGCATTGAGCTCAAGGCGCTCAATCTCCTGATCGGTCCCAACGGCAGCGGAAAATCGAATCTCATCGAGGCCATTAGTCTGATGCGCGCAGGTCCAAAAGACGGCGGTAAGGACATGCGCGATGTAACTCTTAAGGGCGGCGGTGTAGCGGAATGGATATGGAAAGGTCAGCCCAATAGCGCGGCGACCGTGGATTGGGTAGTGAAATATCCGAAGGGAAAAATGTCGCTGCGCCACGTGGTGTCGTTTCGAGCCGTGGGACAAGCCTTTTCTCTCGATGACGAGCGGGTTGAAAATGAGCACAAAAGCGCTGGGCAGCCAGACACCTATTTTTACTATCGATATCAAAACGGTCACCCGGCTGTAAATACGATCGACAAGGGAAAGCGCAGTTTGGAGCGGGACACGATTGAGGCAGATCGCTCGATACTGGCGCAGCGGCGCGACCCGGAGACATTTCCTGAACTGGCTTGGCTCGCTCAGAACTACGAGAAGATGCGCATCTACCGGGAATGGTCGTTCGGGCGCAATGCGGTGTTCCGCGAACCTCAGCAAGCGGCGATGAGAAATGACGCTTTAGAAGAGGATTTTTCGAATCTCGGTCTCTTCCTGAGCCGTTTGAAGACGCGTTTCCCGGTGGCAAAGAAAGCGATTCTTCAGGGACTCAAAGATCTCTACGACGGTATCGATGACTTCGACGTTTCGGTAGAGGGTGGCACAGTTCAGGTGTTTTTCACGGAGGGCGACTTTGTCATTCCGGCAACGCGTCTTTCCGATGGCACGCTACGCTACTTGTGCCTTCTCGCGATCCTTTGCGACCCCAAACCACCACCCTTGATATGTATCGAAGAACCGGAACTGGGATTGCATCCAGATATTCTCCCAAAGGTGGCCGATCTCTTGAGGTCGGCTTCGGAGCGGACTCAAATCATCGTCACGACCCACTCGGACATCCTGGTCGATGCGATGACCGAGACTCCCGAAGCGGTGGTCGTCTGTTCGAAGCAGAAAGGACAAACGATTATGGAGCGACTCGATCCGGGTGAACTGGAGGGGTGGTTGAAAAAGTATCGGCTGGGCCAGCTTTGGACGAAAGGTGAAATCGGAGGGACTCGCTGGTGAGCTCGCATTTATATATCGAAGGTGGGGAATCCAAAGAGGATCAAATTCGCTGCCGAGAGGGTTTCCGGAAATTACTTGAAAAGGCGGGCTTTTCGGGACGAATGCCTCGACTGAGCGCCTGTGGTGGCCGCGGAGCGGCTTTCGATGATTTCAAGACCGCCCACGCGCGACGTCGAGATGCCGACTACGTCGCAATGCTGGTTGACAGCGAAGACCCGCTGGCGAATCTCGAAACAACCTGGGATCACCTGAAAGTTCGTGACCAATGGGACAGGCCAAATGGGGCGTCGGATGAGCAGGTCCTGTTTATGACCACGTGCATGGAAACCTGGATCGTGTCTGACCGGTCGGCGCTGCAAGGCCACTATGGCCATAAGCTGCAGGCAAACGCGCTGCCACCATTGAATAATTTGGAGAGTCGCAATCGACACGAAGTGCATGACAGCTTGACGCACGCGTCCCGCAATTGCTCGAACGCTTACGCCAAGGGAAAACGATCCTTCGAGGTTGTAGGAAAGCTCGACCCTGCCGTATTGCGGCAGCATTTGCTCAGCTTC
>JAWXCH010000414.1:0-9605 GCA_034440595.1 Planctomycetota bacterium | reverse complement strand
GCAGCACGCGAGACGCATCCTGCCGCGTGGCCGGGGGTGCATCCAACGCAGAGACGACTTTGGACCAACCGGCCACCAGTTCTGCCGGGCCTTCGACCGCAACTTGGTTGCCCGCTCGATCGACGCTGATGGTCACCTGACCACCCGATCTGACTGGCAGGGTGTAAGTGGCGCGCTTCTGGTCATCGTCTACGGATACCGGCAATTGCTTGCCAGCTACTACGGCCAGACCAGCCTCAAACTGCTTCCAGTCGCTGTTCTGCAATTTTGTGATCGATTGTTCCCGCTTGCCGGATGGCGCGGAGACCGATTCAGTTGCAACGCTTTTCAATTCCTTGGCCAGTTGCGCATGAACCTGTGGTGGTGCAACAATCAGAAGTTGCCCGGTTCGAGCGTCAGGTGCAATGCGCACGCCCGTACTCGTGGGAAATCGAACTTGAAGTGTTTTGGCAGCAGCGGCCGCATCGGCTTGCGGAGAAACGTAGGTGCGCAGTACCGGTTCGATTGAAGCGGCTGCGGTGGGTTGATGGTTTTTTGGGACGGCTGGAGATTGACTCAGCGCATTGCCAGCCACCAAGGCCAGGCACGATGCCACCACCCCTAGAAATCCGATCAAGGGATGCTTTTTCATCCACAAGAAAGCGCGGTTTGCTCCGTCCATGGCTTGCCTTGCAAGTTGTGCGATTCGGTGCCCCGTTCCTCTCCATCCCTAGAGAAAGCGGCGTCAAAGTCTACGTAACAGGAATAATCGGAATAAGCTTCCCAAATCTCCACTCTTTGCATGGGCTAATCGGAAATCGCTTGCTAGCAAGGAGCAACGAGGAAGGCAGCGGAAACTAGGCAATATAGAAATGCCGGAGACATGCCACGACGAAGGCAAAATGGGATAGGCTATTGCACCTTTTGCTCGGCCACCGTTTCGCCAATGCTCTTGTGCTGTGATAGCAGCAGCGATTTGCCATCGACACGGACTTCGACTTGGCGCTGTTCAAAGAGAATTTTTAACACCTCCCCTTTGACTTCGCCGACTTCAAACTTGTCCCCTTCAAACAGCTTGGTCGTTTTGTTGGTGTTCCGCTCGTTCAGCCAGACCTGCGGACGCCCTTCCACGTCAATCACGATGCTAGAAACATACGCCAACCGGGCGACGTCAAAACTGGGCGGTTTAGGGGTTTCTTTGGGACGCTCGCGAGTTGCCTCGACCACGGCCGGTTTAGGTGGCATGTACTCGGCAAACAAATTCCGGTCGACGATCGCACTCTGATAGTCTTTGAGGCTGCTCAGTTCCAGGTTCTTGCCGGGCTG
The DNA here is from genome assembly GCA_034440595.1 of Planctomycetota bacterium. Lineage (GTDB taxonomy): Bacteria > Planctomycetota > Planctomycetia > Pirellulales > JALHPA01 > JAWXCH01. Next base: position 8,300 of record JAWXCH010000414.1, on the reverse strand, counting down.
TTTCGCAAGCGCATCCTTGCGGTCGGCACCGGGCAGGATCATCGCCTCGACGGTCATCGTCACGTCCAGCAGTGGAGACTTGTCGATTTGCTTGATATTCAGCGCGCGGATCTGGTGTAGGTGGTCGGTGCTATAGAATGTGTACAGCAGCCGGGTCAACTGATCCAAGCTGGATTTGGCCGTGATGGTATAGCCGAGTTTCTGAAAATGTTTTTGGCTGGACCGCAGGCGTTGCGGCGTAATGACCGGTTCCTGTAGCTTCAGTTGCGATGTCGTTACTAGCAGCCAGTCATGGTACTGCGAACTGGCAATTTCCTTGTTCGAGGGCAAGGAACGTTTTTCCAGCTCCGCGCGCCGTGCTATCAATTTAGAGCCGACCGCCACCTTGGCCTGCTTGGTGCGCAGGTTTTTGTGCGCGGTTTCCAACTGCCGCTCTCGTGTTTCAAATGTGTCGGACCAGTAGCCGTAGGCAAAATAGGCCACCATCAACGTCGCCAAAAGCCCGACGATGACGGCGAGCAGTTTTTCTCGCTTGTCAGGGATCATGGCTGTTTTCCTGGTGGGACTTTGGGACTGTCCGATTTCTTCTCGACCTTTGGGGAAGTAGGCGAAGACTTGGCCGGTGGCGGTGCCACTGGTTTTTTCGTGTCGGCCAGCGCAGTTTCAATCGCCATGTCGGCCTTAAAATTCCAGGGATATCGCTCGCTGGGACTCGTGCGGTTGATCTCGCGGACGGTTCCCTGGCGGTAGTTATCCCGCATGCGCTGCTCCAGCGCGCTGAACGACTCTTGCTTACTGAGCATCCCTTCCAATGTGATTGTGCCCCCCGACTTGTCGCTCGACCTGCCATTCAGTGAACGGAGCATTGCCTCTTGCGCTTTTGGCGCATTAGTCGAAACATCGTGCAACACGTCCAGCCAGGCAATGTCCCCGCTCATCCACTTTTCGATGTCCCCCATCTCCTTCTGAAGCTGATCGACCTGCTTGATTTTTGCATCAAGCTGTTTGCTGGCATCGTTGGTGGCCAGAATCTGCGCATCCAGTTCCGACAGACTCCACCAGGTCCAGCCGATAAACGCCAGCAGCAGTACACCGACCAGCGCAGCCGCAGCGGCTAGTTCGCGGCGGTAATTGCGCGGCACCGGCGGTCGGCGTGGATCGAGAAAATCCATGTCGTGCCGCGACTGCGCGGCAGCACCGGCGATCAATCCCAACAGCGGGACAAACCGACTGCGATCCGCCGGCAGCTTTCGCTCCAGGCCCCCTTCCAGCCCAAATTCTGCAAACGGATCGAACAACTCCACCGGCAAGTTGATTTCTTGACGGATCTGCTCGGAGAGCGATTGCTCGATCAGGCCATTGCCACACAGCACGACGGCCTCGACACGGCGGTCGTGCAATCGGTTATGAACGGCGGCAATCGTGCGGCGGATTTCGCCGATCAACGGTCGCGCCGATTCGCTGTGCCGGCTATCCGCTGGGAGTCGTGCCGTTCGCATAAAGATGGGCGTGTCCCCTACCAGTACCGTCAGGTCGACCTCATCCCCCAGCATGTCCACTAGCATCCGCACCTGAGAATGCTGCGGGCGGCGGCGTGCCAATAGCGACGCCGCTGCGCAAGGCCGCAGAACCAGATGCTGTAACTTAAGATCGACAGCGGTGAAAACTTGCGTGATTTCAGCCAGCACTGTTGGCGATATTGCGCCGGTCATGACGCTACGCTGTTCTTCTGCTGAGCCAGGGAGCGGAATAAAATCGATCGGCCAATCGTCTCCCAAATGCGTAAAGTCGCGCAGCGCCTGAAAGCGGACCATGTCCGGCAGCTCGTGATCTGGTGCCGGGGGCAACGAGAGGTCTTTTAGCTCGATGTCGGGACGGCCAACTGTTGCCAGGCATTCCAGACGCTTAAGCTGTTGATCATTCAGTGCGTCTTGCAGAAGCTTGGTGATCGACTGCGCAGTGCCTGACGAATTCGCCAGTGGAATTGTCTTTGCCTGTTCCAAAACGGCTTCGTTTCCGCGCTGTCTGGCAATGACCAGCCGGATCTCTTTATTGTCCCATTCGACGGCGAGAAATTTTGCCATGTGCCAACGTAACCTGACTGAAAAAAATGCCCCGAATCGACTATCGCTGTGTGCCACTGGCTTTGCCAGTGTGAATCGCTTGAAAACACGGCATAGCCTCAGCACTGGCGGAGCCAGTGGCACACAAAAAGTAAGAGGTCACAAAGCGTTCGTTACATCTGAGCACTAGCGAACTGCTCCCAGCGTCTCCAAACTGTACCCGCGACCCAGATTACTGATATCTCTCCAGAATACTATGCGGGATACCCCACTACTAGCATCGACGACCACCTCAATTCGGGCTGACGGGCCTTCATCGTCAAAGTAGCCAACGACTTGCGCCCTGTGGACTGCTCCCGAGGCACAGATATAGGGGACCATTTTCTTCATTTCCGCAAGCGTGACGATGTCTTCGTACAGCAGCCAATGCTCGTGCCGGTGGGTCGGCATCTGACCGGTCGGCTCAGTCTCGCGTGAGGCCAGAATCCGTTCGACCATCTCTTCCGTCATGCCAGGGATCGCTCGCAGGACAATCGGCGAAGCCTGATTGATATTGATCCGCCCGGGAATGGCCAAGGCCTTGTTCACGGTGACGTTGTCCAGCAGATCGGGAAGTAATTGGGCAAATGCGCCAGGTTCTTCCGTGATTGGCGACAGTACGATGTATCCATTCTGTTGGTTCTGACCTCCGCGACTGCCACCTCCACCGGCAGCGCCATCAGATGCGCCTCGACCTTCGGTGACTTGCACTTTTGAGCCGACCAGATCGAGAATGTTGGCGATGTTGGTCTTGGCCGGTTTCTTGAGGTCCAGTTCGACGCTGGAAAGTTCCCTGGTCGGAGTGGTACTGCGAGCGCCCCCTCCTTGATCACCACTGTTTCCCTGGTTGGGTTGCCCTTCGGAAGGCGGGCCTTCGCCGCTTGGAAGTTTCTCTTCCTCCTCTTCACCCCCCGGAGCGGCACTTCCCTGACCACTTCCGGCGGAACCACTTCCGCTGGAACCACTTCCGCTGGAACTGCTGCCAGTGCGACTGGTAGTCGGTGCCGGACCATACTGCCGATAGGCGATGATGTACTTCACCAGATCTTCGTCCAGAACCGCTTGCAACTCGTCGTGCAGTACCTGCAGGTCAGCACCATTCAGATCGATGCGTCGCGTGCCGTCCGGTCGAACATTGCGCTCCTTGCTGTACAGTGTCAGATAGGCGGCCCAGCCGCGATCGGCTTCTGGCTCGGCTCCGGCGGTTCCTGACAGCCGGGGATAGCCTTCCTCGCTGGCATCGATCGTACCGTTTCGATTCAGATCCGCACCAAACAGCAAATCGGCAGTCACTCCCTCGACCAGCAGCAGTTCCTCCAGAGTATCCAGCGGCCCATTCTTGCAACTATAGCCCTGACCGGAATAGCTGTTAGATTCGGCACCGAACTCGCGCGGCTCGTCATCGTCGTCCATCCAGTCGAGAATCGCGTCGGCAATCGATTCGGTCATGGCCGGCAGCTTCATCAGCAGATCGCGTCCGGTACCAGGCTTGCTGGCGTCCAGTGCCAGAATGACATTCAAGTTGATTCGTGCCGAGTCGTCTTCGACGCCGTATCGTGTTCCCTGTAGCTGGCCGTTTTCAATATTGGCCGAGACGATGCTAAAACGCCCTCGATCGCGCGGCAGATTAGAATCGAGAACGAGAACTGACTGAAAGCGACCGGGATTGTTATAAACACCGCCAAGTTGCTGGATGACGCTTGGCTCCTGGGCAATGAACTGCTGAACGAAATCCATACCCGAATCGGCAAAGGTCCGTGCCTGAACTCGGCGCAGACTGGCCACGGCGGCGCGATGCTCGGTCGACATCAAATCGGAAAACGTGAATGCTGCCAGACTGAGCATGGCCACGGCCACCAGCACCAGAATCAGCACCATCCCCTGACGCGAATCACGCCGGTGGAATCGTTGTGTACGGTGGGTGCAGAAAAGATGTTTCGTAGTATGCATAATCAGTTCCCCCCTGCCGTGCTGCTAGAACCACCAGAAGACTGCGACGTGCTGTCAGCCTCAGAGGTGTCGGTATCTGTGGATGTGCTGTCAGGTGCAATTGCATTCGGCAGACTGACTACCAGCCGATAAACATCGTCAATCGAAGGGATTGCATGTTGACTCTGCGCGGTGCCATCGAGTGGTGCCAGCGTGATCGTGATTTCGACCGCCGCAGGAAGTCCTCCCTGCGTCTCCGAATTCCACTCAGTGAACCATTGCTGGCCATTCAAATAGCGAAACGTCAAACCGACCACTTCATTGGCCAGCATTTCGGTTTCCGCCAGCATCGACGCGCCCCCTGGCGATCCATCCAAAAACTGGGCCGTGGCGCGATTGCACTGAGCACGCATCAGTCCCGTGCCCGACTCGGCCACCAGTCCGGCGGCGGCAACTTGCTGCGTATCCGACAAGTAATAGCTAACGGTTTTGACATCACCAGGGGATGATGTCGCACTTGCGGCGAACAGTTCGTCGACGCGCGGAATTCGACCAACGTCGATTTGAATGTCCAACTGCGTTCCGTACAGCCCGGGTTCGGACTTGGTCGTACTACCACTCGTCTCATCAGTGGTATCGTCGGTACTGGAATCACTGCTGCCAGAATCACCGCCGCTGGAGTCACTGCCGCCAGAATTACTGCCGCCAGAATTACTGCTTCCCGAGTTGCCACTTGCAGTGCTACTGGAACCGGAACTGCCCCCCAGCGCAGCGGATACAGATGAACTAGCAGATGCCTGACCTGCGGCTGCCGCCATCACGCCACTACTATCGAACGGCTCGGTCCGAATCGTTGCGCGAACATCATCGGCAATGATCCGCAGTAACGTGCGTGCTAGTTGATCGCGTTCGATGCGCCGCTGAGACGCATCCAGTGACCGCAACTGCAAGTGAATGGCAAACCCAATCAGACCGGTGACCAGCACCGTCAAGGCGAGTGCCAGCACCACCTCCAACAATGTAAATGCGCTGCGCCGCCGATTATTTGTCGAGCAGTTCATGCTTAGGATCCCCCGGTGCTAGAGGAGCCGCTGCTACCACTACTGCCAGTATCACTGCTGCTGGATTCGCTGGTCGTGTCTTCCGCCGTTGCCGCTTCGGCCGCTGCCATCGCGCTGGCCACGTAATCTGGATCGCGCATCCAGCGGACCAGCGAACAGGTTGTTTGCGGGCGCAGATACGACGCAGTATTGGTGACCGTGATGCGCACCTGCAATAGACCGTCCACATCACCGGCGGCGGAATCAATGCTGTAGGTCCAGCCAGGCTCATCGGGAAAATTCCCCGTGGTGCTGGAAGTTGGCGGAATCAGGCCCGCTTGCACTTCGGCCAGGGTACTTTCGCAAAGCAGCGCAGCACGGCTCAACTCGCGAGAACGGGTGCCACTGTTCAGCCCGTTTCGCACCAGTTCGCCGATCACCGCAATCGCCCCGACCAATATGGCCAGCGCCAAAATGACCTCGAGCAGCGTAAACCCGCGTTTCCGGCGTCCTCGGCACTGCTGGGCAAGCCAGCAGTGGCACCCGAACTTTTGGTCGTGAGGAGGCATTAGGCTCATTGTCCGAGATCCTTCTCTGAGAGGATCTCGCTCAGCGCGGCGGTGCCGGTCAGCCCACGCAGTTCGACACGGACAAAACGCTCGCGATCGTTGGCAAGCAGAACCTGGACTGTGGAAGTCGTACCATCAGGATAAAAGAAGACCTGCGGGGTTGTTTGGCTAACATCGGCACTGGCTAATCGCTCGTCGAGCAGTTTTTCGCTGGCGTGAAACAGAACACCTTCCGGGAGTTTTCCCGGTCGCTCAGCGGCCAGTGTGCTGCTCGACGCCTCGATGTCTGAATCGGCGACGTTATAAATGCTTGTCAGATAAACGCCGGTGTTGTACTCGAACTGAAATAACTGCGTCTGACCGCTGCGCATGGCATCCAGCCGGGCTGTGTTCCAGGCAGCCCGCAGTGCGTCTCCCCCTTTTCGCAAGCGATGGTTGGAAAAGGTGGAGTCCAGCAGCGGCCACGACATCGAAGCAATGGCTACCAGCAGTGCCAACACCAACAGAATCTCCATGAGCGTAAACGCCTGGCGATGCACAATGCGGTCGATCTTTGCGTTTCGTTTCATGCGGATGTGATTGGGACAGCATAAGCTGCGGCAATTTACTACTAAGCGACTACCAACTGCCGATGTCGTCTTGAGTACCCTCTTGGCGATCTGGACCGACAGAATAAATATCCGGTTGATCGGGAATGCGGCCTTGAGGAACGTACACATACTCCATCCCCCAAGGGTCCATATACGGAGGATCGCGGTCGATGTAAGGGCCGGCCCACTTGCTGGCGTCGGCATCGGAAGGTGCGATGCGCAAGTCCTGCAATGATCCAGGGGGGTATCCCATTGCTTGCTGATAGAGCCGGCAGTTATCCAGAAAGAGATCGACCTGCGCCTTGGCGGCGCTGATGTTCGCGGATTTCTGTACACCGCTGTACAGGCCGACCGAAATGCCACCCAGGATGACCAAAATGGCCAACACCAACAGCACTTCCATCAGCGTGAAGCCATCTCGGGTACGACTTGTTCGATTCATTCGCTTTATCATGGATTTCCTCCTGTCGATTCTCATTTCCGTAGGTTCGTTCGCTTTACGTAGCGACAGTTCTAACTTGCTAAATAGTCGTGGCCATTTTCATGACCGGTAGTAACAACGCAATCACGACCATCAATATAACACCAGCTAATATCAGCAACATGATCGGTTCCAGCAGGCGGACCATCAGGTCCATTTGCCGCCAGGTGCGCCGCTCCAGCCCGTCCGCTATTTCATTCAACACCGTATCCAGCGTATTTGACTCCTCGGCCACGGCAATCATCTCGGTAACAGTTACCGGAAAGTGCCCGCTGGCGGCCAGCGGCTTGGCCAGGGATTGCCCTGCCGAGATGTTTTCAGCAGCCTCGTTAATCGCTTTGCCCAGCACGCGATTTCCTGTACCGGTGGCGCTGATTTCCATCGAACGGAGTATCGGCACGCCGTTGTGCAGCAGCGTCCCGAGGATGCGGCAAAACCGAGCCACTGCTAAGTTCAGAAAAATATTGCCGGCGATCGGTATCTTAATCTGCCAACTATCGCGTAGTGCCTTGCCCCGCTCGGTCTGAAGCTGTTTCCGCAAGTACACAACCAGTCCGACAAGCAGCAACAGCGGCAGCCAGCCCCAGCGACCGAGGAAATGGCTGGTCATCAGCAGCCCATCGGTGATCGCCGGCAGTTCCCCTTTTTCGCGGAGGCGAGCAAAAAGTTCCTCGAATCGTGGCACAAAGAACACGATTAGAATCAGAACCACCACCGTACCGGTGACGCCGAGAAAGATCGGATATGCCATCGCACCGAGTGTGCGTCCCTTCATGTCGGCCTGTTGTTCGGTGAACTCGGCGACGCGCAGAAGTGCATCCTCCAAAAATCCACCTTCGCCACCCGCACGCACCATGCTCACGGCCATCTCGCCAAAAGCTCTTGGATGTTGCGCCATCGCCTCGGCCAGGGTAGTCCCTTCTTCCACGTCGTTATAGACTTGCGACAAAATCTCTACCAATCCGCGATGCGAGGTCTGTTGTTTCAACACCTGCAGCGAACGCAGCAATGGCACCCCGCTTCTTAGCAAGCCCGCGAGCTGCGCATAAACGGTGGCAATGAGCTGCGGTTTCACGCGGCGTGTGCTGCGCCGCTGCGCGGCCTCGGCCACGGACGTGTCGACTTGCAATGGAAACAGCGAACGGCCAGCTAGCGTACCGAGCACTTCACGCTGGTTGGCAGCGGAAATTACTCCGGTCACGCGGCGGCCGCTGCCGTCTCGGGCTACATAAGCAAAGTCAGGCATGTTACTTGATCAAATCCCCCTTGGTCACACGCAGCACCTCATCCACGGTCGTGCGGCCATGCAGCACCTTGGTCCAGCCATCTTGTCGCAACGTCACCATTCCTTCGTCTTGTGCGGCCTGTTTCATGGCCCATGTGCCGACACGCTCTTGCGCCAGGTGGCGAATATTGTTGCTGGTGACCAATAGCTCATAGATGCCCGCACGGCCCGAGTAACCGACCTGGCGACAAGCGCGGCACCCGACGGCGCGGAACATTGGCTGACCGGAGCTAATATATTGCTCGTACGGAAAATCCGCCGGCAAATCCTCGGCAGCCGGCTGGTACGGCACCGTGCACTGAGT
>JAWXCH010000413.1:0-5431 GCA_034440595.1 Planctomycetota bacterium | reverse complement strand
TCCTGCACAAATGTCTGCTCTTTGTAGCTGCGTGCGTAGAGCACATACAACACCGCGGTCGCTGCCATCAGTCCGGCAAAGAACAGATAGTACTCCACTCCGTTTAGCATGCTGGAGCCATCTTCATTAGTAATGAATCGATTCACCTGACTGGCAAACAGGTTTCCCATGCTGACCCCAAAAAAGTACAGTGCCATCACCACCGATTTCATCTTGTTCGGTGCCTGCGTGTACGAAAACTCCAGCCCGACAATCGAAACCATCACCTCCGCTGCCGTGATGATCACATACGCCAGCAACTGCCAGACGATGCTCGGCGTCTCTCCTTGCTGAATCCAAACTTCGATCTGCGCAGAAACCAGAAACGAAACCGCCGCCAAGAACAGCCCGATGCCAATCTTGCGCAGCGGTGTCAGCCGAAAGAACAGCCCCATGGTCGGGTAGATCACATACGTGAACAGCGGAATAAATAGCAAGATCAACAGCGGATTGATCGCCTGCACCTGGGCTTCATGCACGTTCCACCCAAGAATCGTGCGGTCCATTTTCGCTGCCTGCTGCACCCACGCCGAACCGGTCTGCTCATACAGCGACCAGAACATCATGATAAACAGATACAGCCCGCACAGCCGCAGGACCACTCGCAACCCCTGCGGGCTGAACGCTTCTCGAACAAAGCCCAGTCCCCCCGGCGGCACATGAACGAACCGATGCCGCCCCATCCAAAAGACAATCGTTGCCAGCAGCATTAGCACCCCCGGCACCCCAAACGCCAGCGACGGCCCATAATGGATCAGCAACCAAGGGGTCAGCAGCGTGGAAATCAGCGCCCCGGCATTGATTGCAAAATAAAACCAGCCAAACACTTTTTCCAACAAGTGCTTGTTCCGCATCCCGAATTGATCCCCCACATGCGCTGAGACGCACGGCTTGATTCCCCCCGAGCCAATCGCAATCAAGCTCAGCCCCACCGCCAACCCGCGCCAGCTCTCATCCAGCGCTAAAGCCAAATGCCCTAGACAGTACACGATCGACAGATACAAAATCGTGCGGTATTTGCCCAGCAGTCCGTCTGAGATCAATGCCCCTAAAATGGGAAACAGATAGACCCCGGTGAGAAACAGGTGGTAGTATTCCCGCGCCTCGGGATCTGTTGCTAGGCTGAGTTTTCCATCTGCCCCCAGGATGTACTGCGTCATAAAGACAACGAGAATCGCCCGCATCCCGTAGTAACTAAACCGCTCCGCCGCCTCATTGAGAACAATGTATGGCACCCCACCCGGCATACCTGTCGTCTCAGTCGGCGAAGTGCGATAGCCGTGGGCATCAATCGCTTCAACTTCCGCACTGGGACTAGTGACTTGCGACGGATCGTAGGGATTGGTGGACATTGTGGCCCAGTTCGAAGTGCAGTCAGACGTGGAAAAATGTTAGCCGCGACGCGCTAGCGAAGCGCGTGGCGAGGGACACTATAGCGTATTCGCGCTCTGCGGCTAACATCGTTCAAGCTTTTCCTGCAAAGTAATATCTGCGTGTCGTTCTTGGTACGTTCCACGCACCGGATGATCGGATTGCAACCCTGCGCCAAGATTGGAGGCGAATTGTTATACAAGCACAAGCGAAGTACGCGGTGCGTTTCACGTCCCCTACATCTACAAATCACTCCCCCGGAGCCAGTGTCGGCATCCCTTCCACATACTTCTTAAAGCCCGGCGTCTCGAATCGCTCCAGCTTTGTTTTCTTTTTCGACGTTTCTTTCGGTTTCACAATCCGCACTAACAGCGCCTCCGCGCCTGGGTACTGCGCGACGACTTTGAAGCCCTCTACTGGGCCAAGTACGCTCACCGCCTTGGTCAAACTGTCGGCAGTCGTACAGTCTTTGGCGATCACTGTCGCCGCACTCTGATCGGTCAGGCCGAGGCCCGTTCGTGGATCGGCAATGTGTGAATAGCGCACGCCGTTGATCTCAACGTGTTGAAACGCATCACCGGAAGTCGTAATCGCCGCATTCGACAACAGCACATAGCGCGAGGCCGGGCCGGTTGCCGTTTCAGTATCAATGCCGATCCGCCAGCCAGCCGAGCCGGGCGGAGCATCGCTGACGCCGACATCCCCACTCGCGTCGATCATGGCTGACGCAATGCCATGCTCCTTAAGAACCTTCATCGCTTCGTCCACGGCGTACCCCATACCGATGCCCCCGGCGTCGAGCCGCATCTTGGGTTTCAAAAGTTGCACCGTTCGATTCTCGGGATCCAGTTTGATCGACTGATATCCGACCGCAGCCAGCGCCTCGGCCAGCTTCTCCTTGTCTGGCATCTCGCGCTGCCGCCGCGCACGTCGCCAAAGCTTCACCACCGGCCCGACCGAGATGTCGTACGCCCCGGCGGATCGCTGGGAAAGCTGCTGAGCGGCCGCCAGCACATTGAACAGGTCAGCGCTCAGTTTTACCGGGGATTTTTGTGGGGAAGTCAGCCCCAACTGGCTCAATTCGCTCTCGGGCTCGTAGTCGGAGAGGATATCGTTGAGTTGTTTGATGCGTTTAAAAGCGGCGGAAATCGCAATATTTGCGGCTTCCTTGTCGGTCGCGTATACTACAATTCGCCACGGAACCCCCATCTGTGGCTGACTGGACTCGAACCGTGTCAACTGTGACGCGGGCCGGTTGTCTGGTCGCGATAATTCTGGCTCGGCTGCTGCTGCACTGGCAAGTGACAGTGTTAATTGCAACAGTGTTAATTGCGACAGTGTGCATAGCAGTGTAGCCAGGATCCCACCGAAAAATCCCCGCCGAGTAGTAGAACAGGTAGCTGTTCGCATCGTTATAATTCTTTTGCTGAGTTGGTTTGGTAAAATTATGGACTCTGTTGGCTTGTCGTTCGTCCATGACAAGCAACAGTTCATATCAATACTTCCGTTTGCACCCTTTGAAATTTGCAGGTGTTCATCTATGTCTAGCGTAATTCATCGTGCCCATGCACGCCAAGCTCTGACTCATTTGATTGTACGAAGCGGCCTGGCGATTTGCGCTACTTTTTCCCTCGCACTTTTTGGTGCGAAATTATTCGCCGCTGAGGACGTTAAGCCAGTGCCGAATTCCACCGCCAAGACCGCCACGGAAATGAAGCCGTACACCGAGGAAATCAACAACACCACCATCACGTTTGAAATGGTACCGATCCCCGGTGGCAAGTTTCTGATGGGAAGCCCTGAGTCCGAAGAGGGACGCAAGCCGATCGAAGGCCCGCAGCAAGAAGTCACCATTGCGCCATTCTGGATGGGAAAGCATGAAGTCACCTGGGACGAATACGAAGTCTACCTGTTTGCGATCGATTGCAAGCGCCGCAAGGTGAACGAGATCGAGCCGAGCAAGCAGGATCTGGCAGCCGATGCTTTGATTCGCCCAACCAGCCCCTACACGGACATGACGTTTGGCATGGGCAAGAGTGGTTTTCCGGCGATTTCGATGACGCAGTACGCGGCACGCATGTACTGCCAGTGGCTGAGCATCAAGACCGGGCACTACTATCGACTCCCGACGGAAGCCGAATGGGAATACGCTTGTCGTGCGGGTACAAAGACCGCATATTCGTTCGGCGACGATCCAGAGAAGCTGGGCGAGTACGCCGTCTATTACAACGATGGCGAAACCGAAAAGTACGCCAAGATCGGCACCAAGAAGCCGAACCCGTGGGGTCTGCACGATATGCATGGCAATGTCACCGAGTGGTGCTTGGATGTGTTTGATCGTGCGCAGTATGCCAAGCTGACCGGCAAGGACGCCGTCAATCCAGTCGCGCTGCCGACGAAGCTCTATCCCAATGTCGTGCGTGGCGGGGCCTGGGACGATGAACCAGACGCACTGCGCAGTGCCGCTCGGCGCGCATCGAATCCTGATTGGAAACAGCAGGATCCACAGATTCCGCAAAGCGTCTGGTATCACACCGACGCACAGTTCTCGGGCTTCCGGATTGTTCGCCCACTAGTCGAGCCAACCGAAGAAGAGAAAAAGGCGATCTGGGATGTCGGCCTGGATATCGGTGGCAGAGGGGGACGAGTCACGCACCCGTGCCAGGATTGATGCCTGTCAGGATTGCGTTGTCGTAGCGGCTTCGATAAGTGGCACTCGGCGCAAAGGAAAACTCCGGCCGCTCAACGAAAAAATAATCCAATAATTTCTGTTGCATTATCCGATTGCTTCGCTATAATCGGAACCAGCGATTCATTTGTTCCGTTGTTTTGGGCAACTCTCCATTGCAATGGGCTACTTTAGGCAGGTTGTGTAGCGGGGTTTTCTTCAATTAGGGCAATTCAGAGGGCTAAGTCGAATGGGTAAGTTTCTTTCGCGGTTTGTTTTTGCGCTTGCATTATCGGTTTTCAGCGGTCCAGTCGTTGTCGCGGCACCCATGCTGTCGCTCGCTTCGCCGCAGGCCGGTAGTCCGGTCAATATCGGTGACACTCTGTCAATTCGCGTCGAGTTATCCGGGCTGGAATCACCGGCGCAACTCGATATGCTGGCCGCGGCAGTGCATTTTCCCAATTCGCACGTCAGCGTATCGGAAGCATCGATTGTCAAAGGCAATCTGCTTCCTGTTAATCTCGACGATCCGCTCGATTTCCAGGCTAGCACCAGCAGTATTGGCGGGGGAATCTCGCAAGTCGATGCTTTCTATGGAACTTTCAGTGATACGCACCTGCTAACCGCCGAAACCGCCAAGACGTTTATCGAGTTTGAAGCAACGGTGTTGGCGGAAGGGGATTTCACATTCTCTTTCGGCTCGTTCGATGCCACGCGCTATCAATTCAGTCCCGGCGATCCAATCGAAGTGGGTCTGGTCGCCGGGCCAGGGCTTTCTTTCAACGCTGTTCCCGAGCCTGCCGCTTGGGTGTTATGTGCCGTCGGCGTGGTTCTTGCTTTGTTTGCCCACTGTCGCCTTTCGCTCCGCCGAAAGAGTGCAGCGTGCCACCATCGTCATTCCCGCGCATGCGGGAATCCAGTTTAACTCGCGTAAAGCCTGCTGGTTCGCCCAGCAGTGTGAGTCGTCTGTTCTGAGTTCGTCGTGAGGAAGGGATCGTTTTCACCGCCAGAATAAAGGGCATAGCATGTTCGGCAAGCTGTTTCGTCGTCAGAAGGATCAGGCAGGCAAGACTAAGCGACAGCATCCTAATCGCAAACATACTTGCCACTTTGAGACGCTCGAAGAACGCCGTTTGCTGGCGGCGGATTTTGCATTTTCTGAATTTCTTGGTAGCCTGAACGAATCGAACAGTGTCGAGCGTATCGATATTACCGTAGCCCCAGAGCATCTTGGCATGGAGGGTGACGGCTTGATCGGGTTTGAGTTAGAAGGGCGGACTTCTTCTCCGTTCGATCCGGCGGCGATTCGCATTGTGAATTCAGCCGGTAAGCTCATTACACCAACGTATCAAC
>JAWXCH010000412.1:0-4338 GCA_034440595.1 Planctomycetota bacterium | reverse complement strand
CATCTTCTCTCTGCCGCAAGGATGCACAAATGTGCGCCATCAAATTAGACTGCCGCGACACGCTCCCCGCGCCGCCGTTTCTGAATGCCGTCAACATCACGGGGATTCTCGATTTTCGGATCAGCGACGTTATCCACGCGGACATCACTTGTTCCATGCCAACAAAGCGCCTTCAGCTTGATGCCTCCTTAGAAAATAGCCGCGTGACGCGCTGCCGTTATTTCATCGAATTGCAGATGTAACTTTGACCCAAAAAAAACGGCGGGCCCACTTCTGGGCACCGCCGTAGCGCGCGTGTTCTGACCGGCTTAGCGGCGGCCGCTGACGGACGCTTCGCTGGAGGTCGAAATATCCTCGGCATTCGCGGCTTCGAAAATGGTCTTGGCCCGGTCTGTCTCGTGGGAGTCTTCCGAATGCACCGAAATCAAAGCGTGGCCACCTTTGACCTTACCCTCGTATCGCTTGGCTTCGAATTCCGGAATCCCCATACCAATGAGTGCTCCCGTGACGCCGCCAACCGTGCCCCCGACCGCCGCACCCGTGAGCGCAGCCATAATAGGCCCAGCGGCAATGAGCGGACCCACTCCGGGAATAGCCAAGGCGCCAATGCCGGCCAGCCAACCAAGTCCACCACCCAAGATCGCGCCGGTCCCAGCACCCGTCGCAGCTCCCTCGGGAGCTTTTGTTTGATTGTCTACCGCGAATTCTTTTGTGCCCGCTTTGTCCGGCATAAGCACGGAAATATCGCACGCGGTGAAACCCGCCGATTTCAAGCGATCTACAACTTGAGTTGCTTGAGCGCTGGTTTTCACAGTACAAAATACAGCTTTGGCCATGACTTGACTCCTTAACTAGGGGATTAGGGGTTGTGTTCAACTTCTAACTGGCTGACGACTTTATCCGCACCTGCGACTTCGTGCGCGATATCTTCAATCTGCTTCTTTTCGTCGGCCGTTTTCACAGGACCGCGCAGCGTCACCTGCCCATTTTGCGTAATGATTTTTACGTTTTGGGCATTGACGGACATTTTTGTGTCGACGACGCGCTTGCGGATGTCTGCCGTGACGTTGATATCAGCTTGATTCTCGTTTTGATCGATCGGCGTCTTGGCCGCCGAGTCACGGTCCCGGTCATTGACCGCTGTATTGTCGTGGTCCACTTCCGTCCCAGTACGTTGTTCATTCTGGGTAGCTACCGGTGTCGAGCGTTGCGCATCGGTGCAACCGGTGATTGCGAGCGCAGTCAGGATTAGAACTGGATAAAGCTTCATGGTCATACTCCTCAATGGATGGCTGTGTAATGGCGAAGCGGTTTCAAGCTAGAGATGCAATTAACGTGCCGACGATCAGTCACGAGACCTTTTTTCCCTCGGCGACTTCGCTTAGCTTCATCTATTACGCTTGATTTGTCGTTAGACGCCTTGCACCAAATGGCCGAGTTGGCTGTTTGTCTGCCAGCCGATGATCGCCCCTCTGCCATCTCGTTGGGTTATCGATCACCTTGTCACCATTTACCTTAGAGGCTGACAAACAACTGGAGATGGCAAGTTTTTTCAAGGTAACGGTGCAGCTTCCATCAGGATATTTAAACAGATGACGACTGCGGCGATGGTCGTCCAGGCGTCAATCGAGGCAGCGGACCGATCGTAGCGGACCCGCATGCGGCGCAGCCCTTTGATCCAACTAATAGTGCGCTCGACGACCCAACGTACTCGACCCAGGTGACTACCGTGTCCCCCATCTCGGTGCCGAATATGTGGCTCGATTCCCAGCCAGCGGAGTACACTTCGGGTGGCTTCGGAGTCGTAACCCGCATCGGCATACAACTTTTCCGGATGCGTTCGCGGGCGTCCCGGCTTGCCACCGACGAGCGGATAATCGACGATCGTCGGCAGAATTTCCAGATGATCGCTGCGATTCGCCGGCACCGCATGAATCACCAGCGGCACGCCGTCGCGATCGACCAGCAACGTATATTTTGTCCCTTTTTTGCGGCGATCGACGGGGCTGGGACCCGTGGCGTCGCCACCGCCAAATGCGCGCACCTGTGTCGAGTCGATGATGGCCGTTTCCAGATGCAGCTGCTTCTCGTGATTCAGCATGGTTAACAGCAAGTGATGGATCTCGCTCCAAATTCCCGTCCGCTCCCAAGCCTGGAGCCGGGTTCGTCCTGTTTCTCCACAGCATCCGATTTCCTGGGGAACATCCTTCCAGCGACAACCCGTCACCAGGACGAACCAGATCACTTTCAGCACAACGTGATGCCTAACCGCTCGCCGACCACCTTTCGGACCAGGCTCCGGTTCCGGTGGCAGAAACGACACCGCAACTTCATAAAACTCTTCCGGCATACATGCGTCCGCCATGACAGTCCTCCTTGAAATTGGGATCTGTCCATGACGTGGCGCAAATGTCATGCCAAGTTCAGGCCGTCTGCGAAATCCAGTTGTTTGTCAGCCTCTTAGTAGTCTTGGGTTGGCGGCGACGATCTTGCGACAGTGAGCAGCGCTGGTCATCGACTGAGTTTAAATTGCCCTTCAGAGTCCCGGCTGACGTAACATTTGCCTGACGCAGTTATCGATCAACTCGCGCTTTACGCCTCTTTCTACCGTGCCAGAGCGTTTCACCTCCTGATCGGCTTGATAACTCCATCCTTCAGCACCATCAAGCAAATGCTATATCGGTCCGGCGCACGCTTTGCTTGAGCACCGCATATGGCCACTTATGCGGAGAGTTGCCTTGTCCACGCAAGCAGCGCTGATGAAATTCGAACCGCCGGGAAGGAAACGCACACTTGCAACCCACGATGCTATTGATTGTGGCCATTGCTGCCTCCGCCTCGACCCTGTTTATTGTGCTCATCATTCAGAATGCCACGTCGCGCGAGCGGAAAGTCGACTATCAGATTTCGCCATGCTCGACTGGAGATCCTACATTTCGGCGATGCATGGATCACCTTCTTGGGCCTCCACTCGTGGGCGGCAATTCGATTCGCAGCCTAATCAACGGAGACGAGATTTTTCCGGCGATGATGCAGGCCATTCGCTCAGCCGAGAGTTCGATCACATTCGAGACCTATATCTATTGGTCCGGTGATATCGGCAGGGCCTTCTCCGAACTGTTGGCAGAACGCGCTGCTGCCGGGGTTCGTGTGCACGTGCTGCTGGATTGGCTGGGCAGCGCTAAACTCGACGCGAACGCCCTTCAAAAGATGAAGAACGCTGGTGTACACGTGGAAAAATATCGGCCACTTCGCTGGTACAATTTATCGCGAGTGAACAGCCGCACGCACCGGAAGATTCTAGTTGTTGACGGCCGAGTTGGATTTATCGGAGGAGTCGGGATTGCCGACCAGTGGCAAGGCAATGCCGAGGGACCTGAGCACTGGCGCGATTCACATTTTCAAGTAGAAGGTCCGGCGGTCGCTCATCTGCAGGCGGCATTTCTCGACAACTGGCTAAAAACTCGGCACGAGGTGTTAAATGAGGATGCCTTCTTCCCGGAATTGAAATCCGCTGGCGACGCACTAGCTCAGGTTTTCAAAAGCTCACCGCGGGAGGGGAGCGGCAGCGTTCGACTCATGTTCCTGATGTCGATTGCGGTTGCGAAGCGGCAAATCTTGATTGCCAACTCTTATTTTGTGCCTGACGACGGCTGTGTCGATGCCCTTGTCGCTGCCCGCAAAGGGAACGTGGAGATCGCGGTCATCGTTCCTGGACACCACACCGATACGGCCGTCACAAGGCGCGCGTCACGTTCACGTTGGGGGAAATTGTTAGAGGCAGGCGTTAAGATCTACGAATTCCAACCCACGATGTACCACTGCAAAGTGATGGTGGTGGACGAATGCTGGACGACCGTCGGATCCACCAATTTTGACAACCGCTCGTTTCGCTTAAATGATGAAGCCAACCTCAATGTCCTCAACGAGGCTTTCGCCAAGAATCAAATTCGTGTGTTCTCAGACGACTTGAAGCGATCTTCGGAAGTGAGCCTGGCGGATTGGCGGAATCGGCCCCGGCTGGAAAAGATTGCGGATTTCCTGGCAGGATTGTTTCGCTCGCAAGTGTAGCCAAG
Source organism: Planctomycetota bacterium (assembly GCA_034440595.1). Classification (GTDB taxonomy): domain Bacteria; phylum Planctomycetota; class Planctomycetia; order Pirellulales; family JALHPA01; genus JAWXCH01. Next base: position 262 of record JAWXCH010000412.1, on the reverse strand, counting down.
CGCTCTTGGTTGCACACTCTTGGAGCGCCGTCATGATGGCACTTCGTCTGTCGACTCAACCTCCGCCGAAGCGGCGAGTGCCGCAATTGGGCCGCATTCCTGGCTGGTTTCTCGACCGTTAGACGGCAGCAACCGCTTATTATAGGTGTCCCAAGTCCTCCCGCCACGCTTCGGAAAATACGCTGTGCCGGATCCTGCCGATTGCGAGAAAATAGTATAAGTCGGGATTCTCCACGGGGCCGGTGCCGCAGGTAATCGCCCT
>JAWXCH010000411.1:0-17827 GCA_034440595.1 Planctomycetota bacterium | reverse complement strand
GGATATGGCGGCGGCGGACGCGGCCGACGTTAATCGCTGCTGATACTGCGCTGCTGAAGTTTTCTTCAGTGTATTTGAAGTCCGTATCGACGGTCGTTCGCTCCTGCGCGCTGGCGGAGCTGTCGTCGCTACAACTTGTCGCAACTTCGAATAAATCTCAGCAATTTTCTGCATTCGACCAAGCCAAGGCCTTGTAAGGCAGCTTGAGTTTGTGCGATATTTCACAACCATGTTCAGAAGTTGCGTTTGAGCAGCAGTTTACTGTTAGCGTGAAGCAGCTTACTGCATTGTATCGCGAAGGGGATCGCGGTTAAACCGAGGGCAGTTGCTTGCGTTCGATTGGCAGTGACAGAGCAAATGTGAGACTGGTTGCTGGCAGCTAAGCTGTTCGTTGCTGGAAAGTTCGTCGTGGAGAATCCTTAGGGAGATTTCCAAGGCGGGGGAATCGATGGAATTGTTCCGGAAAGACTGCGCGTAGTGGCCGATTATCTGATCAACAATGTCGGTTTGTTCGGTTCGTACCCTTGGCTAGCCTATTTGCTGGCCGGGCTGGTGCATGCTGCTCTGCTGTTGCAGTTGGTTGCTGTCGGAGCGCTGTTCTTTATTTGGCTGGAGCGGAAAGTTGCCGGTCGAATCCAGGATCGTCTTGGCCCGACACGCGTCGGTGGCAAGTTCGGCTGGTTGCAGACCTTGGCCGACGGTATCAAGCTGATTGCCAAAGAAGATCTGACCCCCGGTGGTGCGGATCGGCTGTTGTTCAAGATCGCCCCGTATGTCAGTTTTTGCGCGTCATTTACGGCGTTGATTTCGCTCCCTTTTGCATTTGGCTGGGTGGCTCAGTCGCTGAACATTGGCGTGTTTTTTGTGATTGCCGTATTGGGGCTAGAGATCTTTGGCGTGATTCTGGCCGGTTATGCGTCGGCATCCAAGTGGTCGCTATTTGGGGCCATGCGTGAAGCGGCCCAGGTGGTCAGTTATGAAGTGCCACTGGGCATGTGCGTGGTCGTGCCGGTCTTGATCTGCGGCACGATGGACCTGACCACGATTGCCGAAATGCAACGGGGCTGGTTCACCAATTGGCTGATTTTTCATGACCCGTTCACGTTCATCACGTTTTGGGTTTACTTCACCTGTGCCTTGGCCAGTGTGAATCGCGCGCCGTTTGACTTGGCCGAGGCCGAGAGCGAACTGGTGGCCGGTTTTCATACCGAATACTCTGGCCTGCGCTGGAGCTTTTTCTTTATGGCCGAATATGGATCGATGCTGCTGGTCAGCGTCCTGGCCGCAATCCTGTTCTTTGGTGGATGGAACGGCCCTATCCCGATCACCGACTGGGTTGGTTGGTCGTACGAAAGCGGCACCGATCCGGTCACATTTACTGGTTATCTGTCCAACTTGCTGGGCATGTTGAACGTGCTGGGGAAGGGTGTGTTTGGTGTGACGTTTATGATCTGGGTGCGCTGGACGTTGCCTCGATTGCGCATTGATCAGGTGATGAAAACCTGTTTGAAGTACTGCACGCCAATTGCGGCGGTGATGTTTCTAGGGGCAGTTATTTGGAAGTACAACTTTCCAGGCGGATTATTTTTCCGATCGCAAGTACCGCTGGCGAATGTTCAGGAGACATGGCAGGGTGGCGGTGGCCGGCTGATTGAGAATTCCGGTCAGAATTCACAGCAAAGTGTAACGATTACAGCGCGGAGTGATGCGTCGCAAAGCAATAATCAGACGCAGGTCGTGGTTGCAAATGATTCGCGGCGGCAGGAGGAGGCACTGCCATGATCAATTGGAATTCATTCTTCTTCTTGCTGTTTGCGCTAGTCGCCTGTTTCTTTGCGCTCGCCGTAGTATTTACCGGCAGCGTGGTGCGGATGGCGTTTTTTCTGGTGCTCTGTTTGTCGGCCACGGCAGGGCTGTTTTTTCTGGCCAATGCCGATTTTGTCGGCGCGATGCAGTTGTTGATTTATGTCGGCGGCACAATGGTGCTATTGGTATTTGGCGTGATGCTGACTGCGCAAGGGCCATTTGTGCGCATGAAGACTGATGGCGGGCAGTGGCTGGTGGCGCTGATTGTTGGTAGCTCGCTGTTGGCGGTGCTGATCACTGCGGCGTTTCGAGTTGAATCCTGGCGTCGCGGACCGGTTGGAGAAGCGGCAACGGCGTCCACGAATTTGGATCCGACCGCTACGCCAATTGGCATGGCGCTACTGGGCGTGCGGGTTGACGCCGTAGATGAACCAGATGCGGTCCTCCGGTCTGGCCTGTCGGGTTACCTGTTGCCGTTTGAAATTGTTTCGGTGCATTTGCTGGTGGTATTGATCGGAGCAGCCTACCTGGCACGAACCAAGAAACGGGTTCGCGACCGAACTGTTTAGAGTATCGGAATTTAGAACTACGCGTGAATTATGATGAACCTACTCACAGAACCGGTCGGCGTATCGCACTACCTAGTGGTCGGCGCGATCCTGTTTGTCTCAGGGGTTGTTTGCATGGCGACCAAGCGTAATGCGCTGGGCGTGCTGATGGGGATCGAATTGGTGCTGAATGGTGCGAACGTCAATTTTATTGCGTTTAGTAGCCCGGCGTTGCAAGGCAACTCTGGGTTTTCGATCGGCCTGGATGGTCAGGTGATTGCGCTGTTTGTGATAGTGCTGGCGGCAGCGGAGGCGGCCGTAGCGCTGGCCATCACTCTGAATTTTTACAATAACCACGCCACGATCGATGTCGATCAGGCGGATGAGTTGAAGGGTTGAGTTTGGCTGTGCAGACGGCAGTTTTTTTGGCAGTGAATCTTTCAGACGATACATAAGTTAAGCGGCGAATATGGATCTTGCGAATACACTCCCGGTGCTGCTCGGACTGGCCTGCCTGGTGCCGCTGGTCAGTTTTGTGCTGATCGTGCTGTTCGGCGCGCGCATGGGGAAGCATGGTGAGTACGCCGCCTATGTCGCCACCGGTGCCATTCTGATTGCGTTTGCACTTTCCAGCGTGGCGATGGTCGGCTGGATGGGGGAGCATAAGCCAGACTCTGCACATGCGGAACACGCAGACGGTGCGGACCATACCTCAGACACTACTCATGCGGCGGCTGCTTCCCATGCTGGCGAAGCAGGTCACACTGCCGATGCGGCTCATCACGTTTCGCATTCGGATCATGCCAAACCAGAATACTCCGGCGAGATCTATCCGCTGGCGGTAATCGGGACTCAACTGAAACTTTCGATCAGTTATTACATCGACACGCTGACGGTGGTGATGTTTTGCATGGTGACGCTGATTGCGTCTTGCATTCATTTCTACGCCATCGGCTACATGCACGATGAGCTGCATGAAGTGACGGATCATGAAGTCCACCTGCGCAATGGCCACCATCTGGTCCGGCCAGGGCGTTTTCATCGCTTCTTCCAGTACCTGTCGCTGTTTTGCTTTAGCATGCTCAGTCTGGTCTACGCCGGCAACATCGCCATGGTGTTTGTCTTCTGGGAGCTGGTCGGAATTTGCTCGTACTTTTTGATCGGTTTTTACTTTGAGCGACACAGTGCTTCCAATGCTGCCAATAAGGCTTTCATCACCAATCGCGTGGGCGATTTTGGAATGTTGATCGGCATGATGGCGCTGTGGGGGAGCCTGGGCACATTTACCTTTGCGGATACCAAGGGGGCCGATGGACAAGTAGTCCAGGTTGGTATTTTCAGTCAGGTACGTACAGAAGAGAATCATTTTGAGCTTGTCGTGCCAGACGGTATGGTGCGCGCTGCCGCAGCCAGTCAGGTTGGCGAGCTCGTCGGCAAAAGATCGCTGACACCCGAAGCTGCCGCAGCACAGGTGGCGGCGGAGACACCCGGCTGGCGCGAGCAAGGTTTCGGGTACTGGCTGCTTTGCATTGCCGGTTTGGGGATTTTTTGCGGCTGCGTGGGTAAAAGTGCGCAGTTTCCGCTGCATGTCTGGTTGCCCGATGCGATGGAAGGCCCGACGCCGGTCTCGGCGCTCGTCCATTCGGCAACGATGGTCGCGGCCGGTGTTTATTTGGTCGGACGGTTCTACCCGGTGTTTACTCCAGAAGTTTTGCTGGTCATTGCCTACATTGGCGGGATCACACTATTTATCGCCGCGACGATTGCGATTACTGCCGTTGATATCAAGCGCGTGCTGGCCTATTCAACTGTCAGTCAGCTTGGCTACATGATGCTGGCCCTGGGAATAGGTGGCTGGGTCGCCGGCTTGTTTCACTTGATCACGCATGCGTTTTTCAAGAGCCTGTTGTTCATGTGCCCTGGTTCGGTGATCCATGCCTGTCATACGAATGACATGACCAAGATGGGTGGGCTGCGGCACAAGATGCCGTGGACTGCCTACACGATGTTGATCGGCTGTCTGGCGATTATTGGCGCGGGGATACCGTTTGTGATCGGCTTTAGCGGTTACTATTCCAAGGACGCGATCATTGCTCAGGCGCTGACGTTCAAGAACGCCAATCCGGATCACGCTGTTCTGTTCTATACGGCGGCCGGTGGCGCGGCGCTGACGGCGTTTTACATGTTCCGGCTGTGGTTCATGACGTTTTCAGGCCCGCCCCGCGATCACCATATTTACGATCATGCGCATGAATCGCCGCGCGTGATGTACATTCCGCTGGTGATCTTGTCGGTTTTTGCCGTGAGTGTTGGTTGGGGGATTTTCCATCTGACGGATCTGCTGGAGCAGGCGCGTCCGGCGGGAATTCTGACCAAGGCCACTGGCACGCTGCTAACGGTAACGATTCCGAACGAGCATGACAGTCATGAGCATGCCATTCACACCGCCGCCACGTGGATCGCATTTGGCACGGCACTGTCAGGGCTGCTGGTAGCGGTGCTGTTTTATGGAATTCGCAAAGTCGACCCGGCCGAGGTGCAGCAGACGTTTAGGCCGATCTACCGCTTCTTGGTCAACAAGTGGCATTTTGATGAACTGTATCGGGCAATTTTTATTCATCCGTTGTTGTTCCTGTCGCGGCGGGTGGCGGATATTGATCGTAGTGTGATCGATCCGTTTATTAATCGTTGCGCCTGGGGAGTGCGGAAGTTGGCGGTACTGGACGATGCGATTGACCGGCTCGGCGTGGATGCAGCGGTGAATGTCACCGCACGCGGGATCCGCGCACTGGGGAATTCGCTGCGTGTCGTTCAAACCGGCCAGTTGCGGCAATATGTGACCTTTATTGTGATCGGAACTGTGGCGCTGTTCGTGCTGGCCAGTTTCGTGTGGAGTTATAGTTGGGCGGGTAACTGAAACTGGAATTACTGACACAGGATTTACTGACGCTTGGACTATCGGCCCGCGGTTCATCACCGCCTGCCGATTCAACCTTTTGATCGGGCTTATGACATCGACCCAGCTTTTAAGCTTTTTGGTTTTTTTCCCCGCAGCGGGTGCCGCGGCCTTGGCTTTTTTTCCAAAGCACAAGATTGAAGCGATGCGCTGGTTCACGCTGGGTGTGACCGCCATTGTTGCGCTGTTGGCTATCTGGATGTGCTGGCAGGGGGGAAAAGAAGGTCAGTTCAGCACCGGTGAGGCAGCGCTACAAAGTGCTTTTTCCCATCCCTGGATCAGTTCGTTCAATATTTTTTACTTCATGGGCCTCGACGGCATCAGCTTTCCGCTGGTCGTGCTGACTGCGGTGCTGTGCGTCTTTGTGATGGGGGCCAGTTGGACGATCACGCGCCACGTGAAGGCGTACTGCATTTTGTTCTTGTTGCTCGAAACGGGCATGCTCGGCGTCTTCATGTCGCTGGACTTCTTTCTGTTTTACGTGTTTTGGGAAGTCATGCTGCTGCCGATGTATTTTCTCATCGGTGTCTGGGGTGGCCCACGCCGCGAATACGCCGCGATCAAGTTCTTTCTGTATACGCTGGTCGGTAGCGTGCTAATGTTGATCGCAATTCTGGCGCTCTATTTCTCCAGCGATCTGGGGCTGCTGACTCCGCAGCAACTTGTTGAAACCAGAGTGGCGAAGGACTTGGACGTAGCGACAGAGCTGGCCGCCAAACATCAGACCAGTCCTGGTGGGGACCATACTTTCAATATCATGGCGCTGGCCAAGATTGGCCAGCACCCGAACTCGCCATTCAACGTCGAATTGCTATGGGGCAAGAGTCTGCAATGGTGGGCGTTCCTATTGTTGTTTATCGGTTTTGCCATCAAGGTGCCGGCGGTGCCGGTTCATACCTGGTTGCCTGATGCGCACGTGGAGGCACCGACGCCGATCTCCATGATCCTGGCCGGTGTGCTGTTGAAGATGGGTGGCTATGGCATCATCCGAATCTGTTATCCGATTTGCCCGGACGGCGGTTACGAGCTGGCCACGTTTGTCTGCACGATCGGTGTGCTGAGCATGGTTTATGGTGCATTTGCCGCACTGGCTCAAAAGGACTTTAAGCGAATGGTCGCTTACAGTTCGGTTTCGCACATGGGTTACGTGGTGCTGGGCCTTGGTGTCTGGAGTGCGACGAAGGATTATCAGTTTGATCCCAAGTACTGGGCCATGGGAATGAACGGTGCCATGTTTCAAATGATTGCACATGGTATTAGTTCGGCTGGCATGTTCTTTATGGTCGGTGTGATTTATGAACGAGTGCATCATCGCAACTTGGACGAGTTTGGTGGCTTGTTTGCACGCATGCCCGTTTATAGTGGCTTGGCGATTGGCATCTTCTTTGCCGGTTTAGGTTTGCCTGGCTTGTGTGGATTCATCGGCGAAGTTTTGGTCACGCTATCGGTTTGGAATTACAGCCATGCCCTGGCGGTGATTTCGGCTTCGGTGGTGGTGTTGACGGCGGCATATATTCTTTGGGCCTTGCAGCGCGTTTACCTGGGGGCCGAGTACAAAGGACCGAATGCCGATCATATCACTCCGATGACGCGCCGCGAGTTTGCCATTGCCGCTCCGCTATTGGTGCTGGCGATCTGGTTCGGCGTGATGCCGCAGTCGCTATTCAATTACATGGAGCCGAGTGTTACGAAAACGGCGGATGATCTGGCGACCTGGACTCGGACGGTGAAGAACGCCAACCTGATGGGAACGGATGGGGCGGTTACCGAAAAACAGTTGCCCGCAGCGACGAATCTAGTACTGAACCAGTCGCAGGTTCCTTGATATTGATCGCGGCTTGCATTGCAGTTTGATAAAACGAAACCTTGATCCAGATTTGACGGCCAAGTGAACCTTACCGAACTTGTCAATTCGCTCTTCACGAACACCGTGGACATCAGCCTGCCGGCATTCCGGCCAGAGCTGACGTTGTGCGTGACGATCGTATTGATGCTGCTGTCGCGGATTCTGTTCGGGAGCCGGTTCAGTGCATTCTGGATTGCCTTGGCGGGGTCGATCGTCGGGTTCTATCTGGCCGTGCAGTCGTGGGAGACAAACACTATTGGCCGCGAGGAGATTTTCACCGGTCTGTTGGTGTACGATCGCTTCACGATCTACTTCCGCGCTTTTCTGCTGCTATTTGCCATTCTGTTCATCTTGCTGACGCGACTCTCGGGCATTCCTGATCGCGAGGACTCCCCCGACTTTTATTCGCTGGTGCTAGGCGGAATTTTAGGGATGTGCCTGATGGCGTCGGCGAATCATCTGCTTATGATTTTTCTGGCGGTGGAAATGGCCAGCGTCCCGTCGTATGCCTTGGCCGGCATGCTCAAAGGTCGTCGAGAAAGTAGCGAAGCCGCCCTGAAGTATGTCATTTATGGTGCCGGAGCCGCCGGTATTATGCTGTACGGAATCAGCTTGCTCGCCGGGCTACTAGGATCCTGCCACCTGCCGACGATGGCGTGGCAACTGTCGCACTTGATCGAGTCCGGCACGATGCAGGATCGCTACATGGTGCTGGTCCTGGCCGGTTTGATGGTTGCGGTTGGGCTGGCATTTAAATTATCGGCCGTGCCGTTTCACTTCTGGTGTCCAGACGTTTTTGAGGGTGCCAGCGCCGAGGTCAATGCATATCTGAGTGTCGCTTCCAAGGCGGGAGCGCTAGCACTACTCGTCCGTATTGCTATTGGTTTTACGACAGTCCCTGCGGATCTTGCCGTAGCCGCTCCTGTTGCGCCCGTGACTGCGACTAGTGCTACGACATCGACGATTCCCGTCGTGGCCGTTTCCGTACCAGTTGCCGTTACTGCGACAGATTCCGCAACTTCAAATGCAGCCACTTCGACGGCTACTGTGCTTAAAGGAGTGAATGCTTCGGCTCATGCGGCTTCCCTAACTCCAATTCGCCAGTTCATTATGCTGCTCGTGGCGTTCATCGCCGCGATCACGTGTACGTTTGGAAATTTGGCCGCATACGGTCAGCGAAATATCAAACGGATGCTGGCATACTCGACCATTGCACATGCCGGTTACATGATGATGCCGGTCGCTGCGGCCGTTGCACTGACCGGCGTGAATGATATTGCTGCCAAGGCTGCATACGCGGTGATACCGTTTTATGTGGCAGTGTATTTATTCATGAATCTGGGTGCGTTCGCGATTGTCGCCTTCTTGCGCAATCAGTTTCGCACGGAACAAATCACCGACTATGCCGGTCTGGTGCGTCAGTCCCCTGGGCTGGTCATTTGCTTTGCAACGATCCTGTTCAGTCTGGTGGGGCTGCCACCGCTGGCCGGTTTTGCCGGTAAGTTACTGATATTTGCCTCGTTGGTTGACGCGATCCAAGTCGATTGGGCACGTCACACAATGATCGTTTTGCTGGTGGTTGGAGGTGTGAACACCGCCTTGAGCTTGTTCTATTATCTGAACGTCATCAAGACGATGACACTGGATCCAGAACCGACCAATCGCGTGCAGGGACAATTTCCGATGATTTCGCCGGCAGGGGCCTACATTGTCCTGGTGACGTTACCGGTTTTGGTGTTAGGTCTGTTCTGGAATGAGCTCAACATTCTAGCTAAAGAGGCCACCAAGAATCTTTTTAGTTAGTCGATTCCTCCTACGGACTATTCATGGCTGCCAAGGCCCCAGATTCACTGCTGACGCTGAACCGACTGCTGGTCGTATTGCATCGGTCGCTGCCGATGTACCTGGCCGATGCAACGCCATGGGTTGGGCCGGCGGATGAGCCCGCTCGGCAGGCGCTGGCGAATCTGGTTTCGGATTACCGCATATCGACCGAGCGTATTTCCAAGTACTTATCCAGGCGGCGCTACACGGTGAATTTTGGCGAGTTTCCGATGGAGTTCACCGATCTGCACGACTTGTCGTTGGATTATTTGGTGAGTCAGGTGGTCCAATATCTGCGAAACGACCTGCGCACGGTTGAGAAGCTGGTTGGCGAATTGCGGGGTGATCCGGAGGCACGCGTGCTGGGGGAAGAGGTCCAAGGCAATGTGCGTGGTCATTTGGAACTGCTGGAAAAAGTAGTCGCCGATACGACAGGCCCGCAGTTGGCTGCCTCTTAGTGTAACGACTGTTGTTCGCCGCACTCGCTCGCAGTGATTCCCTATTTCAATCTCACCTCGTTTCATTGACCGTTGCTCATGCAATTGATCGACACGCATGCCCATCTGGACAGTGAGCGGTTTCGATCCGATCTGCTGGAGTTAATCGCCAGGGCACAGCAAGCGGGCGTGCAGCAAATCATCGCCATTGGGACTGACGCGAAGGATAGTCGTTCGGTCGTCAATATCGCAGCCAAATATCCAGCCGTGTTTGCAGCGGTGGGTATTCACCCGAATGATGCTGCCGAGGCCGACCCTGACGACTGGCAATCGATTGTTGCTCTGGCCACTAGTCCCAAAGTGGTCGCACTGGGCGAAACCGGATTGGACAAATACTGGGATCGTACCCCGTTTGCCGTTCAACAGGATTATTTTGATCGGCATCTGCGGCTGTCTCAGCAAATGGATCTGCCGGTGGTCATTCATACGCGCGAATGCCTGGAGGATGCCATTGTCATGCTAAGCGAGGCGCGCCGGCGCGGCCCCATTCGCGGAGTGATGCATAGCTTTACTGGAGACGCCGCTGGCGCAGAACAGTGTGTACAGCTTGGCCTGCATATCAGTTTTGCCGGCATGGTGACCTTCAAAAAGTCCGCTGATCTGCGCGCTGTCGCGGCCGCAATTCCGGCCGATCGAATCCTGATTGAGACCGATTGTCCCTACCTGGCTCCCGAGCCAAACCGCGGCAAACGCAATGAGCCGGCCTGGGTGATACACACGGCTCACTGCCTGGCCGAGGCAAGGCAGCAATCCATCGAGGAGTTTGCGCAGCTTACGACCGAGAATGCCAGGACACTATTCCGCCTGCCGGCAGTCTGAGCGGTTGTTACCGCAGTACGACAGGTTTGCGGCCTCATAACCACCGGTGTCTCGGTGAAAAAGCGGCGATTTGCCATAATGGGTTGCGACCGTCCGCTGTCTAGCGAATAATTGAGGGCGGTTATCCACTAAACCCAGGTCGTCGGATGCAGAAGCTTCAGGGACAGCTCGACAACAGTATTGAGATTGTGACGCCCGAGAATATCGCGTTTCAGTATCGCGTGGCCGGCCCGTTCCGTCGCTTGCCAGCGTACGTTCTGGACATTGCGATCCGACTGGTGTTATTGGGAGTTCTCATTGGCGTGGTGGCGCTGAGTGGACTAAGCGGCCTGGGAGTGGCCATCGGTCTGATCTGCTGGTTTGTGATTTCCTGGTTCTACGGCGGCCTGTTTGAAACGTACTGGAACGGTCAGACCCCTGGCAAGCGACTGATGCGGATTCGCGTGCTGTCCAACGATGGCCAGCCGATCAACGGCTTACAGGGAATCTTGCGTAATGTTCTGCGCGCGGCAGATAGCATGCCGGTGGTTCCGTTGCCAATTGATGGAATGCCGGTGCCGGTGCCATTGTTTCAGGTTGGGCTGATTGTGCCCATGTTCAATCGCCGTTTTCAGCGTCTGGGGGACTTGGCGTGCGGGACGATGATTGTGGTGGAGGATCGCCCGCACCGGATAGGCATGATTGAAATGAATGAGCCGGCTGCGATTCAATTGGCATCGCAACTGCCGATCAATTTGCGAATCGATCGCAGCCTGAGCCTCGCTCTGTCGGCGTATGTGGAACGGCGTGTCGCTTTTAGTCGCGAACGGCGGCACGAAATTGTGCGACGGCTGGGGGCGACCCTCTGCCAGCATTACCGATTGGATCCAAATCTTAACTACGATACGCTGCTCTGTGCGTTATACTACCGCGCGTTCGTCAGCAATCTTGAGGATCCAGAGAACGGTTCAACCAACGGGGCAACACGCGGCACGGCCGCGCGTCCGGGCACAGTATCACCTTTGGCACTATCGGGGTAGCAAGTGGCAAAAGTCAGTGAAATACTGCGAAAGCGACGTGAGAACTGGCAAGAGCTGGAGCGGCTCTGCACAGCCGTTGAGCACCGCAGCATGCGAAAGCTAGGAGCAGGTGCTGTAGCACGGTTTGCTGCGCTTTATCGCTCGGCCTGTGCTGATTTGGCGCTGGCGGACTCGTATCAACTGCCCCCGGCGACGGTTTCTTATCTGCATCAATTGGTAGGCCGGGCTCACAACCAGCTTTACCGCGCGCGGCGTTTTGACCTCAGTCTGTGGTGGGACGAAATGTTCCACAAGGTGCCGCGACGGTTGTATGCGGATCCTGCGCTGCGACTGGCTTTTTTGCTCTTCTGGGGGATCTTTATTGCCTCGATGGTCCTGGCAATGAATTCAGATGAGTTCTCGAAGAAGCTACTGGGGGATGAAACACGCAATGCAATGCAGAGCAGTTTCTCGCAGCCGATCGACGGTCGCGATTCCGAAACGTCGCTCGTCATGGTCGGCTTTTACGTCAAGCACAATACGGGCATTGGTCTGGAGTGTTTTTCGTACGGGCTGTTGTTTGGCATCGGAGGGTTGTTCGCCACTATTTTCAATGCCGCGCATCTCGGGGCCAGTTTCGGATTTATGAGCACGGTCCCCGAGCAGAAGAATTTCTTCCATTTCGTCACGGCACACGGACCATTTGAATTGACGGCCATTGTACTTTCGGCGGCGGCGGGAATGCGGCTTGGTTTTTCGATGATTTCGACCGGTGGGCTAAGCAGGGTTGAATCGCTGAAGCGCGCCGGGCACGAAGCGATGCCAACCATGGGGGCCGCGATGTTTCTGTTTGTTGCCGCCGGAATGATTGAAGCGTTTTTGTCTCCGTCGAGCGCACCATATGCAATCAAAGCGACTGTCGCTGCCGCCTGCAGCGCGGCGTTGACGTTCTATTTTGTCGTGCTAGGAATGCCGCGCGGAGAATCCGATGCAACTGGATAAAACCGCCATCGTCATCCGCGAGCGCGATTTGCTGGATTTGCTGGATCTGGCGCTGCATGTTGTTCGCGCGCACGCCATGCCGCTGCTGGTGACTACGCTGGCAGGGGCGATTCCGTTTGCGCTGTTCAATTACTGGCTCCTCAGCGATCTGCCGCTGGCCGAGGATGGCGACGCCGAATTCTACTGCTGGCGAATGGTAATGCTAGTGCTGTTTGAGTTGCCCCTGGCGTCGACGTTTTCCACGCTGTATCTCGGTCAGATGATGTTTTCTAGCGAGTTCGACTATCCGCGCATCCTTCGTCAGGCGGTGCAATCGTTGCCGCAATTGTTCTGGTACCAGGTTGTGCTGCGTGGCATCTTTATGCCGCAGGCACTGCTGTGGGGAGTCGTCGCACAACCAATGATTCCACTGTTGGCACTGGGGATGTTGCTTTGGTTTATACCGTTCACGATGTGGCCATACCTCAATGAAACCATTCTGCTGGAACGAAACCCACTAACTAGTAAGCCGGGAAGTTTGTCGACCTGGCGCCGCAGTAAGGTGCTGCACGCACGGGCCAGCGGTGACCTGTTTGGTCGGTTGCTGGCGGCGGCACTGATTAGTGGCATTCTGATTGTCGGCGTCTGGTTGACGCTGTGGGGAGTTCGCGGTTTCTTGCAGCACGAGTACGTGTTTGACAATTGGATGTTTACGGTGCTATGGCCGATTGCACTTTGGACAGTGGCTGCCTATTTTTCGGTGGTGCGATTTCTTAGCTATCTGGATTTGCGCATCCGACGTGAAGGATGGGAAGTAGAGATTATTCTGCGTGCCGAAGCCGATCGACTAGCGAGGCACATCTCATGAGCTTAGCACGCATGCTAAAAGCAGATCAGCCGTTGGCTTGGTACAACGACGATGCGGTCGTGGAAGGGGCCAACGCGCTTGATTCCTGGGCCGAGTATCCCTGGTACGATTCGCAGAAGGACACGATCCGTCGGATTGATGTCAAGACACAAGCGCCCCCTCCATCGTCGTCTTCAAGTTTTAGCGGCAGCGCGGATGGACTTGATATTTTCTTTTGGATCATTATCGGGCTGCTGCTGGCGTTTCTGTTTTATTTGTTGGTCAGGGCCTACCTCAATCGTCAGGTGAATGATTCGCAAACCATTGCGCTAAAGAGTGGAGAGCTGGCCCACGTCACACGGTTGGAAGACCTGCCGTTTGAACTGGAAAAGCCGATGGATAATTTTCTATCTGCGGCACGGCAGAGGGCAGAGGCCGGGGATTTTCGCCGCGCGATCATCTATTTGTACAGCTATCAGCTTTTGGAGCTGGATAAGCATCAGTTGATTCGCCTCACCAAAGGCAAGACCAACCGGCAGTATTTGCGCGAAGTTCGCTCTTATAGCAGTCTCGGTCGAATGCTTTCCACCACGATGATTGCGTTCGAAGATGTGTATTTTGGCGGTCAGGATCTCGAACCGCAGCGATTTGCCGAGTGTCTGGCGTTGACCGACGAACTGTCGACGCTGCAGCGAGGTGCCGCCGCATGAAAACTGCACCCAGTTGTTCAACGCTCGTTGTATGTGCGACCCTGGTCTTTCTAAGCGGATGCGTTGACCCAGGTCTCGATACAAGTTACGGGCTGCGTTACGGGCAGAGCGTCAATGGCACCGGAGTGCTGTCCGACATGCTGATCGCTCGCGGCCACAAGGTGTCCAGCCGCAAATCGCTCAGCCCCAATTTGCTTGAAAACACCGACTGCATTGTCTGGTTTCCGGATGATCGCGAAGCACCCACTGAGGAGGTCCGTGACTGGCTGGAAAAGTGGCTGACCGCATCGCCGGGGCGAACGTTGATCTACGTTGGCAGTACCTATGATTCAGAATACTCCTACTGGAAGGCAATCGAGCCGAGTGTCCCTGCCAATCAGTTACAGGAGGTGCAAAAGCGCGCCAAAGACGCAAAGTTATCACAGGGGAATATGATTGGCAATCTGACAGAGGAGGATTGCGAATGGTTCAGTACGCATAAGCTGCAGCAGGCCCCGCAAACGATCAAGTCGCTGTCCGGTCCCTGGAGCAGCGGTATCGATGCCGGAAAGTGTGAGCTGGAAACCAATATTCGGTTTAAGTTTCCCAGTGAAGATGAGGTGCTACTGCGCGCGGATCGCAACAAGTTTGCCGTCCGAGCACAGTACGTTGACTATGGTTGGCCAGAAGGTAGCCCGCCAAGTCAAATGATCATGATCAACAACGGTTCATTTCTATTAAACTTACCGCTGGTCAATCACGAGCACCGTAAACTGGCGGGGCATTTGATGGACGAGATCCCTCCGCAGCAGCGAATCGTCTTTCTGGAAAGTGGAGAAGGTGGACCTGAAATCCTCGATTCGGATCCCGAGATCCGTGCGCCCAACGGGCTGGAGATATTTTCGGTCTGGCCAATAGGAATTGTGCTCGTACACCTGGCGGTGGCCGGCATGTTATTCTGTTTCATGAGTTTTCCGATCTTTGGTGTGCCACGCGACCCCCCTGCGGTTAGCCTCAGTGACTTTGGCAAGCATGTCACCGCCTTGGGAGCGATGCTCAGGCGAACGCGCGATCGCGCCTATGCCGCCAGCAAGATCGGTCACTATCGGCAGACTGGAAAAGGTCAACAGCAAGGCAAAGTTCAGCAGGCGAATTCGCCGCAGAAGGCGATTCCGTCAGCGGATATAGTGAAACAACAAATATAAACAACAAGACTCATCGAGATTAGGGAATACTCGTGCACAACGCCTCGGATTTAATCGAATTTCAATGTACCAATTGTCAGAAGCTGCTGCGTATTGCGACCAGCGCGGCCGGTCGGCAGGCACAGTGCCCACAGTGCAATTCGGTGATGGTCGTTCCTGCGCCGAATGGTTCGTCGCATTCGGCTACCAATGCGCCATTGAGTAACTTAACTGATACGTCTTTTAGAAGTGATTCTTTTGGGCTTGGCCAGACGACTGGTCAATCCATCAATCGTCCGTTGCAGAGTAATCACGGTGACTCGGGACTGCGAACTTCCGCAGCCTTACCAAATGCCCCACAGAGCGATGTCAGCGCAGGCAAAAGCGACGTTTGGGTCGAACCGGCGCGCTCTGGTGCCATGTCTCCGGTCAAGACTCTGTTCGACCGAATCACGACTGAGGTTCGCAAGATCTATGTCGGTCAGGATGAACTAGTGCTTGGCACGCTGGTCGCTTTGTTCAGCAATGGCCACGTTCTGATCGAAAGTGTGCCCGGCCTGGGCAAGACGCTCTTTGTTCGTACGCTCGGCCAGGCGCTGGGCTGCAAGTTCGGTCGTATTCAGTTCACGGCGGATCTGATGCCCTCGGATATTACGGGCGCACCGATCTTTGACATGAAGGCGCAGGAATTTCGTTTTCATCCCGGCCCGGTCTTTACGCAGTTGTTGCTAGCCGACGAGATCAATCGTTCACCGGCCAAGACGCATGCGGCGCTGCTCGAGATCATGCAGGAATATCGCGTAACGATCGACAGAACCAGTCACAAGCTGGATCGGCCGTTTTTGGTGCTGGCCACGCAAAATCCGGTCGAAAGCGAGGGCACCTACAATCTTCCCGAAGCTCAGCTCGATCGATTTATGTTCAAAATCACGATTGAGTACCCTACCGCCGTCGAGGTGGCGAATGTACTAAAGATGCACAGCCAGCAGATCGACTTGGATGTGCGTCTCAATAGCGGAGTGCAGACGGTCACCTCACCGGAGGAGCTGATCGAGATGAGCCACCTGTGTGCGCAGGTGCGCATTGAGGAAAAGCTGATCAATTACATTAACACGCTGGTGCGCCTGACGCGGCAATGGCCGCAGTTCCACATGGGAGCGTCGCCACGTGCCGGGCTGGCGCTGATGCAGGGCGCTCGGACGCTGGCCGCCTTTCATGGCCGCGATTATGCGGTTCCAGACGATGTGGTGCAGATTGCGCTACCGGCGCTGCGGCATCGCGTGATTTTGACCAGTGAAGCGGACGTCGAAGGGCATCGGGTCGATGATCTGCTGCGTGCGATGATCAACTCGGTTGAAGTGCCGAGAAACTGACGCTTTGCGACAATTGAAAAGTGTGTGCCACTGGCTTTGCCAGTGCGAATCGCTTGAGAAAGGTTCCTGCCAGTGGCACATGGGAGAGCACTGAACAATGTTTGCCACCGTGTGTGTACCTGATCGCCAAACCCCTGTCCCGCGTGTTGTTCCTTGAATCCACTCGCCTACCTGCTGTTCTTATTTGTGCCGCTGTTGGGACTGGCCTATTTTCAAAAGGCCTTTCCGCGTCGGCCGCTGGTGTTCATCGTGCTAGGGGCGGCGCTGTTCTCGGCGACGTTGATGATCTCGTCGGAAATGAAGCCGTTTGTGTGGGGGGTAGATATACTGGTATTGCTGTTGGCAATTGCAGACTACTGGTCATTGCCAACGAGGAAGGAGTTTTCGGTTGAGCGGCAGGCCATGCGGATCGTCTCGCTGCGCAAGCCGCACGATGTCACGCTCACGGTGATGAATCACGGCAAACGCGACTATCAAGCGCTAGTTCGTGATGGCTATCCGGCTGAGTTCACGGCAAGTCCAGCAGACTTTGCGGTGCAACTAAAGAACCGCAGCCGCTCATCAATGGAGTATCAACTCTCCGCCGGTCGCCGTGGTGCTTTTGAACTCTCGCAGGTGTACGTCCGGGTGCGCAGCAAGTGGGGACTCTGGTCCCGCGATTTGGAGTACCCGGCCGAGAATGTGCTGCATGTATACCCCGACATGAAGCAACTTGCGGAGTTTGCCATTCTGGCACGAACCGATCGGCTCAGCCTGCTCGGCGTGCGTCGCACACGAAAGATCGGCCAGGATAACGAGTTTGAGCGGCTGCGCGACTACACCAGGGACGATGTGTTCAAGCATATTCACTGGCGCAGCACTGCCCGGCGCAACAAGCTAACCGTCAAGGATTTTCAGGCCAATCAGAGCCAGCGCATCATCTTTATGATCGATTGCGGGCGGATGATGACCAACGAAGCGGCCGGGCTGTCGCTGCTGGACCATGCCCTCAACAGCATGCTGATGATGAGCTATGTCGCACTGAAGCAAGGCGACTCCGTGGGCCTGATTTGCTTTTCCGATGAGATTCACGGTTATGTCCCGCCATCTGGCGGTATGGGGCAGATGAACCGGTTGCTGCATGCGTCGTTTGATCGATTTCCACGGCTGGTCGAATCGCGTTACGACGAAGCATTTATGTATTTGTCCTCACACAGTCGCAAGCGGTCGCTGGTGGTACTGATTACCAACATTATCGACGAGGTGAATTCGCGTCAGGTGCAGCAGCATCTGAATGCCTATGTCGGTCGGCATCTGCCGTTGGCGGTTCTGATGCGTGACCGGACGCTGTTTGAATTTGCCGATCACGAGCCGACCGATGATGGCGAGCTGTTTCGTACTGCGGCTGCCGCCGAGATACTAAGTTGGCGTCGGCAGGTCCTGGCTGACCTGCACGCAAAAGGGGTGCTATCGATCGATG
>JAWXCH010000410.1:0-5009 GCA_034440595.1 Planctomycetota bacterium | reverse complement strand
TAGTTCTCCACCGCCAAATCAAAGTACTCGTTGGTCATTTCTTTCGGTGTGTTCTGGTAGTAGCAGAAGTTGCGGACCTGTAGCAGCAAGTCGCGCGGCTGGCAATTGCGAAATGGACGATTGACGGCCTTGTAATGATGATCGATCAAGTAGTCGATCGGTTCTTGCTGATAGGTGAAGCCGAGTTTGGGAACGATGATCTTGAATAGCTCGCGAAATTCTTGTTCGGTCGGGTCGGTCACGTCGATCTTATACGGAATTCGACGCAAAAACGCTTCATCGCAAAGATCCTTCGGTTCCAAGTTGGTCGAAAAGATAATGAGCTGATCAAACGGCACCTGAATTTTTTTACCGCTGGCCAGGTTCAGATAGTCGTAGCGTTTCTCTAGGGGTACGATCCAGCGATTCAGAAGCTGGTCTGTGCTCATCTTTTGACGGCCAAAGTCGTCGATGACCAGCGTTCCACAGTTGCTTTTGAGCTGGACAGGTGCCTCGCTGATACCGGTCGAGGTATTCAAAGTCACTTCCAGGTTGTCCATCGTTAACTCACCACCGACGACAATCGTCGGGCGGCGAATGCGGACCCAGCGTCGGTCAATCTTTCGCGGATCCAGCAGTCCGCCGGTGTTTTCTAGTGGGGTTAGCTCGTGATTGCTAGGATCGTACAAGCGAATAATTTCGCCATCCACACCGATGGCGCGCGGAATCCAGATGAACTGGCCGAACGCACGCGTAACTCGCTCGGCGATGCTCGTTTTACCGTTGCCCGCTGCTCCGTACAAAAACAAACCCCGGCCAGAGTTGATCGCCGGACCCAAGCGAGAAAGCATACGGGGATTAATCAGCAAGTCGTCAAACGCACGTTCCAGACCCTCCGCGGTCGGGTGCTGAGTCGTCAGCGACTGCGCCTTAATCGCGGCAATATAGTCGTTCAGCGAAACCGGTGCAGAACCGAAATAGGTGCAATGCATAACCAGACGCCGGGCGCGCTCGCGACCTTTGTCGGTCAGACCAAACTGATAGTCATTCATCGCCGCAGCCCCGCGGTGGAAGATCAACTGATCGTTCTTCATCTCTCGGAGTAGTTCTTCCAGCAGCACAAACGGCAGCTTGACTTGATCAGAGATATCCCGCCCGCTGGCGTCGCCACGAGACAGCAAGAACTTCAGGATCAACTCTTCTACTTCGCTTTCACTGAGGCGTGCTTCGACAAATGAAGTTGGCTCCGGCGGGAAGAATTCGTCGCATTTGGCTTTCTCGATAACCGCCGCCTTGGTTTCTTCTTTGACTTCAAAGCATGCCTTGGTTCCATTACGGCCGCTAGTGGCCTGCACGTTGACATTCTGCTTTGGTGCGCCGCCGGTCAGTCGCGAAATTCGTCCGAGCAAATGATCCAACTTCTGCTGTCGATCTTTCTCCGCAGTTGCCGAGAACTCAGACTGTTGTGCTGCATGGTCCGGTTCGCTGGCTGCGACGCTGGCCCAGGCGTCGTCCCCTGCAGGTATTCCTACATTTCCAGTCAATTTTGCCAACAGGCTCTCAACATTTGTATCGGGCATGATCGCTATACGAACCGGCAAGCGGTTCAGTGAAAGAAAGTACATGAACAGACTCTTAGAATCGCGATAGTGATTCCAAGTGCATAATGCGACAAGCAACTCTACTGTTTGCGGGCACTTCGTCAAATTCTGGCGGGATCGCTGCGCCGTGTGACCAACCATGCACATCAGATCGTGCCGATTTTATCGCTTCAGATGGTCCCGCCGGCCTGCGGGTCCATTGCATGCTAGGTTTGTAACAGAGGTTAGAAGTCTCATTTCGTCTCAAAAGAGCCTGTTCGATGTTGAACCAGTACTCAACAAATTGCTGCACTTGCAGGTCACCGTTTTCGCTCACGGTGAAAGCCTGTGTCGTTCCATCTATGACCATGCTGCTGCTGGCAATACTGTTGCTGCTCGCTATGGCCTGTCCGGTGGCTGCACAATCGCCCGCAGGTGACATTGATCCGGGTCGATTCGACGTCGGCAATCTCCCGTCGCGCAATATCATCGATCCGCAAAAATTGCCGGATCATCGCATGAGCATCAATCCGATTGACACGCCGATTCTTCGCGTGGATACCTTGCACATGATGAAGATCGACCCTGGCCCAATGATCGAGGCGAATGTTGCCCCGCGTTGGATGGACTCAGAAGCGCTCGTTGAGCCGACGCTGGGAATATCCAAGGCCTTCTCGGCGCGCGCTTCGATGTACAAACAAGACCCCGGCTCATTGGAAGTCGGCAGACCTAGTTTCGACGGCCAGATTTTCAATCCCATCGATCCGGGTCGAGCGGTGGTAGATCCGTTGTTGCAAGCCAAAATCGATCCGGGCGCACTGCCAGAACGCGGAACACAATACCGTTCGCAGTACGGTCGCTCGACGATCTTTCTCGGCTCGCCCGATGGGCGCAATTCCGAAGTGGAAGCGAACTTCTCAAATAACGTTTCAAACTTACCGTCCCCACGCCCGGTGCCGAATTATCTGCCACTCGGTTGGTAACTGGTTTCTGGCGCGTCACCCAGCATCGGCTGATCGGCAGTGCCATTCGTTCCCAGCACAGGTTCTGTTGCGCTTCACGCACCCGACAACAATATTCACCTCTCCCGCGGGAAGTGGACAATTGAATTCGCCGCGAGAATGGCCGGTACATGCGTTGAGCGCTTCACCTCTCCCGCTTGCGGGAGAGGTCGCGGTATCAGCCGCGGGTGAGGGCATTTTAGAAAAGTGGTGGGTACCAATCCGCCGGTTTCAAAGTCATTTCCGCCGGGCAGACAAGCGGACTTGCTTTCGCTAAAATAGGGACGCCCATTCTCCGACGGTGGCGACAGCCAGCCAATACATATTGGCAGGCCAGTGTCGCAGGTTTTCAGTAAACGAGGTTGTAATCCATGGCTCCGAGTTCGTCTGCTCGCTTGTTCGATCCATTCGAGGCCCGCGACACCTTTGACACCGGCTATGGGCAGGCCGGCATTTATCGACTCAGTAAACTAGAATCACTCGGGCTGGGAAAGATCTCCCAGTTACCGTTTTCTATTCGGATTCTGCTGGAATCATTGCTACGCAATTGCGATGGCTACCTGGTCACAGAACAAGACGTCAAGAATCTTTGCGCTTGGAACGCGGCCGCTCCTGCCGAACTAGAGATTCCCTACAAGCCGGCGCGTGTCGTGCTGCAAGACTTTACCGGCGTACCCTGTGTGGTCGATCTGGCCGCCATGCGCAGCGCCATGCAACGTCTCGGCGGCGATCCCGCAAAGATCAATCCGCTCATTCCGGTCGATCTGGTCATCGATCACTCGGTGCAGGTCGATGCCTTTGCCTCTAGCGGCGCTTTGCAATTGAATGTCGACTTGGAATTTCAGCGGAACATCGAGCGCTACGAGTTTCTCCGTTGGGGACAAAAGGCTTTTGATAACTTCCGCGTGGTGCCGCCGAACATCGGCATTGTGCATCAGGTCAATCTCGAGTTTCTGGCCAAGGGGGTCTTCATCCGCCAGGACCAGAAGGGGAACGTGGCACTGCCCGATTCGCTAGTCGGCACCGACAGTCACACTACGATGATCAACGGACTCGGCGTAGTCGGCTGGGGAGTCGGCGGTATTGAGGCCGAAGCGGTGATGCTCGGTCAGCCACTCTATATGTTGATGCCCGAGGTAGTTGGCTTTGAAATCACCGGCACACTGGCGCCGGGCGTAACCGCGACCGATCTGGTGCTGATGGTCACCGAAATTCTTCGCAAAGAAAAAGTGGTCGGCAAGTTTGTCGAGTTCTTTGGCTCTGGCGTCTCCACCATGAAGCTCGCGGATCGCGCCACGATTGGCAATATGGCCCCAGAATACGGTGCGACAATGGGATTCTTCCCGGTCGATCAAGAAACGTTGATTTACCTGCGCAAGACCGGTCGCACCGAGCAAGAGGTGATGCTGGTCGAACGGTATTACAAAGAACAAGGCCTGTTTCGCACCGACGAGAGCAAGCCGATCTATTCCAAGATTGTTAAGCTGGACCTCAGCGCTGTTGAGCCGAGCGTTGCCGGTCCCAAGCGTCCGCAAGACCGCGTTGCCCTCTCCAACGTCAAGCAATCCTTTGCCTCGGCGTTGCGAGCACCGGTTGCCGAGCGCGGTTTTGCCCTCGATGAGCAGGCAATTCTGCGAACCGGTCATGTCGACGCCAACGGCCAGTCGACTGACATCACACACGGTGCGGTCGTCATCGCGGCAATCACTAGTTGCACCAACACCAGCAATCCATCGGTCATGCTGGCCGCCGGTCTGCTGGCCAAGGCCGCAGTCGAAAAAGGACTGAAGGTCCATCCATACGTCAAGACAAGTCTGGCTCCTGGTTCGCGCGTTGTGACGGACTATATGGACGAAGCCGGGCTGACCGATTCGCTCAATGCGCTTGGCTTTCAAACTGTCGGCTACGGTTGCACCACTTGCATCGGCAACAGCGGACCTCTGCCCGATAACGTGGCCAAGGCGGTGACCGATGGCGATCTGGTTGCTTCGGCAGTGCTGAGTGGCAATCGCAATTTTGAAGGCCGAGTCAATCCGCTCGTGAAGGCGAACTACCTGGCCAGCCCACCGCTGGTGGTCGCGTATGCACTAGCTGGCAGTACGACCGTTGATCTGACACGCGAGCCCCTCGGTATCGGGCTGGATGCTCAACCGGTCTACTTGCGGGACATCTGGCCGACGGCGGAACTGGTCTCGCAAACAGTCGACGCCTCGGTCAAACCGGAAATGTTTCAGCGCCGCTACGCCGGTGTTTTTGAGAGCAATCCAAAGTGGAACGCCATCGCCACCAGCGAAGGGAACCTGTTCGACTGGAAGCTTGAGAGCACCTACATCCAGGAACCCCCATTTCTGATCGATCTGGCTTCTGAACCCGGCCCGATCCGGCCGATCTCTGGGGCGCGAGTGCTGGCCGCTTTAGGAGATTCGGTCACCACCGACCATATCTCTCC
>JAWXCH010000409.1:0-11243 GCA_034440595.1 Planctomycetota bacterium | reverse complement strand
GGCACAAAGGGGGCAGCGTTGTACCCCGACGACATCCCCGAAGAAATTAAGAAACGCCGCAACAACGAGATGCTCGATTTACAAAACTCGATCAGCGAAGAAGACAATCAGGCGTTCGTTGGACGTACTGTCGAAATCCTGGTCGAAGGCCCTAGCAAGAGCAATCACAAGTTCCACGAGCCCGATAGCGATATTCTGCAGCTCACCGGGCGGACCGAGTGCGACCGGATTGTGGTTTACGAAGGAAACCGGCGGCAGATTGGGCAGTTGATCCCGGTGACGGTCTATGAAGCAGCCCCGCACACGCTGTTTGGTGCCGTCGTCACGCGGCAAGTCGGTCCAGAAGTGTACACACTGGCACCGCCAGCTCCGTAATCGGGCAGCAACCATTCCGGCAGTGTATAATTTCGATCGGTAGTAAAATCCGATTGGTCGGGCGGACCATCGATTCACCATTCGGCAACCGGCACATTTACGCACTACTGGACTCGATGCATCTCGAAGAATTCCGCCGCTTCTTGGACAACCCGCAGAGTGCCTCGACGGTTCTTGCCGCCTGGGGAGTTAGCGATATCGATCGCGGCCACGCGGCATTTGAACGCATGGCCAGTGCGGGCGTGCCGTTTGATTTGCTGGCGGTGATGTACACGCAGCTTGGCGAACATCTTCCCCGCTTGAGCGACCCGGACATGGCGCTCAACAATCTGGACCGATTCATCGCCGCGTCGCGTAACGCGCTGTCGCTGGCCACACTGTTTGAGCGCGATCCTGACGCGCTGCCGGTGCTATTGCAAATTTTTTCGACCAGCCAGTATCTCAGCGATCTGCTGATCACCGATCAAGAGGCGTACGATCTGCTGCGTTTGACCGAAGGGGAACCGGTCGCACGCGAGCAACTGCAGAGCGAGATCAGCAGCGAGGTGGCAGTCTTGCAGGACGAGCGGTCGGTGATGATGGCGCTGCGTCGTTTTAAACGTCGCGAGACGCTACGCATTTCATACGGCGATATTATTCGCAGCCAGCGAATCGAAATGGTCACCAAGCAGATTTCGTTTCTGGCCGATGCGATTGTCGACGCGGCTACACAGAGTGCTCGACGCAATTTGGAGCAGAAACGTGGCGTTCCGATGACGCGGCAGCGGCAGCCGGCGCGGTTTGTGGTGCTGGCGCTGGGCAAGCTCGGGGGCAATGAACTGAACTACTCGAGCGATATCGACCTGATCTTTATTTACGATCAGGATGGCCAGACCGATGGCCCACGCCCGATCAGCAATTCAGAATTTTTTGAGCGATTGGCGCGAGACCTGGTTCGGCTACTGACCGAGTCGACTCCGCTGGGCACGGTCTATCGCGTCGATTTGCGATTGCGACCAGAGGGGCAGCAAGGCCCGGTGGTGACCAGTCTGGATGCGGCGATGCACTACTACGACGTGCTTGGCCGGACCTGGGAGCGGCAGGCATTTGTCAAAGCGCGGCCCATTGCTGGCGATTTGGCGCTAGGAGAGGAGTTCTTGCGGCAGGTGGAGCCGTGGATCTATCGGCGCTACCTTAGCCGTGCCGACATCACCGGGATTCGTGCGCTGAAGCGTCGCATCGAAGGGCGTACCGTTCGCGAAGGGGCCGAACTGACCGATGTCAAGACCGGCCACGGCGGCATCCGCGATGTGGAGTTTGTCATCCAGTTCCTGCAGTTGCTCAATGGTGGCGACCTGCCACAACTGCGGACGCAGAATACGCTGGAGGCGATTGCGCAGCTCGACGCCTGCGGCTGTCTGACGCATCAAGAGCGAACACTGCTGGACGAAAACTACTCCACACTTCGTCGGATCGAGCATCGCCTGCAGATCATGTTCGATCTGCAAACGCACCGGCTTCCTACGGTCGATGAAGAACTGCGCCGCGTCGCGATTCGCTTGGGATACGCGGACACGCCACAGCGTCCAGCACTTGAAGCCTTTACCGCCGACTACAAGCGAATCACCGAAGTGAATCGCAAGATATTGGACCACTTGCTGCATGACGCCTTTGCCGATGACGACCGGCCAGAGCCAGAGGTCGACTTGGTGCTAGATCCTGATCCGCCGGCGTCGCGAATTTCCGAAGTCCTCGGTAAGTACTCGTTCAACAATATCTCCGAGGCTTTTCATAATCTCATGGCGCTGGGGCAGGAACGAATTCGTTTCTTGTCCACGCGCCGCTGCCGGCACTTTTTGGCCGCCATTGCGCCACGACTGCTCCGCGCCATCGCGGCCACGGCCGACCCCGATGCAACACTGGTTAATCTCAGCAAGGTGAGCGACTCGCTCGGGGGCAAGGGAGTTCTCTGGGAGTTGTTCAGCTTCAATCCTCCATCGCTGCAGATGTATGTTGAGCTGTGTGCGACCAGCCCGTTCTTGTGCGATATTCTGACCGGCAATCCGGGCATGCTTGACGAGCTGATGGATAGCCTGCTGTTGGACAAATTGCCGAACCTGGCGCAATTGCAACAAGAGTTGACCGAGCTAACTCGAGCGGCCGAGGATATCGAGCCGATTTTGCATTCCTTCAAAAGTGCGCAGCAGTTGCGCATCGGCATGCGCGATGTGCTGGGGAAGGAATCGATCCAGTCGATCAACACGTCGCTGTCGGATCTGGCACAGACCTGCGTCAATCAGATTGCACAAACCGAGTACGACAAGCTGGCCGCACGATTTGGCGAGCCGATGGTCGGCACCGGGGAAGAAGTGGGGCGTCCGGCACAGTTTGTCATCATTGCATTGGGCAAGTTCGGCGGTCGCGAGTTGAATTACCATAGCGATCTGGATTTGCTGTTTTTGTATGACGCCGATGGGTCGACATTTCACGCGCGCCGCACCCGTCGCAGCAGCGACACTACGACCAATCAGCATTTCTTCAGCGAACTGGCACAGCGCATCGTCAAAATCGCCGGGCACCTAGGACCGTTTGGCCGGCTCTATCAGATCGATCCGCGTTTGCGACCGACCGGCAAGAGCGGTCGCCTGGCGACATCGCTGACCGAGTTTCAGCGTTATTTTGTCGAAGGAGAAGGCCGACTCTGGGAACGCCAGGCACTCTCCCGCGCTCGCCCGATTCATGGCTCGGCCGAGGCCAGCAATACCGCAATGGACGTGATTGCCGAGGTCGCCTTTGGACCCGCCTGGCAGTCAGGCGATGCAGCGGAAATGCGCGATATGCGATTGCGCCTGCAAGAAACCGCCTCGACCAGCAATCTGAAACGTGGGCCAGGAGGCGTCGTCGATATCGAGTTTCTTGTGCAGATGCTGCAGCTTCGTCATGGGCAGGAGCTACCAGCGATTCGGCAGCCAAATACGATCGACGCGATCAGCGCTCTGCACGACGCCGGGCTGTTCAGCCACGCCGACTTCGAGTACTTCACCACCAGCTATCAGGTGCTTCGGTCGATTCAAGGCCGGTTGCGACTGATGAATGTCTCGGCGCTCAACGACCTACCGTCTAGCCCGGTTGAGCTGAGCAAGCTAGCACACTTGCTAGGCTACCCAGACAAGGACAAACTCTTGACCGACTGCCGACAGTTGCAGACCGAGAATCGCAAGCGATTCGACGAGATTTTTGAGCCAGAGCATCTTGCCGCAGAAGTTGGTGCCGAACGCGACACTGGTATCGGCGAGCCAGAACCATCAGCGTGAGCATCCGCAACGGTCTTACATCAGGCCACTGCTGTACAGTAGCATGGCACTATGCAAACTAGACCATACAGCCTTGCCGGCCTGCGCATCGCCACTTGGGAAAACCAGCGCGCCGAAGAAATCACACAGTTGATTCGCGACGCGGCAGGGGATGCGCAGAATTCCCCAGCCAGTTGCCAGGTGAATAAACACGCCGAAGCGGTCGACTTTGCCAACCGTATTCTGACCGGGCAGATCGACGTGGTGATCTTCATCACCGCCGCCAGCGTGCGTGACTTGATCGCCCGCGTCGAACGACACATCGACCGTCAGCGGTTCTTGGATTCACTCTCGGATGTGGTCACCATCTGCCGTAGGCCAGCGGCTGCCGCGGCCCTCGCGGAGTTGGGCATCCAATGCACGCGCAGCACCGGCACTCCGCACGGCTGGCGCGAGATACTGTCGTTAGTCGATGGCGGAATGCCAGTTGCCAATCAGGTGGTCGGTATGCAGGAATACGGCGAGGCGAGCACCTGCCTGATCGCTGGTCTTGAAGCACGCGGCGGTACCGTCCAACGTTTGCAATTGCAAAGCTGCGAGCTACCACCAGACCTTAGCGACGTAACGAAGCAACTTCAGGCCGTGATCGCTGGCCAACGCGACGTGGTCTTGTTCACCTCCGCACATCAGGCGCAGTGCGTGCTGCTGGCTGCCGAGCGAATGCATTCTAAGGAAGCGCTAACCGCGTCACTTGCTCGTGGCGTGGTGTCGTCGTTAAATGCCGAAACCACCGAGCTACTCAACTGGCGCGGGATACCGGTCGATGTTCAGGGAGTCGATGACCAGCTAGAATCGCTACTGGCAGAGATTGCCAATCAGGCACCTGCGCTGCTGGCAAGTAAGCGCCAGTCAAAACAGCCACCCCATCGCAAATCGACTCAAGCTAAGGCCGCGCCCGCTGCGTCTGCGACACATGTTACGCTGCCACCCGAAAACGCCATGACAACCGACCTTCAAAATAGTCTCTTCATGCGTGCCGCGCGGTGCGAGCCGACCGAGCGTACGCCGATCTGGATTATGCGTCAGGCGGGGCGATATCTGCCCGAGTACCGCGCCATTCGCTCGAAGGTGACATTCCTCGAACTGTGCAAGAACCCGCAGCTTTGTGCCGAGGTGATGATCACTACGGTCAATCGCTTGCAGGTCGATGCGGCGATTATCTTTGCCGATTTGCTGCCGATCCTGGAACCAATGGGCTTTAATCTGGAGTTTGCTCAAGGGGAAGGCCCGGTGATTCATAACCCGGTGCGTACGGCCGCCGATCTCGCTCGCGTGCGCGAACTGGAGGATGTTAGCGCACTTCACTTCGTCATGGAGACCGTGGCGCTAACTCGTGCCGGGCTGCCACCGAGTATTCCCGTGCTGGGCTTTGCCGGTGCCCCGTTCACGCTGGCCAGTTATGCGATCGAAGGGGGGAGCAGCCGCAACTATGCACACACTAAGGAGCTGATGTACCGCGACCAGGGTGCCTGGGATGCGCTGATGAGCCTGCTGAGCCGCGCGGTGGTGCGGTACCTCAATGCACAGATCGACGCCGGTGCGCAGTGCGTTCAAATCTTTGATAGCTGGGTTGGCTGCCTCGGCACCGCCGACTATCGCCGTTACGTTCTGCCACACATGCACGCGATTTTGGCCGCGATTCAGCCGGGTGTCCCGGTCATCAACTTTGCGACTGGCAACCCGGCACTCTTGCCGCTCTTGCGCGAGGCCGGGGGATCGGTGATTGGCATCGATTGGCGGATTGACTTAGATGCGGCCTGGGATATCGTCGGTCACGATAAGGCGGTGCAAGGGAACATGGACCCGTTGGTTTTATTGGCCGATGAGGCGACCGTCCGCCAGCGTGCCACCGAGGTGCTAAAACAGGCCGCTGGCCGGCCGGGGCATATCTTCAACCTCGGCCACGGCGTCCTGCCGCAAACACCGGTCGAAAATGTGTTGGCACTGATTGATACGGTGAAGTCGTATCGGCTTTTGTAGGGTTTGTGGGTGCCACTGCTGGCTTACTTGTAGGGTTTGTGAAACGCACCACGCACTCCATTCGAGCAAGCATTTGCGTTCGCCTCGAAACTAGCAAATACGTTGCACGTCAAACGTCCGGTGCGTGGAACGAACCAGAACCTACGCAAGACGTTTAGGGATGTTAACCGCGACGCGCAGCGGAGCGCGTCGCGGCTAACATCGTTTGACCGTTTCTCGCGATAGGTTGTCAAACGCAGATTCTGGTGTGTTCCACGCACCTGCTGATTGGGATGCGAACCTTTCGCGATAATCGATACGCAAATATTCGCAACGTCAGTAGTAGATCGCGTTGCGTTTCACACACCCTATAGCTACTTTTTCTTCCGCTTCTTCCCTGCCAAGTCTGCCGTCTCCTGCGCAAGCTTGGTGACCTTCTCCAACTCCTCGTTCCATTTCGCATTCATCTCGGCCAGCTTTGCCGGCTCCTTCGCGGCCAAATCATTCGACTCCGCACGATCCTCCTTTAAGTTGTACAACTCCCAAGGGTCTCCCTTGCCCGCAACTAGTTTCCAGTCACCAACTCGAATCGCGCGGTTCCCCTCGTGTAACCACCAAAGCGAATCACGCGGTATGGCGACATCCGCCGTTAGTGCCGGCACCAAACTGTGCCCCGGTGCCGGTGGAATCGGTTCTCCAGCCCACTCCGTTGGCTTTTGAATTCCGACAATCTCCAGCAGCGTCGGCACAATATCGATCACATGCGCGGGGGTCGTACGCAGCTCACCGCGCGGCTTGATCCCGGCTGGCCAATGCACAATCAACGGGCTGCTAATTCCCCCTTCATGAACCCAGACTTTATGCCGCCGGAAGGGGGTATTCGCCGCGCTGGAGAAACCCGGCCCTAGACAGAGGTAACTGGCCGCGCTACCAGGGGGTGCAGCGCGGTCGTGACCGCCATGCCGGACCATGATCTCCGCACTGGCACCATTGTCCGAAGCGAACAGGATGACCGTGTTTTCAAACTCACCCATCTGCTTGAGTTGCTCGATCAATCGTCCGATCTCCTGATCCATCCGGTCGATCATCGCGGCATGGATCGCCATCTTGGTCGCCTGGAACCGTCGCTGCTCGTCGGTTAGTTCTTCCCAGGATACGGCTTTGGCCGCTTCCCCCGGCCCCAGCTTTTCCAGCGCGTCGGGGTGACTATATGGCGACCCGATCTTGCGCTCCAACTTGGAAAGACTCGTATTGTGCAGGCCCAGTTGCTGCTGCTTTGCATAGCGCGTCTTACGGAGTTCGTCCCAACCGGTCAGGTACTTGTCGCGATAGCGCGCGATATCCTCCGGTTTTGCCTGCAACGGAAAGTGCGGCGCAATAAACGCCACATAGTGAAAAAACGGCTTGTCCGCGTGCTGTTTCGCATGGTCCTGCAAGCAGTCAATCGCATGGTCGACCGTCGCGGTTGTGGCGTAGTAGCCAGACTCATCGGCCGCCGGCTTGATCGGATTATCATCCAGAAAGTTTCCCGCCGCAGTGAAGTAATTCCCTTGATTGCGTACGTCGAGCGAACGATCGAAACCCGCCAGCAGTGGCTTGCTATCCAAATGCCACTTGCCACTGTGATAGCTGCGGTAACCGTGCGGGCGTAGGAAATCCGGGAGTAGCCGTGCCCACTCTTGCCGCTGGCCGCTGTTGCCGCCGTCCAGTTCGGGCAGCTTGTCGCGATGCACTTGCTGTGCATAGTAACCGGTCATAATCGCCGCGCGTGTCGGCCAGCAGCGGGCCGTGTTATAGAACTGTGTGAACTTCAAACCGTTCTGTGCCAACCGGTCGAGGTTCGGCGTGGCAATCTCACTGCCGTAACAGCCGATGTCCGAGTAGCCCATGTCGTCGGCTAGGATGAGGACGATGTTGGGGGGTGCGGGTTTCTCCGCGCGATCCGCTGCGTGCAGTTCGGCGACGCCGCTCAGCGCGATAGCTAGCGCGAGAATCATGATCATTCGCATAGCTTTACGTTCGCTTCTTGTTCAAAGAGATCCTGCAACCGAACACAACCAGATCAGCTCCCATTTTACTTGAACTGGACTGCGATTGCTGGAATTAGCCGACAGAGATTTTCTCCAGCAGTTGCTCGACCAAATGCGAGATCTGGAGTGTTTCTCCCCAATATTTCAGGTACTCTCGGTCCAACCGGGCCGCATTGAGCTTGGCAATGGTGGTTGCGTCATTCCATTGTCGTTCTGAGGTCATATTGCTCAGTCGATACCAATCCAGCTTGAGCAGAATAATATCTTCCGCCGTCGCCACACGAGCCGACACTGGATCACTGGTTCCCACCGAGTCGACGACTGCACGATCCAGCACACTTTGCTCAAAAGGACGTCTGCCGATGACAAAGATATCGACTTTGAAGGCACTCGCCAGATGGATGACATTGAAACAAGATCCATTACGCACTGCCTCCAGCGCCGCTGATTCGGAAGCATAGTATGCCGTACCCAGCGATCGGATGAGTTCCACGGCCT
This sequence comes from Planctomycetota bacterium, assembly GCA_034440595.1. Classification (GTDB taxonomy): domain Bacteria; phylum Planctomycetota; class Planctomycetia; order Pirellulales; family JALHPA01; genus JAWXCH01. Next base: position 3,049 of record JAWXCH010000409.1, on the reverse strand, counting down.
GTGCTGAGTTCAACTCCGCGGCGACATCCACGTCCAACGTGCTTCGTCCAATACCATGCACAGAACCAGCAACCGAACCGCCGACGTAGTAGCGGACATTCAGCCGCTCTAGTGCCTCGATCACTGGCCGGAGCGCGGAGGCCATGTCGCTACTGTTGTCCATTGCCGCTATCCGTCTTGAGATTGTGTCCGTTTTTCCTTCAACGCACGCTGATACTCACGCACTTCATCGGCCAACTGCTTGCCATAGTGCAACTCGATGAACATCTGATTGACCTCTTCGTCCGAGAACTCCGGGTGCACACGACGAATGGCACGCTTCGAGTTTTGTATCATTTCCGAAGTCAGGCGGCGGACAATCTCAAATCGCTCCGCACGGGTCTTGTTGCGCCAGAGTTCAAGCTGCACGGCTTCGGCTTCGGGGGAGGTATCGGAAAGGGCAGACCCACGCGGCATCTGGTGCGGAGCTGAATGGGACGGCGGGGAATTGTGCGGTTCTGATGGCATACGATCTAGTTTAGATGGCGGACAGGCCGCAGAGCTAAATTGCTGAAATTGTGTTTGACCGTGGCAGTGCAACAATAGTTATTAGACCATCGTCTATTCGCGCGAGGAACCTCATGGCCACTCAAATCAAAGTGAGACTACGCCGAACGTACCCTTCAGGTCCGAATAATTTTTAGTCTGCTAACCCAGGGTTGCGCTCGCTGCGCGGCTTCACCCTGGGCTGACATAGACGACCCTTCGGGTCTAATAATTTTTTTCACACCTCGCGCATGCATTCCCCTCACAACCACTTCGGCTCCCGTTTCTCCACAAACGCTGCCAGGCCTTCGGCGGCCGCTTCGGTCGTGCGGGCGGTGGCGCTGCAGGCCGCGCCAGCGGCGAGGAGTGTGGTGAGATTCTCGCCGATCGTCTCGTTCACCATTCGCTTGGTCAGTAGCAGCGCCTCAGGAGCGCAGGTCGCAATCTCGCCGGCTAGTTGGTCGCCGCGTGCCCAGAGGTGGTCGCTCTTGACAGTCTCGTGCACCAGGCCGTATTGCTGTGCCTCGGCCGTATCGATCGACCGCGCGGTCAGCAGCAGATAGGCGGCTCGCCCGGCCCCGATGCGAAACGTCAGCAGCGGTGAAACCATGCCGGCCACCAGCCCACGCCGCGGCTCGGGCAGGGCAAATCGTGCCTCCGGCGCGGCCAGCACAATATCGCAAGCCAGCACCAGGCCCAGCCCACCGGCCATCGCCGGGCCTTGCACCGCTGCAATCAGCGGCTTGGGAAAGCGGAGCATCGTCAGCAGCAGGTCGCGGTAGGCGATGGTGTCTTCGTAGCCACGCTTTAGCGCGTCGGGCGTGCCGTTGTTCTGAAGCATCTCGGCCAGATCCATGCCGGCACAAAAAGATTCTCCTGCACCAGACAAGATCACCGCGCGGACGCGCCGCTCCCCATGCAGGTCGTGAATGGCCTGATCGATCGCGGCAATCAGATCGCGCGACAGCGCATTACGCTTCTCCGGGCGGTTGATGATAACCGTACCGGTGTGATTGTGGACATGGATCTTGACGAGCGGCATGCGGTGCTCCGGCCTGATTTCAGTGGGAAGCTTGCAGAACTAAACTTTTACCGCAGAGGACACAGAGGATGACGCAGAGAGTGTATTCTGCTTCCAATGTAATTTTAAACCAATTATAGTTGCGAACCATAGCTTTATAAGAATAAAGAAGCCTGATCACGCTATTCGGTCAGAGCTGCAATTGAATTTGTATGACTCCTCTGCGTCTTCCCTCTGCGGTAAGAAAATGAACTGTGAGAACGCATTACAGCTCCAACTCCAGGATCGCCGTGCCGAGAAGTTTTCCCTGCGTATCGATCCGTAGTGACCGGCTGGCACCACCGGCCAGTGCGTTGTAGAGCACAAAGTTCAGCGCACCGATCTTGGGGAGTTCAAATCGCTCTACCTTTGTCGGTGATAACCCGGCAAAGTAACTCGCTACCCGCTCGGCCGTCAGTTCTTTTTGCAGCCGTGCGAAGTCGCTTTGCTTGTATGCGACAACGCCAATGTTAGCGTGGTTTCCTTTGTCACCACTCCGGGCATGCGCCAGTTCGCCAAGTTTCATGAGTCGTACTTTCTTGCTGAAAAAAATCTTTTACCGCAGAGGCCGCGGAAGGAAGACGCAGAGAAGATAATTGTCCGTTATCCAGTGCATCCCGTTCATCCTTGTTGACTCTTTCTTTTCTTCATTTAAATGAACAATGATGGACAGGATTTACAGGATGGTGACAAGTTGACTCTCTGCGCGTCCTTCGCGCTCTTGGCGACCTCTGCGGTGAAGTAAACAATCGCAGTCTCGTCCAACGCGCTGCGCCTCGCTCGCGCTTCGGTATCTGTTGCCTTTCACTCCGTGAAAGAGCACTTGCCTTCAACCGCGCCATGTATCGTTCCGATGCAAGGACACTATTTCGCGGAGCGAAATGCGACAGAGCGCTTCGGGTTAATATGTTATGCATTCATCCACTCCTGTGCACGTCGGACCTCGACCATTGTCGGCACCAGTTCTTTCGGAACCAGCGTTGGCCAGTAGGCAAATACCGGGCGCACTGCTGGCCGTCCGCTGGCATAGCCTGCCAAGCCCGGCGGGCCACTGGTGATGAGCGGAGCGATCTCGCGCGTGAATCGTTCGACAGCAGCGCGGTTCGGATCGTGGACGGTGATTCGCAGCATGACTTCGCGCAGGTCTATCGGCATCGTGTGCAGGCTGGGCACTCCTTCGCCGCTTCCCAGACACTCCACATGAAATCGTGCGATCGAAAAACCGGCCGATTCCAGTCGCTTGCGGATCATCTCAGCACAAGCACGTGCCTTGGTAACACAGTCGCGGCCATAGACCAATAGCTGACCGCTGGACATGTAGCCATCGCGATAGGCAAGCGAGACTTTGTAGCTGTCGGTGGCTGCGTTGCCTCGCGCGCCACGTACGGCTACCCGATCGCTGCCAAGTTCCTCAAGTTCAACAACCGTCATGTCCACATCCACATCGGGCGTGATGTAATGTGC
>JAWXCH010000408.1:0-4646 GCA_034440595.1 Planctomycetota bacterium | reverse complement strand
GCTCGACGGGGCGGAAATGTGCATGCCGGGCGACAACGTCCGGTTGGAAGTGACGCTCGGCAAGCCGATCGCCATGCAGGACAACGTGCGGTTCGCCATCCGCGAAGGCGGCAAGACCGTCGGTTCGGGCGTCGTGACGAAGATTCTGGAATAGTTTCCAGGCAGGGTGGGTCGAGTCTTCGACGCCCACCGGCTGTTGCGGGGAATGGTGGGCCTCGAAGACTCGACCCACCCTACAAAACCGAATTCGCCCCCATCCTCGATTTGAGGGTGGGGGTGTTTTGACTTGAGTGGAGATGTCATGGCCCGCGAATACGTTTGGCTGGAATGCACGGAAACCGGACAGAGAAATTACCGGGTCAACAAGGAGACCCGCGGCACGGAGCGGCTGGAATTGAAGAAGTACTGCAAGAAACTGCGCAAGCATACGATCCATAAGGAATCGCGGAAAAAGTGAAATCGTCATTTGTCTTTGGTCATTCGTCCTGAGTGGAAGCCTGGCGTTTTCCAAGGACTCATGACCAATGACAGCGAGACTTACGGGCGTAGCTCAATTGGCAGAGCAACGGATTCCACATCCGTAGGTTGGGGGTTCGAGTCCCTCCGCCCGTGTTGGGTGGGAGCTGCTGCGGACTGACGTTCCAGAGTGGTTGGCGAAAGCATCGCATTCAATTCGAGAGCCTTATGTCTAAAGCTGATCGCGAGTCGTCCTATTGGGTAGCCTTGATGCAAGTCGGCCTGTACAAGCGAAACCAGGGAAAGTTGGTGCGGCAGTTGACCGCCGGAGCCGCGCTGACGGCCGTGCTGCTCACCGCATGGACCATGTCCATTCACCTGCTGAGCGACGGCCCGCCGTGGATGGAATACGGCGTGCCGGGCGCATTGGCGATTGCGGGCGCCTGGGCCGTGTATCGCTTGGTGAACTATCTGAGGATCGGTAATGTCACCCGTCACAATTTCGACCGGCAACCCTTCCAGTGAGCGATCGTTTGGTCGGCGCGCCAAGACTCGCACCGATTCACCACGTTCCAAAAGCAAGCGAACCAGGTTATTTCCGACCAGACCGGTTGCCCCGGTCACCAGATTTCGCATACTAGGTTTCCTCTGGTGAACGATTGAATAGGTATATCATCGGTTCTGACATGCAGGTTCCTGGCAGTGTGGCCCTGAATTTTTGCTAAACCGCTCAGACTGCACTCAATTTCCCTGCCAATGCGTCATTGATTGTCATGGCAGGGGGAGTTAAATTCGGAGTTTACGTTTCTAAACCAAGGCGCTCTTCAATGGACGGAGTGGCTGTTATTTCTGATTCGGCCGACACTGCCAAGATTGAAGTGCAGCCGGTCGGCACGCGCCGACAGCGGAACGAATTCATTCAGCTACCTTGGAAACTTTACGCTGGCGATCCAAATTGGGTCCCCCCTCTGATTGGGCAGCAGCGCGAGCTGCTGAACTTCAAAGCGCATCCATTCTACAACGACGCCGAGATCCAAACTTTTCTAGCCTACCGCCAGGGAGAGCCGATCGGCCGAATTGCCGCCATCGTCAATCACGCACACAATCGCCAGGCTGGTGAGCGCCGCGGCTTTTTCGGTTTCTTCGAGTGCATTGACGATCAACCAACGGCCGACGCCCTGTTTCTGGCCGTGCGAACCTGGCTTGCCGATCGCAATATGGAACACATTCGCGGTCCGGTCAATCCGTCGTTGAACTACGAGTGCGGGCTGCTGATCGATGGCTTCGACAGCGCCCCGTTCTTTCTGATGACTTATAATCCTCCCTACTACGTGCGACTGCTGGAGAATGTCGGCCTGTACAAAGCACAGGACATGTACGCTTTCTGGGGGCACATCGACATGCTCAGCACGCTGGACGAAAAGGTCGCGTTCATCGCACAGCAATCGCAGGAGCGATTTAATGTTCATGTCCGACAGTTGGACGTCAACCGCTTCCGGGAAGAGGTCGAGATGTTTCTCGATATTTACAATCGCTCGCTGGTTGCCACCTGGGGATTTGTCCCCATGTCCAATAGCGAGACCAAACACATGGCCGCCGGGCTACGCAGGCTGATCGTTCCCGAGCTAACGCAGATTGCCGAGATCGAAGGCCAGCCGGTCGGCGTGGCGTTTTGTCTGCCGGATTTTAATCCACGCATCAAGGAGATCAACGGCCGACTGTTTCCGTTCGGATTTATCAAACTGCTGCGAGATCGCCGCTCCATTCCTCGGGTGCGACTGATCAGTACCAACGTGATTCCCGAATTCCAACGTTGGGGAATCAGTCTGGTGCTGCTGCGATCGTTGGCCTTTAAAATCCTGCAGTCCAAGGTTCAAGAAGTCGAGTTTTCCTGGGTGCTCGAATCCAACAGCCTTTCGCGAGCCAGCCTAGAACGGGGTGGTGCCAAGCTGACGAAAACCTATCGTTTGTACGATGGCAGCGTACTAGCCCAGTAGGTGTGCCACTGGCTCCGCCAGTGCGAATCACGTTTGATGTCGATTCTCACCCGGTGTTGATTCTCAGACGACATTCCTAGCTATTTGCGGTCGCCATGCATTTGCAATGTCGGATGCTGGACCGGTCGATTCGGCAGCACTTGCCGCATTTTTCGATTGCGATTGGAATCGACCGAGGCCCTCCACAACTGAGATAGTGCCGCCGGCAGGCTGCTGCTCACGGTTTGCCGGTATGGTGAATTCTCTGGCAATTGCGCCATCAAGCGGCGGTGCGCTTCGTCTAGATTGTGATACGGCAAAGAAGGGAACAGATGGTGCAATGCGTGAAAGCGCAGCCCAACTGGTGCCCAAAGCTCGCCAAGCAGCGGCCGATTTGGATAATTGACCGAATCGAGCAACTGCTCGATGAAGGTCATCTCTGCTCCTTCGTTGGTAAAGCGATGTGCTCCAAGTGTTCTGACCCCATTCAGAAACACGATCACCATTCCTGTCAGATAAGATTGGATCAGCATGCTGATCGGCAACACGCCATTGAGCAGCGGCCGATTGAACGCCTCGGGGGGAACATCGGGATTCAGTCCGCGAACTAACATCACAATTCCAACGATGCATGTCAAAAAACAGCCGGCTTCTTGAAGCCGCCAGATCTTTAGAACCTGCGGGGTGGGCATCGGTCGAACATACTGCGGATTCATGACCATGGCCGACATATGCTGGTAGATCAACCGCCGCAGTGGACTGTCAAACCAGGTCAGCGGTGTAAGCACCAAAAATCTTAACACCGCCAGGATTGGAACAAAGAGGCACTGCGACAGATAGGTCAAAATGGCCCAGGGACTTTGCGTTCCCAGTGGAATATATTCACCGTCATGCTTGGTGCCAAAATGGTGACCTCGATGATGATCCAGGTGTGTGTAGTACAGAAACGAAGGAAGCAAGAACGGCACACCAAACAGCAGATTCCAAACTAAGCGAAACCCGTTGAATGTCCCACTGCGCAAGTGCACGATCTCGTGGATAAATAGCGACGCGCGGTAGATTGCCAAAGTGGAGACCGCGAACAGCCCTACTTGCTGCCAGCCGAAGAGCGGAAACCTGCGCACCAGCGTAAAGCAGACAACTCCCACTGCCCAACAGGCAAGGAAGTCCGTCCAGAAAATCCAGGCTTTCGGTTGAAACAGGTCGGCAACGATGCGCCGTGCTTCGGACATGGAAAACGAATGCTCGGGCCGAAGATCCGAGGCGGGTGTTCGCGAAAGAACAGTATTAAACATAGCAGCACCAAATGCGAGATAACTCGGGCCGTTTTGTGGGGTGCGTTTGTACCGGCAATTCAGGCGAGTGCGGCGGCAAGGATGCCTCCGCTCGCGACGGGTGGGTGGGATTTCGTGGCGGAATCAAGTAGCCGCGTCGATTTGTTAATGCGGCCTAAGGGAGCGACCAATCTGGCGGATCATTTTGCGGGCAAATAACCGCCAAAACAGATCCAGCCAGTTCCGACAATTACCGTTCCTCGATTACAATATCGGCAGTCCGCTTGGAAATTCCGAAAAAGTTCGCGCGTCTGCGGGGGACTTTTCCGGCAGTGCAGAGCAGACCTGACCGTACGACATGTCTTTGTGCATCGCGTTAGATTAGTCCTGCGGATCGTTCCAGAAGTATCAATATTGTGGCCGGGAACTTTCGCAAGGCAGTTCGATAATTTTTTTGCCTAGGTTCCGGCAGCGACGCGGTTGATTGCAAGTTCAAAACTACCCTTCGTTCGTTTCATTTTGGTTTAGCGTTTTTGGACCGGTATGCAGTCCGTCATACAATCTCGGAATCCTCGCGCCGCTGTAATCACTGGTATCGGTGTGGTCAGTCCCATCGGCATTGGTCGTGAAGCCTTCTGGACTTCACTAGCGAATGGTCGCAGCGGAGTCTCACCGCTAAACTTTGATAGCTCTTCGCTGAACATTCATATCGGCGGGCAGATCTTGGATTTCGATCCCAAGCAATATGTGCGCCCGCGAAAAAGCTTAAAGGTGATGGCGCCTGAAATTCAGTACGCGTTTGCGGCCAGCGATATGGCCATGGCGGACGCTAAACTGAAAATTGGTGAGTTCGCGCCCGAACGTCTAGGCGTCCTGTTCGGCGCAGATATGATCCACTGCGAAGTCGAAGAAGTGATCGAGGCGTATCGAGTTTGTCAGG
>JAWXCH010000407.1:0-3328 GCA_034440595.1 Planctomycetota bacterium | reverse complement strand
CTCCACCACCGACCGAATCTCAACCGCCAGTCGAACCCGTAACCGGTGCAAGGCAACAGCTCGATTTTGTGCCTGGCTGCGTCGCTCGGCCGCCTGGGCCGAAATGCCTGTCGGGCGATGAACCAGCACCACTGCAGTCTCGACCTTGTTCCGGTGCTGGCCTCCGGGGCCGGAGCGGCGAGTAAAGGTAACGTCGACCTGACGTCCCAGCTCGGCCGGATCGAGACAAGCGGGGTGGATTGACGGTGTTGAATGCTGCGGCATGCTGCTGGTTCTTCAATCGCTGGCCCGGTCGAATTCGCTCTGGCTTTAAAACTGCTTGACGCGATACGGCAGCGCCCGTAGGTTACCAGACTTCCATTCAATTCGCGATTTTACGGAAAGGGTGAATCATGTTTTTGACACCTGAAGCAGAACATGCCTGGCTGGAGCGGTTTGTCGGCTCCTGGTCTTACGAGTCCGAAATGGTCTGCGCTCCTGGCGAGGAGCCAATTCGTACCACTGGCACGGAAGTCGTTCGCTCATCCGGCGGGCTGTGGATCATTGCCGAAGGGACCGCTACGATGCCAGACGGCGGTTCCATGGAGTCGCTCATGCCGGTCGGTTATGATACACGTGTGAAGAGCTATGTCGGGACCTGGCAATGTTCGGTCATGACGCACCTATGGATTTATCGCGGTTCTGTCAATGCAGAGGGAACTACGATTTCATTGGAGAGCGAGGGGCCAAGCTTTGCCGGGGATGGAACAGTGTCCCGCTACAAGGATGTCACCGAATTTACTGCCGATGGCCAGAGGATCCTGACCGCCTGGGTGCAAGGAACCGACGGCCAGTGGACTTCGTTCATGACGGCTAGGTATCGTAAGTCGTAGGAACGATATTACACGCTATTATTGATGCACTGGCAGAGCCAGTGGCACACATCGAGCCAGGCACACATCTTCCCTCAAATCTCTCAATAATTCGGCACGAAAAACAATGTTCAACAAGATTCTATTGGTACTGGTGGTGATCATCGTCGCTTTGGTTGTGGTGGTGCTGCTGCAGCCCAGCCAGTTCACTGTAACCCGAAAGGTGACGATAGCCGCCCCTGCGGAGAAGGTGTTTGCTGAGGTCAATGACTTTCACAAGTGGCAGGCCTGGTCACCGTGGGCCAAGCTCGATCCCAAGGCCAAGGCAGAATTCGCCGGACCAGACGCCGGTGAGGGGGCCAAATTCAGTTGGGATGGAAATGATGAGGTGGGGGCCGGCATTATGACGATTACGGAGAGCAAGCCGAGCGATTTGATTCTTATTCGGCTGGATTTTGAAAGACCGATGAAATGCACCAATCAGACGAAATTCTCATTTCAGCCAGCAGAAAATCAAACGGAAGTCACCTGGACCATGACTGGAGAGAATGGGTTTGTCGCCAAGGCGGTCTGCCTGGTGATGAGCATGGACCAGGTGGTTGGTGGCCAGTTTGAGGAAGGGCTGGCGAATCTGAAAAAGGTCAGCGAGGGAGCTTCAGAAGCACCGGCAGAGAAGACGCCAGAAGAGAGCACTCCGAAGCTGCCGGTGGAAGTGGGTAAGTAATCCCCAAGCACTTGCATTCCAATAAAACAGCGAGCGTTGATGATTCAACGCAGCGTCGCAGGAGCAATGCGAGAGTATGAAGCGGACTGGATTCCCGCCTTCGCGGGAAAGACGGCGGGGGCGAGGAAAGACGGGGTGAGTTGGTGCTTCAGCCCATGGACTGTTTGGTTGAAAAACAGAATCTTACGTAGCGATGTGGTTCGTTCCACGCACCGGACGGATTGGGTCGCAATTTTTTTTTGCGGGAATCGACGCGAAGCGATGTGCAGGCCCAAACTTTGTGCGCGGTGCGTTGCTCAAACCCTACAGCGGTGAAAAGGCCGTTTAGGCGGCCTTGCGGCGACGGCGGGCAGCAATCGCCACGCCTACGATTCCGAGGCTCAATAGGGCAATACTGGCTGGTTCTGGAACCGCAGTCACCGGTGGCGCTACGTTTCCCCAGGCAGCCAAGACGATACTGAGATCACCCTGACCGACAAATCCATCGCCGTTCGGATCCCCGAGAAACCAATCGCCAGCAGTGACATTCGTTCCCCACCGGGCAAGAACGCGGTTCAGGTCATTCTGACCGACTGCTCCACTGCCGTCCAAGTCCCCAGGAAGCGGCTCGGGGTCCGGCTCGGCGTTGGCATTTCGCGTTTGGAACTCGTAATAGGAGAGTCGCTTGTTGCCGTTGATGTCCACAAGTCCCCAATTGCCGGTTACGTCGTCAGTCCATTGGTACCAATAGGTTCCGGAAATGTAATCCTTGGACTCAAAGAGATTGTAGGCCGTGGCCATCTGGTTCTTCTGGAATGTCTGCGTATTGTTGTTCACCACTTGCCAGCCCCACTCGGTGATCATCACATCAGACGTATCCTGGTTGGTCGCCTGTACGCTGCGAACCTGATTCAGGTAGCTGTTCAAGTTAGCCGCCGTAACCGTCTCTCCCTGTTTGATGTACATGTGGTAGCCAAAATCATCCCAGGGGTACTTTCTGCCGGTAGTCGAGAGAAACGAATTCCAGATTGCAGGCTGGCTATAGACCTGCTGCATGTAATCCATCGAATGGGTGAAGCTGCCGCCGATGTCGTGTGCGAACAGGCCGCCAGAAACCAGACTCACGCCATACTGACTGAACAAATTGGAACTGTTCATCGAGGTATAAGTGTTTGCCAACAGACGCGCGTAATTCTTCGGAAGTATGTAGGTTCCGCCGGCATTCCCCGGGTCATTGGCATAGTTTGGATTCGTCCAGGCATTCGGCTCGTTCCAAACCTCCCACGTCTTGATCGTGTTTTTATAACGATTGGCCAACATCGTGGCGTTACTGACGAATGAGTTGACATACGAATTCGTTCCGTTGCCATTTGGATCAGTGTTCCAGGTTCCCTGCCCCGATCCGTTAATCGCAGTCTCATTCGAGAACAGCCCAAGCACCTCAATGCCGGCGGCGTTCGCATTCGCAATGACCTGGTCGTATTGGGCAAGAATGGTCGAATTCCACGTAGTATTGCCTCCCTGCGGATCGAGTCGAAAGTTGATGCGCAGCGAATTCGTGCCAGTTTCCGCAAACTTTGCCGCCTGCGTAGGAGTCACGAAGATATTGCCGCCATACACTGGCGCACCGGCGTTCAGGCCATAGTACTCCGAGGCTGTTACAGGGCTGACCGCCGCCATTAGGGCAATTGTTTCCAATTTGAACATACAGGTCGAGTTATGATGAAAATGAACCGGTTTCTTTCAAAGATCCTGCTTACAATTGCCCTAATGG
>JAWXCH010000406.1:0-16825 GCA_034440595.1 Planctomycetota bacterium | reverse complement strand
GACAAAGGCCGAGGGACCAGTACATAGCGGCAAGCGAGCAATTAAGCGAACCGCCAAAGGGCTGGCTCAGGATGTATATGAAGGAGGACAGGGGCAGGTCATTCCTCCCAATGGAAAGCTCTTCTTGCATGTCTGGATCGATCCCAAGGATCCGCCGAAGGGATTGATGTTGCAACTTAACAAGAACGGTTGGGACCACCGCGCCGTTTGGGGCGATGATCAGGCGTTTGAGTGGGGGAAAGCTAACACCCATTCGCGAATGCTGGTTGGCCCGCTGCCAGAAGCCAACAAGTGGGTCCGGCTGGAAGTGCCGATTGAAAAAATCGGTCTGGTGCCAGGCGACCATTTGGCCGGTTTTGCGCTGACGCAGGTGGATGGCACGGTCTATTGGGACGAGGTTGGTGTAGTAGGTGTGACCGATCCAGACCTCAATAGCAGTCGTTCCTTCCTGCTTTGGTTGCAGGAGAACAGCGGCAAGAAGGTCGACGGCATCAAACCGGATCTTCAAAAAGCATTAGAAGCCCATCCCAAGACAAAGATGTCGGGGGATCATATGGCCGAGTTGCTGCGGCATTATTTGCAGGAAATCTGCATCGATACGAGTCCAAAGCTAAAGCCGCTGGACGATTTGGCAAACCAAATGCGCAAATTGCGTAATCAGTTGGATAACTCCATGCCGCGGACATTTGTCTACAACGACTTGAAGGATCCGCGCGAAACATTTGTGATGTTGCGTGGTCAATACACGATCAAAGGAGAACGTGTCTATCCAGGTGTGCCGGCGTTTTTGCCACCGCTACCGGAACGTCCCGCCGACAAGAGAGCAAACCGGCTTGATCTGGCCAACTGGCTGGTTTCCAACGAGCATCCCCTAACAGCGCGGGTGGCAGTGAACCGGTTTTGGCAACAATTCTTTTCGATCGGGTTGGTCGAAACAAGTAGCGACTTTGGTGTTCAAGGGACACCGCCATCGCACCCGGAGCTATTGGATTGGCTGGCGGTCGATTTTCGCGAGAGCGGCTGGGACGTGAAAAGGCTGGTTCGGCAGATTGTCGTTTCGGCGACATTTCGTCAGGCGTCTAATTTACGACCGGGATTAAGTGAGGAAGATCCGCACAACCGCTTGCTGGCGCGCGGACCGCGGTTCCGTTTGGATGCCGAACAGATTCGCGACAACGCACTGTTTGTTAGCGGCTTGATGGATCTGAAAATGGGAGGTCGCGGGGTCAACCCGTATCAGCCGCCAAATATCTGGGAGCCGGTCGGTTTTGTTGGCTCGAATACCGCGAAGTATACGCAGGGTCACGGAACGTCGTTGTATCGACGCAGCGTTTATACGTTTTTTAAGCGCACCGCTCCGCCGCCGTTTATGGTGAACTTTGACGCACCGAGCCGCGAGGCCTCGTGCTCGCGCAGAATTCGCAGCAACACTCCGCTGCAAGCACTGCAGTTGATGAACGACGTACAGCATTTTGAAGCGGGACGACAGTTGGCGACGCGCATGATCAATTCCGGGGGACCCACGGGTGAAGAGCGAATTCGTTTTGCGTATAAGTTGCTGGTGGCGCGGGAGCCTTCGAAAGACGAACTGGCCATCGTGCAGGACTATTTGCAGCAGAATTTAACGCGCTTTGAAAAAGACCCCGAAGCGGCGGGTAAAGTGATACGCCACGGCGAATCAACGGTGGATGCCAAATTGTCAGAAACCGAACTTGCCGCCTATACATTGGTTGCCAATTTGCTGTTCAATATGGATGAGACGCTCAATCGAAATTAGCGATCGTGCTGGCTGACTGCTGGCATGTTTGTCGGATCAGAGTCCGTTGTACATAAAAAGGCCGCACTATGGATCCTCTTTTTGAAACGCAACTGCATACGACCAGGCGCCAGTTCTTTGGCGATCTGGGACTGCGGCTCGGCAGCCTGACGCTAGGTACAGTTCTGGCCGGTGCCAGTTCGTCGGCAAAGGCATCGGTGGCTACGGATGCTCCTTTTCCGCCGTTGCCCGGCCTGCCTCATTTTGCCCCTCGTGCAAAATCGGTGATCTATCTGCATATGAACGGCGGGCCTTCGCAGATGGATCTTTGGGACTACAAGCCGAAGATGAAGGAGTTCTATGACAAAGACTTGCCGGATAGCGTCCGCATGGGACAACGCATCACCGGCATGACTAGCGGCCAGGATCGATTGGCGGTGGCACCTTCCAAGTTCAAGTTTGCTCAGCATGGTAAATGTGGCCGATGGGTCAGCGAGTTGTTGCCACATACCGCCAAGATGGTCGACGAGATTGCGCTGATTAAGTCGGTCCATACGTCGGCCATCAATCATGACCCGGCTTGTACATTTGTGATGACAGGCAGCGAAGCTCCGGGCAAAGCCAGCATTGGTTCCTGGCTGTCGTATGGTCTGGGGAGCGAATGCGATAACTTGCCGGCGTTTGTCGTACTGACGCCGACATTTCCGACAAGCGGTAACGGTCAAGCGCTATTTAGCCGGATGTGGGGAAGTGGTTATCTGCCCTCCAAATTCAATGGCGTTGCGTTGCGCGGCACGGGCGATCCGGTGCTCTATGTTCAGAATCCGATCGGTGTTGAAGCGGCCGATCGGCGCGCGATGCTCGACGCGTTGCAACAATTAAATCAGCATTCCTATAGCAAGTACGCCGATCCAGAAACGCAGACGCGAATTGCGCAGTATGAGATGGCGTTTCGCATGCAGCGGTCCGCTCCCGAGCTGATGGATCTTTCGCAGGAAACGGCGCAAACCATGCAGATGTATGGTGATCGAGTCAAGGTGGCTGGCAGCTTTACGCATAGTGCGCTACTGGCGCGGCGACTGGTCGAGCGTGGTGTGCGCGTGGTGCAAATCTTGCATCGCGGCTGGGATCAGCATGGTGGGCTGCCAACCGCTCTCACCAATCAATGTGTCGACACGGACCAGGCGGTCGGCGCGCTACTCATGGACTTCAAGCAACGCGGACTATTGGATAGCACTCTGGTCGTCTGGGGAGGTGAGTTTGGCCGCACCATTTACTCGCAAGGTAAGATCACGCCGGAAACCTATGGCCGCGATCATCATCCGCGCAATTTCTGCATGTGGATGGCCGGCGGTGGTGTTCGTGGCGGCGTGGTGCACGGAGAGACGGACGACTTCAGCTACAATGTGGTCGAAAACCCAGTGCATGTGAACGATGTGAACGCCACGATTTTGCACTGCATGGGCGTCGATCATTCGCGGTTCAAGGTAAAGGTACAAGGTCTGGACGAACGATTGACCGGGGTTGAAGAGGCGAAGGTTGTGCGCCCAGTCTTACTGTAGTCCTTGCACTTTTTGACCTGACTTACACTCGTGGTCGCGATACGGCACCACGATTTCTATAAGCCTATCTCCCTGCCAAAACTCTGGAGCGTCAATGAGCTTGCCACGTGTTCCGATCCGCGTTTCTGCGTCCCTGATCTGTATGCTGACGTTAGTATCTCTGGACCACACGCACGCAGCCGAGATCGAAGTGACTGAGGATAATGACTCAATTCGCATTCAGACCGATGCACTGAAGGGGGCAATTCGCAAGCATAGCTATGTTTCCGGCGTGGGCGGGGGATCGCTGGTCGATATGAAAACTGGTTTTCACGATCCGACGTTTGGCATGGATATCATGGACTGGCTGATGGAGCCAGGCACCGATCGCGAATATCGAGACAAGATTCCCAAGGAGTTGGTCTACGACTTTGGCAACGCGTACCACGGCAATATTCAAAAGCGAAGTATTGAAGGCCCGCAAATTTGCACACAGGCTGGCAAGCTGACTCCCTCAGTTATTAAAGGCAAAGACTTTGTCGGCATTCAACAAGGCTATACCTATCATACCTCAGCACCAGATAAGAAAACTGGCTCTCGCTGGGAGCAGACAATCGTTTTTCCAAAAGGTACCCGCTACTTCATTTCCGCCGACTTGATCCATTCGGTGAATGACAGCGACGAGTTGTTCTTTCGGCAAGACCTGCCGGGCCACATCGGCCATCAGAAGGGAAATACATTCAGCGAAGTGTATCTCAGCTATCTTGAGGATCCAAAGTTCCCTGACAAGAAGATCCCATCCAGCGAGTTCAACGATAACTTTGCGCCGGATGAAAAGTTCCGCTATTCACGCAAGGATGGCAAGGTTCCGCAGCGCGCCATACGCGCTTATCATCTGCGCGATCCCAAGACGGGCAAGGCCGGACCCTGGCTGGCCGGCATGACGCTCAATCCGGCAGACCTATATGAAGGGTGGTGCCATCAGCGCGGGTACGTCTGCTTTATTCAGGAGATCGGTGGCCGTCCGATCAAGGCCGGAGAATCGTTTGGTGCCGCGTTCATCGTCGGCTATTTTGATTCGATCGATGAGATGAACAAAGTCTACGACCAGTATGCCGGCAACTCACGGTTGGTCGTCACAGAAAACGATTGGAAGCTGACGCCGGCAGAAGGCTCTGCAAAAAAACAACCGGCGAAGTAGCGCACTAATGGCGGCCTACAACTTTCACGACGCTGGCAACGCCAGCAGTTGCGAGGACGCAAAGATAGAGTGATCGCGGACTAGTACAACTCTGCAATCGGCGACCCATTCTCCACAATGAACTGTGGCCGACCGTCTTGATCGTGCAGCAGTCCCTCGTGATTGATGCCGATGTTCTTGTAGAGGGTGGCAAAAACGTCTTGCCACGGTATCGGGCGATCCTTGACTTCGCCACCGATACTATCCGTAGAGCCGATCACCTGACCAACACGCATCCCGCCGCCAAACATCAGAGCCGAATTGACCTGCGGCCAGTGGTCTCGCCCGGCACCGCTGTTTATCTTTGGAGAACGACCGAATTCTCCCCACACTAGCACGGTCACGTCCTTGTCCAGCCCGCGGTCGTACAGGTCCTCGACCAGCGCGCTAACACCTTGATCAAAATAAGGGAACGTTTCGCGAAAGCGTCGGAGGTTTTCACCGTGCCAGTCCCAATAGCCATAGCTGAGGCTGACGACACGCACACCCGCTTCGACCAGACGGCGCGCTTTGAGCAGCCATTGGTTGGCATACGGAGCTTGTGGCGTCTTCATCAAACCGCCAGGCCCATAGCGAGCGATGGTTCGTGGGTCTTCCTTGCTCAGGTCGAGTGCTTCGGCCAGTTTGCTGGATTGCAGGACACCCAGCGCTTGCTGCTGGAAGGTGTCAAAACCTGCCATCATTTGCGAGCCGTCCGCCTGACGATTGAAATTGTCGAGCGACTGAATTAATCGTTTGCGATCGGCCAATCGATCAAGCGTAATGCCATTCAGAACTAAATCGTCTTTGCCTTCGCCGTTCGGGCTGAATGCAGCCGCCGCGGGACCAAGAAATCCTCCTGGCGGGTAATAGTCCTGCGAAAGCTTCATGCCAAGATCGACATAGGCTGGCACCGCCGGCGATGTCGAACCAAGCTTATGCGAAGTGACTGCGCCAAAGACGGGCCATCCCCCGGCAGGCTGCAGCTTGTGGCTCTTACCGGTCATGCACTGAAAGTCGGAGTGCTCGCCGGTGGAACCGACGATCGATCGCAGCACGGCCATGCGGTCCGTGACCTTGGACAACATCGGGAGCCATTCGCTGAATTGAATTCCAGGGACAGCCGTGTCGATGGGCTTGAATTCGCCGCGGACTTCCATCGGCGCGTCCATCTTCAGATCGTACATGTCGATGTGAGGAGCGCCACCCGGCAGATTGATTAAGATGATCGACTTGTTCGAATTGCGAATGCCAGCTTTGGCTTCCGCTCGCAAAAGATTGGGAAGCGTCAGGCCGCCCATTGCCAGCCCACCGATGCGCAAAAGCCCACGCCGGGTTACGCGATCACAGAATGAACCAGACGATTGTCGATCAAGGATCGTCAGCATCTAAAAGTCCCTTGAGGCAAGGGGTTTGGCGGGCACCAATCAATACTTACTGATATTACCCCCATCGACCATATTTGTAAACATGTTTGACCACTAATCGAGAAGAGAAAATCGCCACGCTAAACTTGCCTAAGTATATGGCCTGTAACAGTTAGGCTAAACAAGTTCATCGGCAGGATACGAGCCGTTGAGCCAGCTTGACGAGCAATAGCCAGCGAAGTTGTCGGAAATTGCCCCCGTATGGTGCTGGTATGCTAGCTTGGCAGTTACCACACCCTCTAGCTACCAAAGCTTTCCGTGCCGCAGCCGATGGTCGATTCTTCGTTGGCAGGTGAGGATCCTCGGGAAGAAGCGGTAGCAACTCGCGTCAGCGAGATCTGATAGACGGGGCTGTTCGGTGCTGCAAAGTGTGGCCGCGGGGGACGAGTCATTTCACTAGATCCATGCCGCCGGTTCTTTCTTGATCCGAACAGCGTCATTCGTGCGGTGGCCAGCAGTCCTTTCCAGGTACCAAAGGTCGCCGTGACGGCGGAAGGTTCGTACCCACAGTGGACCATGCAGTCTTGGCACTTTTCGTTGCCGCTTTGGCGACCGTATTTTTCCCAGGCAGTCGATTCCATTAGTTCCTTAAACGTACTGACGTAACCATCTTCGAGCAGGTAACACGGTTTCTGCCAGCCAAACAAGTTGTAAGTCGGATTGCCCCACGGCGTGCATTCCAGTTGCCAGTCCCCTTTGAGAAACTCCAGAAACAGCGGCGACTGATTGAACTTCCAGCGCTTATTCGGTCGGTCGAGCAACCGGCGGAACAGACCGATCGTCTGTTCGCGCTTCAAAAAGTGTTCCTGGTCAGGTGCCTTTTCATAGCTGTAGCCCGGCGAGATCATCATCCCTTCGACACCTAGCTCCATCAGCGTATCGAAGAATGGACGAATTCGCTCCGGGTTGGCGTCGTTGAACAGCGTGGTATTGGTCGTCACGCGGAAGCCAGCCGCGATCGCTTGTTTGATTGCTTCGACGGCAATTTCGTACGTGCCCTCGCGGCAGACGGCGCGGTCGTGCTCTTCTTGCGGGCCATCCAAGTGTACTGAGAACGAAAAGTACTTAGACGGAGTAAATTGATGCAGTGATTCGCTCAGCTTCAGCGCGTTGGTGCAGAGGTATACGTACTTCTTGCGTGCGACCAGACCGGCTACGATCTCTGGCATCTGCGGATGCAACAGTGGCTCACCACCAGGGATCGAAACCATCGGTGCGCCACATTCGTCGACTGCGGAAAAACATTGCTCTGGTGAAAGATGCTTGCGCAGAATATTGACCGGATGCTGGATCTTCCCGCAACCCGCACAGGCCAGATTGCAGCGAAACAACGGCTCTAGCATCAGCACCAAAGGGTAACGCTCGACACGTCGAATTCGCTGTTTCAACACGTAGCTGGCAACGGTCCACATCTGGCTGAGCGGTACGGACATTAAATCTGCCTGGTGTTTTTTTGGACGAAAAGGAATACGTCGTGTGGAATCCAGAGCGGTTGTATATCGAAAGTGAGATTCAATCCGCAAAGTAATTTGCACTGGCAGAGCCAGTGGCACACAGATGCGAAAGTCTTAATCCAGCAAGGGAAAACCGCCGCACTGGTCGGCCTGATCGATCGCCGCTTGTACTCCGGCAACGGAAGGCTGTACTCTGCGTGCATACTGCGACAGTGCTAACAACGGAAAATAAATCGGGTACATATGGTAGCGCAAGTAGAACACTCGTGGAAAACCGGTACCGGTAAACTCTGGCTCGTCCCAGCCGCCATCCGGTCGTTGCTGCGAAATCAGATACTGCACTCCGCGCGCCACCGCCGGGTCGTCTTGCCGGCCCGCGGCGATTAGCCCGAGGATGGCCCAGGCTGTTTGCGAAGCGGTGGTGTTTCCTTGCCCGCGCTTGGTAGGGTCCGCATAGCTGTCGCACGATTCTCCCCAGCCGCCGTTAGTTTGCTGATAGGCTAGTAACCAATCTGCGCCTGCCACTACAGCCGGATCGTTCGTTGGTACGCCAACCGCGGTCAGTCCCACCACAGTCTGCCAGGTGCCATAGATGTAATTGACTCCCCAGCGGCCATACCAACTGCCGTCGGTCTCTTGAGTGGCACGCAAATACTTCACGGCACGGTCCACGGCCGCATCACCGACGCGACGGCCAAGTTGACCGAGTGACTCGAGTACTCTGGCGGTCAGATCGGGCGTGCTAGGATCGATCATTGCGTTGTGATCGGCAAAGGGCACATGACAGAGGAACTCGCGGTTGTTGTCTTTGTCAAAGGCTCCCCAGCCCCCGTCGCGATTCTGCATGGCCAGCATCCACGATTCGCCACGCTGAATCGCTTCGATCGACCGTTGCAATCGCCTTAGGTGAAGCGGTGCTTCGCTGCGTGCGGCGGTCGCTTGCCGGCTAAGCGATGCCGATTGCTGTTGCAGCAAGGCCTTCAGCGTGTCGCCTTCAACGTCCGTTGTCTTGGCCGGTGGAGGGACTAGCCGTTTTTCAGCACCATCGTAGTTGGCCAACTGATCGTGCAACGCCATAACGACCATCGAGGTGTCGTCTAAGTCTGGATAGAATTGGTTAGCATATTCAAAGCACCAGCCACCGGGTTCTGCCTTGACTGTTTGCGACCAATCACCGGGAAAGCGTACTTCGTTATCCAGCAGCCAATCCACTGCCGCTTCGACCGATTCGTGCTCGGCTGGCAGGCCGCTTTGATGCAGCGCCCGGAGTGTGATCGCGGTATCCCAGACCGGCGACTTGCACGGTTGCAGTCGCGCGGAATCGGCCTCTTCGATGATGTGTCCATCCAGACGTT
This sequence comes from Planctomycetota bacterium, assembly GCA_034440595.1. Lineage (GTDB taxonomy): Bacteria > Planctomycetota > Planctomycetia > Pirellulales > JALHPA01 > JAWXCH01. Next base: position 8,073 of record JAWXCH010000406.1, on the reverse strand, counting down.
CGTAGCAGTACCGCAGTTCTGGAGAATTGTCTTTGTATCCCATGCAGCGTAGCGCGACGATGCCCCAAACCATGCCCGGAAAGATCGCGCCCAGTCCGTCGCTGCCGGCAAACCGCTCGACCATCCAGTTTTTGGCAGCCGTGATTGCGCGCTTGCGGCAAGGCATCATTTTGGTTCGTTGCAAGAATTTTAGGCCGCGATCCAGTGTCCGAAAGAACCGGTCCCAACTGAGTAGCCCGCGACCACGTTTCAGGCCCGGGCAGCGCAGCACCGGCCAATCAGCCGGTTGACGAATGAATAGCTCTTGAATGCCGCGCGCCGGTTCGATATGTCGCACCGGCTGATGCGCCGACATAATCGACAGCGGCACAAGGATCGTGCGCGACCAGCAACTGATGGCGTACAAGTTGATTGGAAACCACTTTGGCAACAGCACAAACTCTGGCGGCACCGTCGGGCAGTACTTGTATTCAATCTGGCCGAGCAGCGCGAGATAAAACCGCGTAAAGCTGTTGATGCAATCTGCGCCCCCTGCGGCCAGGATTGCTTTTTTGGCCCGCTGCATCGCAGGACTATTTGGATCGTGACCGGTTAATTTCAGCGCGAAATAGGCTTTGACGCTGGCACTGATTTCGATGGGGCCGCCGGGGTACATCGCCCAACCGCCGCTATGGATTTGCGTATCGAGCAAGTGCTGCGCGCATTTCTTGGCGATTGGTTCATGCTCACGACCGAGCCAAGCCAAGAGCAAAATGAACTCCCCTTGCAGGATGGCATCTCCTTCTAATTCGCCGACCCAATAGCCGTCGGTTTCTTGCTCGGTGAGGAGGAATCGGCGCGTCCTTTGGACAGCTTTTTGCAGTGGTTCGCCGAGAGACGGCGAAGGAGTACCAGAAACTTGGCCGGCTGTAAGACGAGACGGGCCATGAAACGAAAAAGCGCGTTGATCTGGCGACATGAGTGCAGTCTTCCCTGACTATCGATTTGCCCCGAACGTCAATACTAGTGAGCTTCCGTGCTAGATACCGCGAGGAGTGGAATTAGCGATCTGCCGCAGATCATTGCGGCCGCCAAATTACACTCGCTTATGTGGCCTCAAGCTTAGAAGATGCGCAAGCGCCGGACAAGAGGGAAAGTGAGGCGTGCTAGCATGTGAATGTAGCAGGCACCGTCCCGGTGCCGCAGCATTCGGCGAGTTGAGGTGAATTCTTTGTGCCGGTTGGTTTTCGTATCGCCAGCATTCGGCGCGATGGATCACTGCGCACGCTGGGAATGTTGGATGCTTTCGAGAAAGTTAAACGGCACCGGTACGGTGCCTACAACGTGGCCGGCAACCTGACAATAAACGTCGTCCCTTGCCCTGGTTCGCTTTTTACGCGGATTTCACCCCCATGCATCTGCACGATCCGCCAGCATTTGCAGAGGCCGAAGCCTAGCCCACGACCTGCTTCGCGACCAGAGTAGAAGGGATCAAACACTTTGCTGCGCTGTTCGGCAGAAATCCCTGGACCGTTGTCCGTCACACGCAGTTCTACTAGCAAAGGTGAGTGTTGCACGAGAGAAACGTCAATTCGACGTGACTTCTCTGCTGTACCGGCAACGACTGGTCCAAACGCCTCCAGTGCATTCATCAGCAGTGCGCGGAGCATGACGCGCATTTGCGTTGGATCGGCAGAGACTGTCATCGCTAGAGGAGATGGCAACAGTTTCAGCGTCACCTGCCGCGAAACTCCCTCCTCCGCCAGCCGCGAGATTTCCTCCTGAGCCAACTGTCGTAACTCAACCGCTTCCAGCCGTGGGGCAGGGGGGCGCGCAAACAACATCAGGTCAGTAATCATCTCATGCGCGCGCAGCGCCTGAGCATGGATCGCCGCTAGCTTGCGGCGCTTTTCCGGGTGGGTCTCCTCGCTGAGCAGGGTCTGAGCACGTGCCGAAATGTTTGCCAAGGGGTTATTGATTTCGTGGCCAGCACCGTAGGCCAGCTCCTTCATTGCCTCTAGCTTGGCATGCTCGACTGCCTCGGCAAATTGCTGCTCTAGCTCGTCCAGCCGAGACAGCTTCGCGGCGAGATCATTGGCAGACAGTGGTTGAAGTGGCCTGGTCGACATTTGGCTTGGTACTGGTGCCGCTGAGTTGCTCTACAAAAAAAGCCCACGGAAGGAGCCTTCCGTGGGCTTGCGATTAACAATTGTCTATCATTGCGATTGCGTTAGTTCAATCGCCTGAATATCCGGCAGGGTGCTGCGTTTTCTTTCTTTCGATCGTGGCCGGATTGATCGCAGCGTATCAGCCGGCCATCATGCTACTCTGTACATCGAGTAGCTGACATATCCTGTCGATCAGTTGATCGACCTCGAACGGTTTCTGCAAAAAGTCGTTCGCACCAGAGACCTTAAGGTCATCAATCTTGTCCTGTTCGACCATGCCGGAGATGCAGATGATTCTGACATCATCCATGGTCGAGTCGGATCGGACTCGCTGGCAGACTTCCTTGCCGTTGATATCTGGTAGCATGACATCCAGCACGATCAGGTCAGGATGGTATTCTTTGACCATCATGCCAGCATCGAAGCCGTTGTTCACGCTACGTGTTTCAAAGCGGCCATCTTTCTCGAGAACGTCCGTGATCAATTCGACCAACTCGACATCGTCGTCGACGACCAGAACTTTCCGCTTGCCGCTCTCCAGAGCGTCGGTCGGAATGCCATTGTCACGCATGAACTGAAACAGTTGATCGCGTGGTATACGGCGAAATCGGCTACCAGGGACGCGAAATCCCTTGAGCTGGCCAGAATCGAAGCAACGAATGATCGTTTGCTGGCTAACCTTGCAAATCTTGGCTGCTTCGCCGGTAGTAAAGACAGTTTTCATCTGCGAACCACCCCTTCCCTAGCCGATGGTGCAGGCTAGTCAAAGCGGGACTCCTGGCATGATTCTCAACCTCAAGAATCTCCTGAAGTACCTAGTCCTCCGTGTGACGCTTGACACAAAATAAGTTTCACCGGCAAATCACTTGGCCGATACGACCTTTCCGGTATCTCCAAGATTACCGAACTTGCCATCTGTCCCGATTATATGCATCTTGCGTAACGAGTCAAGATCAGTCTATTTGACGCAAAGCACTAAAACGGAACAGCTTACGCAACACGTCCAGACCGCTCGAAAATTTTCCTCAACCGGCCGCGCAGGTTGCCATGCTTCGCAATAAGTGAGGAAAACCCCTGAGATCCGGGTTGCGGGCCAGGCTATTTTCCCAGGCAAAAAGGGGGTTTCGAGCCGCTTCCGACAGTTATCCATCCAGGTGGATCATCAACAGGGCGATATCCGCGGGCGTGATTCCGCTGATCCGGCTGGCCTGCGCCACGGTGACCGGGCGAACCCGAAGGAGCTTTTCACGGGCTTCGGTTCGTAGCTGGTTTAACCGTGCATAGTCAAAACTATCCGGAATACGCCGTTCCGCCAGTCTGCGCTGTCGCTCCACATCCTGTTCCTGGCGGGTGATGTAACCTTCGTACTTGGTGTCGTACTCGATCTGTTCAGCGATTTCGGTAGGGACGGCCGCTAGTTCCGGCAAACGATCGACCAACTCTTGCCAGGTGGTCTCGGTCCGGCGAAACAGTTTTGCCAGCGTGACGCCTTCAACTCGCGTCTCCTCCAGTAGCGTATTAACGCGGGCAATCTCGGCGATTTTTGTCTCATACCGCTGCCAGCGAGCATCGTCAACCAATCCAGTACTGCGTCCCAGCGGTGTCAGTCGCCGGTCAGCGTTATCCTGTCGCAAAGAGAGCCGATATTCGGCACGGCTGGTAAACATCCGATACGGTTCATCAACCCCACGCGTCACCAGGTCGTCGATTAGTACGCCCAGATACCCTTGCTCGCGCCCAATGATCAGCGGTTCATCGCCGCGCAGCTTGAGGGCGGCATTGGCACCGGCGAGCAAGCCTTGTCCGGCTGCCTCTTCGTACCCAGTGGTGCCGTTGATCTGTCCGGCAAAGTAGAGACCGTCGACCAGCTTGGTTTCCAGACTTGGGCGCAACTGTTCTGGCGGTGCATAGTCGTATTCCACCGCGTAGCCATATCGCATGATCTCGGCTTTCTCTAGTCCCACAATCATCCGAATCATCCCATCCTGTACATCGCGCGGCAGGCTGGTGGAGATGCCGTTGACGTAAACCTCGTGCGTGTTGCGACCCTCTGGTTCCAGGAAGAGTTGATGCTGCTCCTTGTCGGCAAAGCGAACGACCTTGTCTTCTATCGAAGGGCAGTATCGCGGCCCACGTGATTCTATCTGGCCGCTATACATTGGTGCGCGATGGAGATTGGCGCGAATCAGCTCATGCGTGGCATGGTTGGTATAGGTGATCCAGCAGGGGAGCTGATCGGTGGTTACCTGATCGCTCATGAACGAGAACGGTTGCGGGTTGTCATCCCCCGGCTGAATTTCGCAGCGGCTGTAATCGATTGTGCGGCCATTGAGTCGCGCTGGTGTGCCGGTCTTAAATCGCTCCAATTGAAAGCCCAGACGAGCGAGTGTGCCGCTGATGCCGGCGGTGGTTCCTTCTCCCGCGCGACCACCGGCGGTCTTGGTTTCGCCGGTGTGCATGATCGCTTGCAGGAATGTACCGGTTGTCAAGACAACTGCCGTTGCTCGATAGACCGCATCCCCACGCACGCGTACTCCGACCACGCGCGTTCGCTCACCGACCGTTTCAGTCAGAAGTTCCTCGACTACTTCTTGCCGCAGTGTGAGGTTTTGCTGTTCTTCGACGATTCGCTTCACCTCAAACTGATACGCTTTCTTGTCGGCTTGCGCACGCGGACTGTGCATCGCCGGGCCTTTGCGACGGTTGAGCAAACGAAACTGAATACCGGTGGCGTCGATGACTTGCCCCATCGCACCCCCGAGCGCGTCGATTTCGCGTACGATCTGCCCCTTGGCCACGCCACCAATCGCCGGGTTGCAGCTCATCTGGCCGACCGTATCGCAATTGATGGTTAACAGTGCAGTGCGCGCACCGAGCCGCGCCGCCGCGAGGGCCGCCTCGGTCCCGGCGTGCCCGGCACCAATCACAATGATGTCGTAGTCGTAGGTGGACAACTGTTTTTTAACTGCCAGGGAGTGAGGAGTCTTCGTTGAGATGCGCCACTTGCGAATCGGTCATTATAGATTGCAGGGGAGGGGAGGAATAGCGGAAGCATTTTGATCAAATAACGGAGAACTTGTCGGCGAAGGCGCACTTTCGGCGGAGCGAAAGGCGACTGTGGCCGCGACGCGCGGTGATGGCTGCCATGCACGTATAGACAAATTCCCATCACCTCTCCCGCTTGCGGGAGAGGTCGACGCCCCAGCGGCGGGTGAGGGTGAGTGAGCAAGTCGCGATTTGAAAGTAGAGAATATAAAAACCGAATTACGCCGAATTCAATTGCTCTACTCTCTGACTGGCCCTCACCCCCGCCCCTCTCCCCGGTTGCGCGATTGGTGGACGCGATATCTTGCGCGGGAGAGGGGAGAAAGTTTCAGGCACGAGATTCTATTCAGGCCAACATTCGCAGCCCGGCGTCATCGATCTCAAACGGATGAATTTCATCGCTGCAACGGCTGCCACGGTGTTTGGCAATGTACAGTGCACGCCGTATTTTCAGGCCGTCGCGGATCTTGCCCATGTAGATGACTGTGTTGGCGTTGGATAGCAAGTCTCCCTCGTCCAGTTTGCGGTCAATGAGCTGGTCCAGCATGCTTTCGGCCGACGTGTAGAGGAACAAACAACCGACTTGACGGTGATCGTAGGCATGCTGCGTAACTTCATTCTCCTGCTTGCGAAAATGCTCGCGCAGTAGATCGCGTGCCACCCAGTCATGTTCTTTGCGAAGAATCTGGTGGTAGATGTACTCGAACATTTCGAGCTGAATCGAATCGCTCGGCCGATCAACCGGTTCGATGCCATCCACCACACAGCGACGCACGCCGCGCAAGAACGCCGAGTAGAAAAACGCGATGGCTGTATTGAGCCGGCTGACTAATTGCGCTTGCCAGTCGTGGAAGGCATCAAAATCCAGATCGCGCCGCGTGACCCGCCTGCCCAGCAGATCAAACACGTGCAGGTAGTCATCTGCGGGTCGATTAGATGCAAAGAACTCTTCCAGGTCGAGCGGCGCTGCCGGATCCATGTTTTGCAACTTCCAGTCGAACATCCGCAGTGCGTAGTCTGCATGACTCTGTGCATCCCCGCGCGAACACATATCAAACAACACGCCGCGCTGTCCCTCTTGTTGCAACCCAGCATTGGCAAACTGCACGCCGAGTTGCGACTTACCAATGCCCGTTGCACCGCAGACCACCGTCAGTGTCCCTGGTAGCAGGCCACCGTCAAGGTGCTGATCGAGACCAGGGATGCCGGTGGATTGACGAGGTACGGGGGTGTTTTGCATGGATGAAAAAGGCGACGAAGCTTCCTGGCTATTGGTCGGTTGTGGTGAATAAGTTGTAGCACTCGAAACTTGAAGTGCCAATCGGATGCCTACATTCCGTCAGGTTGTAGTGCAGGTACGTTATTGTCTAAGTCGGCAGTGGAAACAAACTTCCCCGCACGAACACAGAGCGGACCACTCCAATCGGTTCTCCCGCACGGTTTCTCTCCAACCGCATTCTTGGTACTCTGACGGCGTAAAGGACTCCATGTCACGGTGCCGATTCGCGCCGCGGCAAACCAACAGATAAAGCTGCCGGCCTGCCATGTTTCTGATCGATACCGTACTGCTGGTGGGTGGAGTGCTGCTCTTGCTGGGAATTGCTTCCAGCAAGCTCTCCTCGCGCCTCGGGGTGCCGGTGCTGGTATTGTTTCTGCTGCTCGGAATGCTTGCCGGTTCCGAGGGAATCGGTGGAATTCCCTTCGACGACTATAGACTAGCGCACGCCATCGGCACCCTGGCCCTGGCCTTGATTTTGTTCGACGGCGGCCTCAGTACTACCATGTCCGCCATTCGGCTCGGCTGGAAGCCGTCACTGGTGCTCGCCACGCTCGGGGTGTTCATCACGGCGCTAGTGACCGGTGCCGCTGCCAAGCTGTTTCTCGGCATCGATTGGATAGAAGGGGTGCTTCTGGGGAGTATCGTCGGTTCGACCGATGCGGCGGCCGTCTTTGCCGTATTGAGGTCGGGAGGCATCTCTCTGCCCAAGCGAATCGGCGCGGTACTGGAGATCGAAAGCGCTTCCAATGATCCAATGGCGATCTTTCTAACCATCGGCTGTATTGAGGTACTACTCGGAAATGTGGCAATAGGCCCAGGTCTGCTGCTGCTGTTCTTTCAGCAAATGGCCATCGGCACGCTGGTCGGGCTGCTCGGTGGCTATGCCGCAGTCTGGGTAGTGAACCGCATTGAGCTAGGGGCCGCCGGTTTGTACCCGGTGCTGGTGAGCGCCTTTTGTCTATTGACCTTTGGCTTTGCCGCCAAGTTCAACGGCAGCGGTTTCTTGGCGGTGTATCTGGCGGGGCTGTTGCTCGGCAATCAAAAAGTGGTTTTTCAACGTGGCATCCGCATGTTTCACGACGCTATGGCCTGGCTAGCGCAGATCGTGATGTTCGTAATTCTTGGGCTACTCTGCTACCCCAGCCGACTGCTAGAAAACGGCTGGAAAGCACTCTTGATTGGCGTTGTCCTGATTTTTGTGGCGAGGCCGCTGGCGGTCTTTATCTGTGGTGCACCGTTCCGGTTTTCCATGAAAGAACTGACGTTCCTCTCCTGGGTCGGCTTGAAGGGAGCGGTGCCGATTACACTGGCCACATTTCCATTGATGCTGCGTACCGCCGATGTCCCGTTGCAGGCGGAACTATTGTTTGACACGGTGTTCTTCATTGTAGTGGTTTCTGCGGCAGTTCAGGGGACCAGTCTGGCCCCGGTGGCACGCTGGCTGGGGCTGGAGCGTCCGGTGGAGCCAGAATCCCCGGTGTCGCTGGAAATCAGTTCGCTCAAGAATGTAGATGGCGAAATTGTCGATTACACCGTCAACCAAGATTCACGAGCCGCCGGGCGTATGGTCAAGGAACTGGCGCTGCCGGAAGGGGTGGTGAT
>JAWXCH010000405.1:0-5069 GCA_034440595.1 Planctomycetota bacterium | reverse complement strand
CTCTAGGACATCCTTCATGCCGGCGGCAAAGACGGTTAGGGCTTCGGCGGCTTTTTCGCGATTCCGATTTCCATCTTCGTCTGCCGGATCTAGCCAATTGGCAAACAGGTTGACCTTGGCATCTTCCAACTGAATTCGGCTGCCCGCAAAGCCCTGCTTCAGTGCGTCGCTTCCCTGACACCCGGTATCCAACACGCGCTGCAAGAGCTGCATTCGCAGAATCGCATCGGTCGAAGTGTCTTTCAGAATGTCCTGCACGCTCAGATAAAACTGCTTGTCCCAGGTGGCGTCGGTCAGGCTCCGCAGCCGCGCGACAATCGTCTTGGCCAGTTGTTGCTGCGGCGCCTTATTTATTGTGACCGACTTAGCATCCTTGGGTTGGATCACCAACTTCTTTTCTGTACCGTCTAAGCTCAAGAGGTACTGCAGCGTTATAAAGCCGTCGGTATTTTCCTTTGGTTCGATATAGCTGTAATAATGACCGTCAGAAGTTTCGATGCGCCACAGGTCGGTCAGCAATCGGTTCTGAAACAGCGAGATCAGTTCTGCTTCGATCCGCTCGCCTTCCTCACTGCGCTGCGAAATGGACTTCAGACTGGCCTGTTTGGCAGTAAAGTCGGGTGCTTCGGGGTGGCCCGGATGCTGCTTCAAAATGTCCGCCAGCTTTTTCTCCACCGTGCTTGCCTTGTCGGCAGTAACGCGAACGAGCGCCAGCGACGGATCATCCAGGATCTCGTTCCAAGCTTCGATGGTAGCCCATAGCGGTGCTTCGTCCGCCACGCGGCGATAGTCGACCGAACGGGTGCCAGCCTGATGCGTTTCATAATACCGCTTCAGATTGGCGGTATACGCCGTGCGATCACCGATGCTTTGAATGAGCGTCTGGAGTTGATCCTGCTGTTGAACGCGATTGGCCAGGCGTTGTTCCAGTGCAGTGAGTTGCGTGGTCAGTAGATTGGCCTGCGCGCGAACCGGCGGGCTGATCGAGTTTCCGTCACTCAGCAGTGACTGGATCTTTTCCTTTAGAATGGCCAGTTCGGCAGGGACACGCGCGGGGTCGCTGACCTCCAGTTTCTGCAGTGCTACCAAATCCTTATTGAGTTCTTGCTGCTGCGCGGCAAAAGCGCTGTCTCGTTCGCTTTGCAGCTTGCGCTGGTACTGGCGACTCTGGTCCTCAATTGTTACCAGCCGCGCTTTCTCATCGGGCTGCTTGGCCAGCTTGCGTGCCAGGTCCATCTTCGCAGTATCGGCGTTCCGTGGATCGGAAAGCTCACTCAGCAATTGCTCCAACGTCTGCCGGCGCTGTGCCTCATCCGAAATCATCTGCGTCAGGCGAGCTTTCAATTCCTGAACCTGTCCGCTGGCCGCAATTCGTGGGCGGCTATTCTCCATCTCCTTCAGATTGTTCTGTGCAGCGTCCAGTTGGCCGCCATCCATCAGCGATTTCAAAGCCGTGCTATGATCGCGGACTTCGCTATTCACACTGGACTGCCAGATCAGCCAGCCAATGCCCGAGGCTGCCGTTGCAATCAACAGGACGGCGATCATTGCGATCAAGCGACTCCGCCGGCTGCGATTCAACTCCACAGCCAGCATGCGTGAGTGCAATCGCTGCGTCAGAGCGTGCGGCAATTCCCGGCCATAGCGTGTGGCCGTATGAAATCGCTTTTCCAACTCCAGCGCAGTCGGCTCGCCATCCAGCGAGTTTTCCAATTCGGCAACAGCCCGCGAAAAACCGGCTTGCTCTTGATCCTGGCGGTCTAATTCGGCCAGCCACTGCAAAGCCGGCTCGGCACGATCGACCACCGGGTCAGAAGAATCAACATCGGCACGCGATAGCGCGTCAAACCAGCGGATGCGGATCGCGCGACCTTCTGCCGCGTCCAGGGCTGAATAGGCGTCGTTCAGTTTCGGCTCGTAGCTAACCAGTTCGGCCCTGGCCAGTTCTCTGCCACGGTGCTGCCTGGCCTCGACCGTTCGGCGGCAGAGGGCCACCGGGGGTTGCTCCAGCCACGGCTCATCCTGCAACTCGCGCTGCAATACGGCCAGCGCCGAGGCGTCTCCCTCCCTGGTCGCCTGCGCCACCTCCCCTTCGATCTGGCGAATCCGCTCGCGCTCATAAAGCTGCAAATCCTCGCGCCAAACCAGATTATTCTCATCGGCATGCGATATCTTGCGCAGCACTTGGATCCGCGACGACAACGGCGCACGCGACAGCGCCAACCTACGGTGCTTATCCAGCAATTCGCGCAGCGGATCCTCGATGGCATAGGCCTCATTCAGCTCGGCGGCGATGTCCATTTGCAGCGGAACGGGCTGCGGCACACCAACCTGCTGCAAAAACGGGAGCAACTGCTCGCGCTCGGTGAAGTCGAGCGTGGCAACCTGATCGAGCAGTCGCGGCTGAATGTCGGCCTGATGGATCGCCTCGCTCCGCAGACCAGCGCGCAGCAACTCACCGCAACGCGCCAGCCGGACATTCAGCTCCCGACAAGCGGCACTGTACCGGGGCAAAATCGCACGGAGCTGATCGATCGTATCCGGCGCAGGACTGTACAGAATCGCGCGGATGTCATCGACGATTTGTTGATGGTTGGTCATTTGGATTGCCCAGTTGGTTTATCTTCCGCGATTTGTTTTTGTGATGTAGCAATACGGACTTCGTTGTTGCCGAGAGTGGCGAATAGATTCCAATCAACATGCTGAGAGGAGAGTTTATTCCATGTTTCGAGAATCTTGAAGCTTTCGTCTTCGCATTGTTTAATCTCTTTTTCTAACCTTTCTCTGCTCTGCTTGTCAGATTCCAACGTTTTTTCCAGTGTCTTCTTGTCTTTAACATCCTTGGCCTTCAACTTCTCAGTTGTATCAGCAATTGCACGTTCAAAATCTGCTTTTTTCACTTGCATAAATCGAACTTGATCAGGCAGTGTTTCTGGGTCGATACTGTAGATACTTTCTTGCTGAATCAACTTCCGTGGTATCAAATCACTCCAAGGAGACTTAAGTTTTACGCCAATGAACTGCGATGTTATATGCACTGCTTCTGGAGATCGTTTGTTATCCAGCTTGGCTTCGCATGAAAACCAGAAGCGACCGGCGAAACAAAGATCAGCGCGAAGCGGTGAATCCGAAGTGGCGAAGCTTTGCCATTCCTTTAGATTTGTGATCTTGAGTTCCGGTTTCTTTGACTCGATGCGAAGTGGATGTTCCAAATTCTCTCTGACAATGAGTTCTTTGAAAGCGTTACCTTTCCCCAGGCAGGCTGAAAAGCGAATAGCCTCCCCTTCTGTTGCTGTTCGAAAAAATAGAGTCTTCTTTTTGCCGGCGGAATCTGTAAACCGAATCGAGCAATTGCGCAAGTACTCTGCTTCCGGCGGCGGTTCCTCATTATTATGCCATGCAAATCGAAACACACCTTCGGCCGAAGCAATTTTTGCTAACGGACTTTCGTTGAATCCCTGAATCATTTTGATTTCAAAAGAACTGTCTGGTTTCTGCAAAGAAAAGTAAGTTCCTTTTGCACTAACGTTTGGAGATGTGAATCCGGCGAGTTTGAGCTCCTGTTCCTGAAAAGCTGTGTTCAGCGCTTCGGGAAGTTTCTCAGGTGCAATTGCGACCAAACCGACTTTCTTTGGCAGGTCGATGGCATATTCTGATTGCTCAACGACTAGTGGAGTCGGCGTCTTTTTTGGTTCTTCCTTAGGCGGTGCCATGTCTGGTTTAGCAGGTGTAATGTCTTCGGGCTTCTTCGCATCGTCTCTATTGCCTTTGTCGCTCCCCGCTCCTCCTTGTTCAGGCTTGCCCGAATCCGCTACCTTCTTCTCAGGCTGCGCAACGGGCGGTTTCTCACCTTCCAGTGCAATCTTATTTCCTGCTCCGTTTGCATTCGTTGCCGCCTTCACTTCCTCCGGCTTTTCCTCCACCTTCTCGGTGCCGGAAAACACCCCAGACACCATCCCCGACAAACTATCCCGCAGCAACCACGCCCCGGCACCAGCCGCTGTCAGCAATAGCAGCACCGCTGCCACAATCCCAAATGTAAGCCAACGCGAGCGCTTGCAGTTGGCACCACTCCGCATCCGCTCTGCCAGTGCTTGGTTCTCGGCACTGATTTGCGACCTTGCCAATACCGCCATTACGCCAGGTGGAGGTGCAACGGCTACTGAGTAATCTCCGCCAGCACCAGCGCCCACGGCATTGGCCGACTTGACTGCCGTCGCTCCGCCGGTCAGTTCCCGTTCCAACGCCTCGTCATCTAGTTGCAGACTGGGGACCGTCGCAGCCGCAGCTTTCGCCACTGCTTTGGGAAGCTCCCCCGTCCGCGCCGCCTGCACCAGCCGACCGGCCGGGGCCGTGCGCCGCTCGGCCGCCAGCTCACTCAGCGAGATCAACGTCTTGCCCGGTAGCCGCGCCATCTGCTGCGCCTCCGGGCTATCCTCAATCACACACCGCCATTGACACTCAATCCCCGGTGGCAGCTTGGTAAAGTACGTGCTGAACGCGATCTGCCAGCGACGCTCCGCCGGGAGCAGCGCCAGCGATTCGGCCAGCAGTTCCAGCACCGGCGTGCCCGGTCGATATAGCAAAACAACCGGCGCGCCAGGCAGCGCGCCGGGCGGTTCGGCCAAGAATCCTCCCCAGCCCGCGTCTCCGGTGATTTTTTCCCAAAGCGTGCATTTGTGCGGCACCGTCTCGCAGGGGGGCAGCAATCGAGGCGGCAGAATTCGCGGGTCACCACTCCAAGCCGTGGCCAATAGTCCAGGTTGCAACATCAGCTCCGCCGGACCCGCCGGAGACAGTTCGTTTTGCTCCAGAATTAGATGATGCGCCAGTTTGTTGGTGCGCTGTGTGTAGTCCAGACCGGCGTCGGCAATCCGCGACAACAAGTACACCTGCGGGCCAGCCAGCGTCATCGTCAGGTACGAAAAATTAACCGGGTTTTTTGGATCGCCGGGCACATACAGGTGCCGGTACCCACTGAGTGCTTCCAGCCGATCGGCCAGATTCGGCACCATGCCGGGGGTGGTGGCGACGGTGCAAAAGCCACGGCTGCCGGGCTTCAGTCCACG
>JAWXCH010000404.1:0-8658 GCA_034440595.1 Planctomycetota bacterium | reverse complement strand
GCGATTCGTCGGCAGAGTCGGTTTTGGCCAGCGACGACGGTACGTCCGCAACCATTTCTACCGAGGATGCTCCTGAATTAGTCTTGCCCAGAGAGCCAGCGACAAAATCCGAAGGCGAGCCAAATATACCCGACGCTGAGTCGGCCAAGTCGAGCCGGCGCAACTCAGTTCAAGTGAAGCCAGATCAACCTTCGCAAGACAAATCCACCTCCAAAGAATCAGACTCCAGCCAGCCGGTAGCTGAATCGCCCGAGGCGTGGCGATATCGCATGCATCAAGGTAAGTGGTGGTACCTGCAACCGACTGGTCGCTGGGCCGTTTGGTCCGGGGATGGTTGGAGCGAGCAGCCGATGCCGGGCGAACCGGGCCAAATGCAATCCGCCGCGCAACCAATGCCAGCGGCCGTCTACTCTCCCCCCCGCCATTCGCCCGTCTATAGTGGGCCGCGCTATTATTACTCCGAGTTTTATCGACCTTACGGCGGCAGCGATTCGGATCCGTACTACCCGCTTCCGCGACCGCCTCGCAAGCAGATGACGACTCGTGGTGGTACTCGCGTCGTGCCATATCAAGGCTCGCAAAATTCAACCGTTGCACCTTCATTTGGGCCATCCGGTGCCGCACCCTCACGTGCCATTCCATCGAATATCGCACCTTCGGTTGCTGGCTCGACCGGCGTGCGGGGATTCGCCTCGGGGGGTGGAATTACGGGTAGATAACGTGACAATTCGGTAGCTCAATCAACCCGTACGATCGTGCGACCGATGATCTTTCCTTGCAAGATTTCCTCAATCTTCGCAGGCAAATCCTGTAGCGACACCTCCTCGGCAAGCTCCTCCAACATGGCCGGGCGCCATTCGGTGGCAAGCTTACTCCACAGTGCAGCACGCCGCTCAATCGGGTAAAATCCAGAGTCGATTCCGATCAGTCGCACTCCACGCAAGATAAAAGGATAGACAGTGAGCGGAAGCTCGGCACCAGCGACTAGCCCGCAAGCGGTAACCGTTCCTTTGTATCGCATTTGTCGGACGATGGTCGCAAGTATCGACCCGCCGACAGTATCGACTGCACCTGCCCAGGTGGCTTTGAGCATCGGGCGGTTTGACCTGTCGGTTGCTTCTTCGCGCGACAGAATGCGCGAAGCACCCAGCCCTGTTAACAGTTCGGCCGCCGCCGGTTTGCCGCTTACAGCGGCGACTTCAAACCCGAGCCGACCAAGAATCCCAACCGCAATCGAGCCAACTCCGCCGCTGGCACCGGTAACAACGACTGGTCCGCTGCTTGGACTGATATCATTCGCCAGCAATTGCTCGACACACATCGCGGCCGTCATTCCGGCGGTTCCATAAATCATCGCCTGCCGCAGCGACAGACCTTCTGGCAGTGGAACGAGCCACTCCGCCGGCACACGGATGAACTGCGCATGGGCTCCCCATTGGTCGCTACCGAGGCCAAAACCGGTGATGACCACAGACTGGCCGGGAGAAAATTGCGGCGATCCGCTTGCGACCACTTCGCCGGCGGCGTCGATTCCCGGGATATGAGGTAATTTCCGCACCACGCCAGCATGACCCTGAGACGCCAAGGCGTCCTTGTAATTCAACGAAGAGTAGCGAACGCGGATCGTAACGTCGCCCGGGGGCAGGCGATCGGTGGCGATTTCGGTCAATTGACAATCAACAGAGCCATCCGCCTGCTGAGATGCCATCATGGCAGGCATTGTTACAGGTAGCGTGAAATCAGCCGAATTGCGTCCTGGCACCATTAACGGGGTCTCCGAAAAAAGGGGCAGCGTTGACACCCACCTTCGTGGATTTATAATTCCGTGCTGTTTGAATCGGCAAAGGTCGGCCCGCCGGTCGCGTAAGATTGAGCGGCCACTGCGGTATTTACTTATACAGATTCATTTTTTGTACAACGGGGCCGAGCATCTTTACAGTGGGAGAGTGCGATCATGGCGAAAGTCCAAGAGTTTTCCGATGCCACTTTTGAGCAAGAAGTCCTCGGCGCTGAGCAGCCGGTGATGGTCGATTTTTGGGCTCCCTGGTGCGGCCCGTGCCGCATGATCGCGCCAATGATCGAAGAACTGGCCAGCGAGAACACGGGCTCATTCAAGATCGGCAAGATCAATATTGACGAGAACCCGAATGCCGCGACCACCTACGGCGTATCCAGCATTCCAACGCTGATTATCTTTAAAGGTGGCGAAGTCGTTGACCGATTCATTGGCGTCCGACCAAAGACGCAGTTGCAGTCGGCCATTGATCAGGCCAAGGCGTAAGAAATTGTCACCTGCTTGAGTGGCAGATGCCGGGATACATTGTATTTGGGTTTAAAAACAAGGCCTGTCACCATATGCCGATCGCGTATGGTGGTGGGCTTTTTTTGTAACTAATGCAGGTGGCGAGTCTCTTATGCCATTAAACGCCGACTGCCTGATTATTGGAGGGGGCATTATCGGCTTGGCGACGGCGTATCAGTTCCAACAGGCTTTTCCCGGCAAAAGAGTTCGAGTGCTGGAAAAAGAACCTCAGTTGGCAACCCACCAGAGTGGCCACAATTCTGGTGTTCTTCATTCCGGAATCTATTACCGACCCGGCTCGCTCCGCGCGATCAACTGTCGCGCTGGCAAGCTGGCCATGGAACGGTTTTGCGCCGAGCAGGGAATTGACTACGAAATCTGCGGAAAGGTGATCGTCGCCATCAGCGAGGCGGAACTGCCTGGGCTGGAGCGCATATATCAGCGGGGAATCGCCAACGGCGTCCGCTGCGAATTGATCGAGCCAGCGCGATTGCGAGAGATCGAACCGCACGCAACAGGGATTCGCGCCATTCATGTACCGGAAGCCGGCATCGTAAACTATCGGCAAGTCAGTCAACGACTGGCCGAGCTTGTCCGATCCGCCGGAGGGGAGATTCAGTGCAACGCCAAAGTGATTGCCGTGCATGTCGATCGCAGCCCGCTGGTGATAGACACGACCGCCGGAAGCTTTTCAGCCGAATCGCTGGTGACCTGTGCCGGTCTGCAGGCAGACCGCGTAGCACGACTCACGGGCGACGATACCGCCGCCAGGATCGTCCCTTTTCGCGGGGAATATTACGCGTTACGACCTGAAGCGCGGCACCTGTGCCGAAATCTGATCTATCCGGTGCCGGACCCTAATTTTCCATTTCTTGGCGTGCATTTTACCCGAATGATCGGCGGACAGGTCGAGTGCGGCCCTAATGCGGTCCTGGCCTTAGCCCGAGAGGGGTATCGCAAGCGGGACATTGCCTGCCGCGATCTGTGGGAATCGCTCAGTTATCCAGGATTTCTGCGGCTGGCAGGCAAACATTGGCGTGCCGGGCTATCTGAAATCTGGCGGAGCGTATCAAAACGTGCCTTTGTTACGGCACTTCAGAGATTGGTACCGGCGGTTCAGGCCGAGGATCTCAGTCCTGCGCCGGCAGGGGTTCGAGCACAGGCACTCCTCCAAGACGGCAGCCTGGTGGATGACTTTTTGATCGAGCGCCGCGGTCGGATATTGAATGTCTGGAATGCTCCCTCGCCGGCAGCCACGGCGTCGCTGAATATTGGGCGGCTAATCGTGGAACAATTGAAAATGGACTAACCTGTTTGGGAGAAATGAACTTAAATGATCAACGCAACCACACCGTTCTAAAGATGCGGTTTTTCATGGTGTTGACGAGTTTGACGGTTGCAACGCGACACGACGAATTGTGCCCGGCATGATAAACTGGGAGATTCGGGAACCGGTCCACGACGAGAGCTGGCGTTTTTTGCATATTTGATATTCGCTCCATTCGGCACGCTTGCAACCTAGTTGGCCAAACCTTCCATGTCGCTAATCGAATCCTGCATCAAGCTTTTGCCAGCGGCGATTCGGAGTCAGATAGAAGGTCGCGCCAGCACGGGGCGAATCATCTCCAACCTGAGTTGGCAGTCCAGCGAGTACATCCTGCGACTCGGCGGGGGGATCCTCATTACCGCGTGGATCTCGCGGTATCTGCTGCCCACCAATGCGGGCATTCTCGCGTTTGCCGCATCGTATTCGATGGTTCTGTTGCCGATCGTGCTACTTGGAATTGACCATATCGTGATTCGAGAACTGGTCAACAATCCAGATCGCAAGAACGAACTTCTGGGGACGGCGTTTACGTTGAAACTGGCATCTGGATTTATCGCATGGGCATTGATGCTGGTAACGTTTAACTTGACCTACGTTGGCCCTGTTACGATCGGCATGGTTGCTTTAACAGGGACTGCACTGCTAAGCCAAAGCGTGGACACGCTCAACCTGTGGTTTGTCGCGAAGGTGGAAACGCGAAAGACCGCCATTGCTCGAAAGATCAGCTTCCTCATGGTAAGCGTGCTGCGAATCGCCCTCATCCTGGCGGCGGCGGACGTCTTTTATTTTGCCGCATCCTACGCGGTCGATTATGCGCTCATTGCAATCGGGTTGGGTGTGGCTTATTGGATGTCCGGCGAACATTTTCGGCACTGGACGTTTAGTCGAGAGCAAGCCAAAATGTTACTGGCGACCGGCTGGCCGCTGGCACTAGCGGCGTTCTTCGCGTTCACGATCAATGCTCGGATCGGTCGTTTGTTGGTGTGGTATTTTCATGGCGACCACGAGCTAGGCATCTATGGAGTGGTGGCGACGTTGGTTGAAGTCTGTTACGTCGTTCCGGTAATAGCCTGCAATTCTGTGGCCCCCGCGATATTGAACGCCAAAAAAGTCGATACGGATCTGTATTACAGCCGACTGCAGGGTGCTTTGACGGCCATGGCGCTGTTCGGATTGCTGGTAGCCATTCCCACGTCTTTGCTTGCGCCGTGGATCATTCAGGTTCTGTACGGTTCAGCCTACAGCGCAGGGAGTTCTAGCTTGGCCGTTCTCATTTGGATGATTGTGCCGGTGTCGCTGGCTGGAGCACAAAACATCTGGATTACTAGCGAAAACCGGATCTACTTCACACTGGCGGTTTCGGCGGTTAGTGCCACGCTATTCCTGGCCCTAGGTCTGATTCTGATACCAATTTACGCTGGGTTAGGATGTGCTATTTCAGTCGTTGTATCCCATAGCATCGCCGTTTTATTCGTTGGCTTTGCATACGCTCCCGCCCGTCGCATCACTGCGATGACCTGGAAAGCGCTGTTACTGCGGCGTTGAGTCTCCCCCTAAATTCCCCTTCTCTGAACCTGCGAAATGGCGATGGTTTTTGAACCGACTCACACCGACCGACCACAACGAGTTTTGTTCAACGGCACCACATTGAATGTCGGTGGTGCGTTGCAGACCGCCTGCATGCTCATCTTGCACGCGATCCAGAACAGCCAGACGGATCGGTCGATTGCGTGGCGATTTGCGATTTCTAGCAAACTGAAAGCTGAGTTGGATCGGTTTGGCGCACAATTGCCCCCGGAAACGCTCATTCTCGAACAGTCGCCGGCTCGAAATCGCCAAAGCCGCAATACTTTGCGAGAATTTGCCGACGATTTTGACGCGAACCTGGTGTTCACGCTGGCCGGGCCGGCCTATGTGAAGTTCAATTCGCCCCATTTACTCGGGTGCAATGACCCCTGGATATCGCACTTTGGTTGGACGGCATTTCGTACGCAGTTTCCCAAGGAGTGGCTCGGTCGGCTCGGGATGGTCCTCTACAAAAGCTGGTGGATTCGACAGGCAACAAGCTGGACCACACAGGCAGAGACGGCCAAGCTCGGCCTGCACCGGCGTCTGCGAATTCCGTTGTCGACATGCCATGTCGTGACCAACACCTGCGGAGACCACTACCGTCAGAATGTGCCGGCCAAGCCGTTTCCAGTAACCGGTAAGAAGGTTCGCATCCTCTGTTTTTCGGCACCTTACTGGCATAAGAATTTGCAGATCATTCCGGCGGTGGCACGCGAGCTGACCAAGCGATTACCCAATACCGATTTCGAGTTTGTTTTGACATTGCCCAGCGGGAACCGCATCTGGCAAACGATCCTGCAAAGAGCCGAAAAACTTTCGGTTCAGGATCGAATTGTCAATGTGGGCAAAGTCGATATCGCAGATGGCCCGGCACTTTATCAGTCGTGCGATATCAGCTTTTTGCCGACACTGCTGGAAACATTTTCGGCGACCTATCCAGAGTCGATGGCCATGGGATTGCCGATCGTGACGACCGACCTCGACTTTGCACATGACGTTTGCCAGGATGCGGCGTTGTATTATTCCCCGCGCGACGCGGCACAGGCGGCCGGTCAGATTGCAACGTTACTGACCGACAGGGAATTGTGGGAGAAACTCACTTCGCGAGGCCGCCAGGTTGTCGAACAATTGCCGACAATCGAACAACGGTATCAGATGTTCATTGAACTGATTCGCAACGTCGTTGGTAGTGCTTAACTCCCCTTCGCAATCAAGCGGTCGTAGACTGCTGAGATTTGTTCCACAAATGCGGGCATGCCGAAGCGGCGGTTCGCCTGTTCTTCTGCTGCCGCAGCCAGTCGCTCCGCTTTGGCCGGATCGCGAAGCAGGGCATCTACGGCGCTCGCTAGACGCTCCGGCGAGCGTTCGGGTACGAGCAATGCCTCTTTCTCGTTTTGAACTACGTCAACAACCCCGCGTGCTGCGCAGGCGACAATCGACATTCGTGCCAGGCAAGCTTCAATGACCGAGTTGCACAGCCCTTCGACTTCAGAAGGGTACAGAAACAGGTCAGCGCTACGACGCAGCTCAATCACGTCGGCGCGGTTGCCCAACAACAAGACCCGATCGGTTAGGCCAAGTTCCTTGATTTGCTGGCTAAGGGATTCTCGTTCTTCTCCATCGCCAGCAATCACCAGTTTTACGTTGTGTCCTTTGGCGAGAATGTGTGGCACTGCGTCGATGGCATCGCGCACTCGCTTGTAGCTTACCAGTCGCGAGACACATAGCAGCAATTTTTGGTCCGGTTGTAACTGAAACTCCGACCGAACCGCTGCCACGTCAACTGGTTTCTTATAAGCCGCCAGATCGTGACCATTGTTGATGATGACAATTCTAGCCGGGTCTACACCGAGCTTAATCAGTTCCTGCTTTACGGATTCTGAATTGGCGATCAGCAGGTCAACACTTCCGCAAAGCCATTTCCAATAGAGCCGTGTCCGCGGCGACTCAAAGTTTGAGGCACCTACCCACTGGATGATCGGCTTGCGAAGGAAAAACAGCCGGCGTGCCAGGGCGGCGTAGAACCCGATCGTTGGCAGGAAAGTATGGACTAGACTGGCATCGGTTCGGGCAATTTGCCAGGCGGCACGCAGCGCAAAGATCGGATCTCTAGGCGATTTTCGATTCAGGCAGTGAATCTTAACCGGGGTATTAACTACACGGGATTCAAAACCACCACCTGGCAGCAACGTCCAAAGTTTGATTTCGTACTTAGCGTGGTCCAGGTTCTGCGACAAAACGACTACGTTTCTTTCTGTGCCACCTACCACCAACTGATTAAGTAGAAACAGGATTTTTTGCTGCGACATTGAATCAAACCGGGCTGCGGAATTCCACAAGTGCTGAACTAGAATGGGTCGGAACTCAGTACTTTAACTGTAGACTTCAAAAAATGCGTCATTGAAAATTCAGAAATCTGGCTGCCATTCGGCAAACTCTAGCGTCTCACGGAATGTTAGTCGACGAACGCAACTTGTCGCGGAATAACGCGTTACCGCTTTCGATCCGTGAGTCTACGAAATTTTCCCCCACCCCTGTTGACTCTTTTCAGCAGATCGATATGATTGGTTCTTCCCTGGAGCGGAAGTGACGCTCGCTGAGCCGGTTTTTCAAAGCAATTTGAGAACCAACTAGCTTGGCTTGCGTACTAAGTGTTCTGGGGATTTTTATTCGACCAACGCAGTTTTGCGTGTTTGAGTAGGATATGCCGGCAGTAATGCCAGCGATTCAACTCGGGGAACATTAAGGTCGAAAAAAGTGACTCGAGCCGGTTGACAAAACCGGCTCCAGGCTCTCAAATACGAAGAACCTGTGAGCAACGAAATTTGTTCACTGGATCTTGTTTGGGGGAGCCTAGTTCATGGGTCACCCGTTACCGACAGTTTTAATGTTGGTAGCTATTTGCTTTAAGCGCTAGATCTTTGACAATTCGGTAGTTGATCTCTTTTTGAAGTTCAGCCAGTACAAGACTGTACGCTGGCGAGCTGAGAACGGAAGCTGCAAGCAATTGCGGTGAAAGGACTTGGCTTTTCGGTATTAAAAAGTTTTCAGATCGAATCTGGAATCAGTTTTGGCTAGTCAACTCGAATGAGGCTTCGGTTTCATTCGATAAGCAAACAAAATTGAAGGGTTTGATTCTGGCTCAGAATGAACGTTGGCGGCGTGGATTAGGCATGCAAGTCGAGCGGGAGTAGCAATACTCTAGCGGCGAAAGGGACAGTAATGTGTAGATACCTACCCTCGGGTTCGGGATAGCTGCGGGAAACTGCAGGTAATACCGAATAATATCTCCGGATCAAAGGTGTGATTCCGCCGGAGGACGGGTCTGCATCCTATTAGCTTGTTGGTGAGGTAATGGCTCACCAAGGCGATGATGGGTAGCGGGTGTGAGAGCACGACCCGCGTCATTGGGACTGAGACACTGCCCAGACACCTACGGGTGGCTGCAGTCGAGAATCTT
>JAWXCH010000403.1:0-3430 GCA_034440595.1 Planctomycetota bacterium | reverse complement strand
CGAAAAATATTTCGGCGGCACCTTCGGAACTATCAAGCTGCAAACGGCCAGTCATTTTGGCAAGGAAAATCGATTGCAATAACGCCGAAATCTGGATGAAGGAAAGCTCGCCATTGAGAACGGTATTGCGCTTGGACAGTGCTGTTTGCGAGTTGCTCATCGCCGGCAGCGGGATGGTTTTGCGCTGGGCTTGCCCGCTCGAGGGCTCGTAATAGAAGTCTTCGTTTGTCGCTTGCACCGACGCATTGGTCTGGTTCTGCATGCTGCCCCGACCGACGGTGGTGAATTGCACCGGTGAAACAGTCTGGCCACACGAGGTCATTACGCGGTTTAACACAATCAGCGTGTCGCAGCTGGCGTACTGCCAGAGACATGCTGGAGTTCCGCCAGTCGACTGATAGAGCTGCCAAGTAGGGTCGCGTCCGATCGGATCCGACTTGATACTCAGCGTGAATACTTTGGTTTGGTCCTCAGATTTCCAGGCGCATTCGACGCTGCGATCCTGGTTGTCCAGGGCTTCCGCGAGCATGTGGTGCACGATTTGAATGGATGGGCATCCAGGCAAAATTGCTGTCGATTTTTGATTTTGCTGGTTTTGTAGCATGCTAAAAGAGGCCTTCCCCGCGCCTATGCCATCTTATTCCCGGATAAACGGAAATCTATAGGCTCCATATTTTATATGGACAGTCGCGTCTGCGCCAGCGCGACGCCGGGTTATCCGCGAGCGGAAGCGTATGTGGAGGGCAATCAGCGCACGCACGCCTGGCAATCGAGTGAACGAATCGCAATGATCCGCGTGAAACACCTTGGCATCAATCGATTTTGTTTCGGTCTTAACGCTTACGGTTCGCCTGAACTAAACTTTGGCGGCGCTCAGCATGTCGTATGTGATTGAGTGCTTGGCCATGCGGTCAAACGCTTCTTGCAGTCTCTCTTTGCTGACGCAGAGCGAGATTCTGAAGTAGCCTTCGCCACCCGGACCGTAGGCGTTGCCTGGCGGGACGACGATGCCTGCAGTGTTGAGCATCAATGTGCTGAACTCTTCTGAACCCATGCCTTTCGGCGTAGGCAGCCACATGTAGAAGGTCGCTTTGACTGGTTCGACTTCCCAACCGAGTTTTTTTAACTCGATGACAGCCAGGTCACGACGCTCTTCGTAGAGTTTGTTGCAGTGATCGATGTGATCTCTTGGACCGTTGAGACCGGCGATACCAGCCACTTGAATAGCTGAGAAAACATCGGTGTCGACGTTGGATTTGATCTTGGCGAGGTTGGCAATCGCTGTCTTGTTGCCGATTGCGAAACCGAGTCTCCATCCAGCCATGTTGTATGTTTTTGACATGGTGTGAAGTTCGATCGCGATGTCTTTTGCGCCTTTGACTTGAAGAATCGACGGTGCTTTGTAGCCGTCGTAGGTCATCTCGGAGTAGGCGTTATCGTGGCAAAGCAAAATGTCGTGCTTCTTGCAGAATGCCACCACTTTCTCGAAGAAAGCCATGTCGGCAATGCCTGCGGTTGGATTGTTCGGATAGTTGATCAAAAGGATTTTTGCCTTTTGTGCTACCGAATCTGGTATCGCATCCAAATCAGGGAGATAATTGTTTTCTGGCAAGAGTGGCATGAAATGCGGGGTTCCGCCTGCCAGTTCTGTTGATGTTTTATAAACAGGATATGCAGGATCGGGAATCAAGGCGATGTCGCCAGTGCCGATGTAGGCGAGTAGCAGGTGGTGAAGCCCTTCTTTGCAGCCAATCAGTGTGGTCACTTCGGTTTCGGCTTCGATATTGATACCGAATCTTTTGTTGGCCCACTGAGCAGCAGCTTCTTTGAATTGAGGCGTGCCGCCGAATGGAGGGTATTGATGATTGGCCGGCTTTTCAATCGCTTCGTGCATTGCATCGACAACGTGACGCGGCGTCGGTTGATCGGGCGCTCCGATTCCTAAATTGATGACGTCAACGCCAGTCTGAGCCAGGGCTCTGGCTTTTTTGCCAATTTCAGCGAAGACGTAAGGCGGGATCGCCTTGAGGCGGTCGGCTACTTCCATGATGCACAACTCCAGAATGCGGTTATGACGCGACAATCAGTCAGGTCCAAGGTTATCACGCTCAAAGCTAATTATCCCCGAGAACTAAACCAATTGGATCATTGCTTTACAGCGCGAAAACAGCCCGCAGTCGGCTTGTTGCCTCCTGAATCTTAAACAAAAATGCATAAGCTCAAAACGCAATGAATCCGGGTGTAAATGTTCGACAGTATTTACGCCAGGGCGTTACAGGGTCAAAACGGCTCTAAACCGCACGTCGCCTTTTGCCACCTTGTCATAGGCTGTGACCGCGTCATCGAGTTTGAAACCCTCTGTCATCACTTTGATTTTGCCCTTCGCCGCGATGTCGAGCGCTTCGTACAAGTATTCCGGACCGTTCTGAATCGAGCCAATGATGCGGGCGCGCTTGAATAATAAGTCCATCAAGTTGACCTGGAACGGTTCTTTATAAACACCCATGACCATAAACCGACCATCGGGACGTATGCCCTTAATGCAGTCCATGGTTTGTTCTGCCGAGTTACTGCAGGCGAGAATTACATCCGCACCGCCACATTCAGCCAATTCTTTGACGTTGCTAACTACTTCACTGGCACCCAGTTCCATCGACAATTTTTTCTTGTCCTCGGAGTGCGTGACTGCAATCGTGTGAAAACCACTGGCGGCCGCGTATTGCACCGCGAGGTGGCCGAGTCCGCCGATGCCGATCACAGCGATCCTGTCTCCCGGCTGTGGCTGGGCGATTCGCAGACCGCTCCACACGGTGTAACCGGCGCAGAAAATCGGTGCTGCTTCTTCGTAAGATAATTCTTTCGGAATCGGCATGGTGCCGTCCGCCCAAACCACCATGTACTCTGCGTGTCCGCCCTGCATACTGGCGCTGGTGCCGAATGCCTGCCGACAGAACGCGTTTTTTCCGCGCAGGCACCACTCGCAACTGTTGCAACCGACTTGCACCCAGGGCACGCCGACGCGCTGTCCAAGCGTTCTCGAGCGCACGCCGGAGCCGAGTTCGACTATTTCGCCCACCGGTTCGTGACCGAGTATGCAGGGAAATTTGATCGGCAATTCGCCTTTGGTTTGGTGAACATCGGTGTAGCACAGCCCGCTTGCGTGAATCTTGATCAGAACCTGGCCGTCACCGGGCACTGGCTTGGAAATTTCACGAACTACCCAACGCCCGTTTTGCTCTGTCACTACTGCTGCTTTCATGTGCTGCAAACTCACTTTCCTAAAATCGCCATCAGATCGGTCTTGGCCAGCTGGTAATCCCTGCGAATTGCGGCATAGCGCTGCTTGATCTCGACGTACTTCTCGGTTGCCGAAAAAACGTCAGGTGAGTTTTTCACACCCCGGGCATACTCCGACTGCGTGCGTGCCAGG
>JAWXCH010000402.1:0-8357 GCA_034440595.1 Planctomycetota bacterium | reverse complement strand
TGCTGTAATCTCGCATCCATGCGTCTGTCTCCTGTGTCAGAAAAAGGAAGTGATAGCTACCATTTCCTGCTAGCTGACACAAGATTTCTTACAGGCCCCTGAGGGATGCAAAGGTGACATTAATCCTCATCTTGTTCGTCGTGCTCATCTTTGTGCGTTGTCCAAAAGGAATAGGCAGGATATTTCGGATACCGGTTGCGCTATATCCTTTGCGGCTTTGCGTGCACTCCTACCAAGCCTAAATCAGAGCACGCTTAGTTCTAGATATAATACATCTGCTCGACTTCACCCTTTAGTCTGGCAACCAAATCAGCAAAGGTGATTTCCTTGAGCATCTCGTGCTCCTTGGCGGCGACGGTGCGCCAGGCACGCAGCAGCACGCGCGAGATGGGCGAGTCGCTGCTGGTCGAAGTGTTGATTGGCTCATTACCGTCGATGGTGCCCATCACTTCGCCCAGCGTAATCTCGTCGGGCGAGCGCACGAGTTGATAGCCACCGGCAGCGCCGCGCGTGCTGGCCACCAGACCGGCTCCCTTGAGTTGCAACAGAATCTGCACCAAAAACCGCGACGGAATTCCATGCTGATCGGCAATGTCGCGGATCCGCACCGGATCGCCCGAGTCGTACGTCTGTGCCAACTCCAGCACCGCGATACAGGCGTATTCAGTTTTGGCAAAGACTTTCATGCGTTGGTCACGTTGCGGGAATTCTGGTTTAGGTCGCTGCTTTGCTCTACTTTCTACTCTCGCCAATCTACTCGCTCACCGGCCCTCACCCGACGCTGGGGCGTCGACTCCCGGAGGGAGAGGTACGTCATACATCGATCGCACTGGCAGAGCCAGTGGCACACAACCGGTTCATCATCTCGCGGAGCGAAATGAATACAGTACGGAGCAAGATGACTACATTGTCAGTCCGACGTGTGCAGCCCGCACTCGGTTTTGGCAAATCCGCTCCAACGCCCGGCGCGTTCATCCTCGCCAAACATCACCGACCGAGTGCAAGGCCAGCAACCAATGCTGGCGTAGCCTTGATCGTGTAATGGGTTGTACGGAATGTTCTTTTCGGTGATCAGCTTCCAGACTTCGTTCTTCGTCCAATTGGCCAACGGGCTGATCTTCACCAGGCCGAATTTCTTATCCCAGCCGACGATTGGAGCCGCCGCACGGTCCGGGCTTTGATCGCGACGGATGCCGCTCATCCAGGCGGACCAGCCGACGGAGGCCTGCTTCAGTACCTTCACCTTGCGGTCGGCGCAGCATTGGTTGGGGTTGGTCTTATACAACGGGCCGCCATTGGCCGCTTCGTACTCCTCAACGGTGGTATCCGGCTGCTTCATTTCGACTTCAATGCCGTACCGTCGCGCAATCTCGTCGCGCAGCTCCAGGGTCTCTTTAAACTGGTACCCGGTGTCCAGGTTAAAGACGTGTACCTTTGGCTGGATCTGCGACAACATATAGATGATCACGCACCCTTCGGGACCAAAGGCGGTCGCCATGGTCAGCTTGGGGTAGTAAGTATCGACAGCCCATTGGAGGATTTCCTGAGGTGTGGCTGTCTCCAGCCGCTCGCTTGCAACCTTCAATTGCTCAAGGAGTTCGGGCGAGGCCGTCGGCACAGCACCAGGCTGCAATACAGGAAGTTGGACGGAGGGCAACTCAGACATAGGGACGACGGCGGGTCCGATAAAGGAAGGAGCCAGCGGTAAGAACATGAGACTAGGCCCTTAGAAAAAAGATACTAATGTTGCTCTAGGAAGTCAACTATCGCGGCGTTACTGGCGTTATCGTCCATTCAACCGGCAGTTCTTAAGCTTGACGACCACCGCGGCACGGCTCAGGCAGGTTCAGCGGTGGCGACAAGGGGGTAACGACTTTTTAGAACTACTTGCAGGCTAAAGACTTGACGCGTGCTAGTCGTTGCGTCAACATCAGCGTTCTATGCGGCGGCAGCAGGGATATATACGCGCCAGGAGCCATCTGTCCCCCGCCGTCAAAGTCCACGGCGACCGTGCTGCTCGTTTACAGTGCCGATTTTCAGAAGGGAACCGAAATGGCAACGTCAGTCTATCTGGCCATTGATCTAGGGGCATCCAGCGGGCGGCACCTGGCCGGTACCTTTGATGGTAAACGTCTGGCGCTGGAGGAGATCTATCGTTTTGAGAATGGGCCGGTCCCTGCCGCCGGGCACCTGTACTGGGACCTGCTCCACCAGTGGTCGAACGTGGTCAACGGCCTGCGTGCCGCGGCGGCGCTGCATGGCGAGCGCATTCGCAGCATTGGCGTGGACACCTGGGGGGTCGACTTTGGACTGCTTGGCCGTGGCGATGAACTTCTCGGCAATCCGTACAACTACCGCGACCCTCGCACCGACGGCATGCAAGAGCTGGCATTCTCGCTCATTCCGCGCGACGAGATCTATGCACAGACTGGCTTGCAATTCATGCAGATCAATACGCTGTATCAGTTGCTGGCGATGAAGCAGGCCAACTCTCCCATCCTGGAAAAGGCCGAATCGTTTTTGATGATGCCCGACCTGTTTCATTGGTTGCTGAGCGGTGTGAAGGCTAACGAGTTCACCATCGCATCGACGACGCAGTTTCATAACCCACGCGAGGGAATCTGGGCTGTCGACTTATTCGAGAAGCTGCAACTGCCAACGCACATCCTGGGAGATCTGATCCAGCCAGGTCACAAGCTCGGCACTCTGCTGCCAACCGTCGCCGCCAATACGGGCCTGAAACGCACGATACCGATCGTGGTGCCAGGCACACACGACACGGCCAGCGCCGTGGCAGCGGTTCCTGCCGCCAGCGCCACCAGTGACAAGCCCGACTGGTGCTATATCAGTTCTGGCACTTGGTCATTGATGGGTGTAGAGCTGCCGCACCCCGTGATCAACGCGGAGTGTCTAGCGCGGAACTTCACGAACGAAGGTGGCGTCGGCGGTACGACGCGCTTGCTCAAGAACATCTGCGGGCTGTGGCTGGTGCAAGAATGCCGCCGCGTCTGGAGCGAGGCAGGCACGACGTACTCGTGGGAGTATCTCACGCAGCGCGCCAGCGAAGCACCCCCGCTGGCCGCGTTTATCAATCCGGATGATCCCTGCTTCCTGGCTCCGGCGGATATGCCGACTGCCATTCGCGACTATTGCACGCAGACTGGACAGACGCCACCGGCGAACGAAGGTGCGATCATTCGCTGTGCACTGGAGAGCTTAGCACTCAAGTATCGTCAGGTGCTTGGTTGGTTGGAGGAATTGACCGGCAGCCGACTCAGCACCGTACACATTGTTGGTGGAGGAACGCAGAACCGGCAGCTCTGTCAGATGGCGGCCGATGCTACTCAGCGACCTGTTGTGGCCGGCCCTGTCGAGGCGACCGCGATTGGCAACTTGCTGGTGCAGGCAATCGCCGATGGTGCGATCGGTTCTCTTCAAGAAGCACGCGCTGTGGTGCGGCAGAGTTTTTCGGTGGAGGAATACACGCCAAAAAATCAGCCGCAGTGGGATGAAGCGTATGAGCGGTTTTTGGGAGTGATTGCACGGCGGTGACAGGGCAGCGGCCAGCCCTCAGTTCGTTACTATCAGCCACAGGGCGCTAGCCCCTGGTTCTTACGGTATTACTCAGTGAGCCGCTTGAAGCTGCCATCCACCAGTACGATGCCGATCCCCAACGGATGCCCCATCTCTTTAATCCGCGCGCGAATTGCAGGGATCTCATCACATTCGACTTCCCCATGCGGTGAAAGCCAGTTCACCCTGCGGTCAGGCACTTCAATCATCAGCACCTTCTCGCCGTCGATTTCGCACTCGCCGACCTTGCCATTCTTGGTGACCAAGAAGTAGGACGTCTCCGAAGTTGATTCGTGAAATGGGCAACAAAATTCAGTGTCCATTCTGTTGGCGAATTTTTGATTGTGCGGGCTGTCAAATGGCTCTTTGAAATTGTATTGATTGAAGAGCGACTTCTCCTCAATGTAAGGGAGCACATGAACTCGCCAACTGTACAATCGCTTACCGTTCGCGTCGACCGTGTAAACGGGAATTTGTTCCTTACGGGAGGTTTGATACATAAGTACCGCAAGACCTAGTTGACGCATATTGTTTGCGCAGGTAAGGCAATTTTCGGTATCCTTTGTGGCACGCCGAGCAAGAAATGTTATTGCCGCTAACACCAGGACCACCGCGCCTACGGTGAGTAACGTGGGCCAGATACTTCTACGAGAGGGACGCTTTTGCGAGTCGTCAAACTGTTCCGTATTTGGTGCGGCTGCGTCCATCGTGAAGGCTCCCCCTTATAGATATTGAGCGGCGAGTTCGGTTGATCATCCAAACTATCTTCCTGCATTGTAATGCATCTCGCGCCAGGAAATATATTTCGCAACGTGGCCTTAAAACGCGCTTGATAAAATAGATGTACTTTTGTATACTAACACTCGTTCTTGACCGATAATCGGGCCGCAACGGAGATCATCTCTGCGGCTGTTTAGCTCGGCTTCAAATTCTGATTCATGGTGGCAGTTTCTTCGTAGCGTTGTGCTCTCGTTTGCTCTACTGATCCCCTATTTTGCGCTACCGCTGCGCGCTGCACGTTTTCGCCTTGGAGGAATACAGATATGGAACAGCGACTCTCTGAATACTGCGACTCGCATGGGGTCGGCCTGCGGATCGATCGTGCGGCCGGGCTATTGCGTGGGGTAAAACTACTCGGGCGGCATTCGCGAAATGGTCGCGAGTACCCACCCGCAACTCTCACACGTGCCGCCGCGCTGTACGAAGGGGTGAAGGTCAACGTCAATCATCCCAAGGGGAACCCCCAAGCCCCGCGCGACTATCAGGATCGGATCGGTGCGATCCAGAATGTGCATGCCCGCGACGACGGTTTGTTTGGTGACCTGCGGTTCAATCCCAAACACCCATTGGCGGAGCAACTGCTGTGGGATGCCGAACACGCCCCGCACCAAGTTGGCCTGTCTCACCATGTACAGGCGCGTACTGCGCGACGTGGCGAAACGGTTATCGTCGAAGAGATTCTGGCGGTGCATGGGGTGGACCTGGTGGCCGATCCGGCGACAACGCGGGGGCTATTCGAGCAAGACGGTGTGATCGGTGCCGCGCAGGCTGATGGAACGGTCGAATCGGCGAATGCACCTAAAGCCACCGCAAGTGAAGTCGCGGCAACAAACCCTTTGGCAACAATGTTCTCGCAATCGATTTCAACAGATGGGGCAACCGCGGAAAACGCCAGTGCAAGTGGCGCTGATTCAGCAGCAGCTACGCCGGATCTCTTCGAGCAACTCTGTCGCGAGCAAGCTGCCGAGCTGCAACGATTGCGGCAGCAGATCGACCAACAACTGGCGGGAGAAGCGGCCGCGCGGCGACGTGCAACCGTGCAAACGCTGCTCAGTGAATACCGCCTGCCGGATCCGGCGACCGGCGACGCTGCTGCCAAGGGGATTGTCAGCGAGTCGTTCTTACAGACGTTGTTTGAAGCTCCGAACGAAGCAACCGTGCGGTCGCTTATTCAAGAACGTGCTGAACTAGTGGAGCAGGCGCGCCGCTGGCAGGATCCAACTGCACGAAGTAACAGCCGACCAATCTCGCGCGAGCAATCGCTGGCCGAAGGAGCGAGCAATGTCTCCACTGTGAGCGACTTTGTTCGCGCGGTGCGATCTCTGTTGCCTTTCACTCCGTGAAAGAGCAATAGATAGTGCATCGCGCTCGAAACAAACTCGAAACACAGTGATATCGCTATTTCGCGGAGCGAAAGGCGACAGTGACAATTCCTTAGAATCCACAACTTCTTTCCACAGGAGCCAAACATGAGCGATCAATTGCGATGGAGGTATGGAGATACGCGCCCGGTGGTGATACCGGTCGATTCGGCAACGGTGATCGAGATCGGCGATTTGCTGTATCTGGATACCGATGATGTAAAACCGGCAAGCGCACAGGCCGACGCCGGTAGCGAAGCCGGAAACCAAGAGGCCTTTCATGATCTGTTTGCCGGTGTTGCCATGCAGCGTTCGCGCTCCGGCGATACCAAGCCGATTCGTGTAGCCACCAGCGGCGTGTTCGAGTTTACCTGCCCTTCGGCCGCGTTTGAGGTCGGTGCGCTGATCGGGTCAAGCGAGAATGCCGGCGGCAGCGCTCTGGAAAATCAACAGGTTGAAGGAGTCGCGACGACGAATCTTGCCGTTGGCCGCTGTGCAAAGCGAGTGAATCCCGCCGCAACGACGGTACTGGTCGAGATCGTCAGCACCATCTCGCACGGCGGCCCGCAATCGGCGATGTAATGTCACACAGTCGCCTTTCGCTCCGCGAAAGTGTGTTGATGTTGAAAAAAGCAGTTTATCGCATTTAATGGCAATATCAGACGCGAGCACTCTTTCACGGAGTGAAAGGCGACAGAGTTGCACGCAGTCCGACACCTAGAGATCAACAAACATTCAAATACAAAGAAGGAACCACTCTCATGATCAAATACCGAGAACTAAAACGGCGCTACGACCTCGATGGCGCACAAAAAACCACCGAGCATCTCTCCGAGGCGTTGTCGCAGCGGCAGCTTCGCGCCGAAGATTTCAGCCTCCGCGATCTGGCCGAGGCACTCGTGCCGGATGGTCACCATTGGGTGCGCCAGATGGACCCGCGCACTGCCGGCGGCACAACCGTGCTGGAATCGACCGATGGCGTCGACGTGACGGCGTTTCTCAACATCACCGGGCAAGTCATCTACAGCAAGATTTTGGACGCTTATACACAAGAGGCATTTGTCGTGTCGAAACTGGTCGATACGATTCCGACTCGGCTGGATGGCGAAAAGATCCCTGGTATTGCGCGATTGAGCGATAGCGCGGCCGAAGTACATCCGGGCATGCCGTACCCAAGCGTCGGTTTCGGGGAAGATTATATCGAGACCCCATCTACCACCAAACGCGGCCTGATAGTCCCGGTGACTAAGGAGGCGATCTTCTTTGACCGGACGCACCTGGTTCTCAGTCGCGCGGCGGAGGTCGGCGAGATCCTCGGCCTGAACAAGGAGAAGCGGCTGATCGATCTGCTGGTTGGCGTGACCAACAACTACAAATGGCGCGGGTCGAGCTACAACACGTACCAGGCATCGACCCCGTGGATCAACGTGAAGAGTGCCAACGAGCTGGTTGACTGGACCGATGTCGACAATGCCGAGCAACTGTTTGCGGATATTCTGGATCCCAATACCGGCGAGCCGGTGCTGATTCGTGCCACGCATGTGCTGGTGATGCCCGCCTATCGGCACGCCGCGCATCGAATCTTCAACGCGGCTGAGATCGAATACACCGCCAGCAGCGCGGCGACAACGACGCGTGCGGCCAATCCGCTGGGGAACTACACGATTCGCGAAAGCCGCCTGGCGTATCGGCGAATTGTGGCCTCGGGGGTGGGTGCCGCGAACGCGAAGAAATGGTGGTTTATCGGGGACTTCAAGCGTGCTTTTGCGTACATGGAGAACTGGCCGATCACCGTCACACAGTCGCCACAGAACAGCGAGGCGGAATTTAACAACGACATTGTCGTTCGGTTCAAGGCGAGCGAGCGCGGTGCCGCCGCGGTGCTGAACCCACGCATGGTGGTGAAGAACTACGACGCGTAATGTACTCATCACGCTCCGCGTGATGGCACTTTCCGCACAATATTGTTCAGGTGCATCACCTCTCCCGCTTGCGGGAGAGGTCGCGGTGTCAGCCGCGGGTGAGGGCCTTGATGTGTGTGTGAATCGCACCAAGACCCACAGTCGCCTTTCGCTCCGCGAAAGAGTGCCTTACGCGAGTCGCGTATTGAAACCGCTGCTATCCGTTGAGTGCTCTTTCACGGAGTGAAAGGCAACAGAAAAACGCAAAACACAAACGTACGCAACGTACCTGACGTACCCCACAACCATCCACCACTAAACCAAACAACGATGCCAACCGAACGCGAACAAATCGAAACGATCAAATCGCAAACACTGGCGCAGCTAGTGCTATTGCGAGCTGACCCCAAACCGACATACAGCATCGATGGCCAGACGGTCTCTTGGACGTCGTATATTGCGTCGCTTGAAGAGACCGTCATCTGGTGCAATGCGCAACTGCGCGGCCTCGAACCAACCGAAGTCCTTTCCCAAGGATACACTGCATGAGCTTACCGGACCTCACGGACGACCTGACCGGGGTGATGGATTATCTGGAGCCGCTGACGCTGCGACGTGCGGATACTGCCGTCGAAACGCATATCCCGCAAGCATTGCGGCGCGTAGTCAGCGAACGTGAATCGGCGGCCAGTGGGGGAGAGATATTATTGGCGGATGTGCATTTTCATTTGCCGACGAGTGC
>JAWXCH010000401.1:0-42315 GCA_034440595.1 Planctomycetota bacterium | reverse complement strand
GTGTAATGATGTAGTAGACCTTGCTGTTATAGCCAAAAACATCGACCGCCACTTCTGGTTCATCCATGTACCTTGAGAGATGCTGCTCGATGGCTGCTTTTGCTTCTTCAACTGTCATACCGACGACTAAGACTTTGCCATACGAGCCAAGTGTGATCCTGCCATCAGGGCCTACCAGGTGTTGACCGGCTACCTGCTGCTGACTAGCAGTCTGCACTAGCGTCAGCGTCACCGACGGCTCCTTGAGCGTTCCTCGTAAATGCGAAATAATCGCCTGTTGAGCCTCTTCGCGCGTCATTCCAGCAATGCGCACACTGCCATAAATTCCACCAAGTTGTACCGTTCCGTCCAGTTCGATTTGCTTTGGCCCTTCAATCGGCTGATCGGGCAACGGTGCGGCGGCACTCACAGAAACCGTGTCGAGCGCTCGCAGCTTATAAGGAGAGCGCGGCAGTACGCGAATCGCATCAATATTCAGAATGTCCGGCGGCTCGATGGTGTAATCCGGCAGAACGACCTTGCACTGCTCGCGGGGAATCTCGTTGGAAACTCCAATCTGCTCCAGCGGTGGAGTCAGTTGCCGATGACTGGCTTCAATCGAGTGGCAGCCGCTCAGCGTGAATAGCAAGCCCGTCATAACGAGCGTAAACATGGTGCATCGCAAAACGCCGGACAAGCTTGCTTGTGCGTCGATTCTTTGTACGACGACCAGTGGTTGTGGCGTTGCTATCATGTTCGGTGCTTCGGTTGGCCCACGGAAATCGATGCCAGCATTCAAAGTTTAAGAATCAGAGGATTCAATATTCCTCCTACGCATAATCGGCAGGATCTCCACAATCCTTTAGGTCAACTTGACCGGCAAAGTCATCCTATTTTTACATTGTTCAATTAAGTTGAGCAGGAAAGATGCTTCCCGAAGTCGATTCAGATCCAGGACCAAGATGCGGAACATGGCAGGGAAATTGCCACATGACGCAGAATTCAGAAACGCAAGAAGCGATACTGGAAAATGGCGGTGAAGCGCGCGGTAAGATTTACCGCATTAAAGAAGTGACCGGCCACTGCCACAGAACTCGCGCGACGAGGCAGGCAGATGCCCCTCTAGAAAGAAAAACTGCCCGCTACGGCACCGCAGAAATGGCAAATGCCTCGTCGAATCAAACCCTCACCGAATCTAGCGACTCGCAGGACGGCTATAGTTTGAAAAGAATTGCGTATGGTTCATGAATCCGGCAGGGCCAGCAGCGCCGGTGGGACGTGCATTACTCTCTTGCATCCGCAGCACCTGACCCTCCATCTGCTGCATAGTACGCTGATTTTGCATGATGGCAGTCTGTTGCTGCTGATTAACGATGTTCTGATCCAAAATAGGGCGAACATATGTGAAATAATTCGGCAGAGGCCCACCGCCACGTTGCAACAGATTAATGTATGGGCTAACTACCGGCCGCGAAGGTCGATAGGACGGGATCTGAGCATTGACTTCGGCAGCTAGCAGGCCCGAAAAGAAGATCGCTCCTATAACCGTGGCGAAGCAGCGTAGAATTGGCATGAGATCGACTCCAATCCGATAAAGGGCCTGGACCAACTTCAGTCGTGTACCCGCCCCACCATCATCTTAGGGCCGAAAGCCAAAAAGAAAACGGTGCCGACCAAGAAAACACGCTCGGCTATCTTACCTGAATTACCGCGTCTGGCCAGAACATTGGCGCAGGACTACCTTGTCTATATCGTCGGAATGCGGCCCCAACTACACCGTTTTACGCCCGCACCAGTACTGACAATGCAAAAAGCCCAGCCGAAACAGGTTCGACCGGGCTCTATGTAATTGAGTTCTACAAGCTGTACTTATAGACAGAAGCTTACTTCTTGCCAGCGGGCCCTACTTCTTGCCAGCAGGTTTGGCTGCAGGTTTGGCTGCGGGCTTGGCAGCTTTGCCACCCTTGGCGGCTGGAGCTGCGGCATCACCCTCTTCTTCCTTTTTCTTCTTCTTTTTCTTCATCGCCAGCTTGAAAACACGGACTTTTGGCAGTCCGAGGGGACTTTGCCCTTCGCCCCACAGGTCAGCGTCTTGAAGTCGCGTAATGCGCTCGGCACGGCTCAACACGCTTCGGGCGCGAGCCATTCCACTGCGAACGCGTAAACTCTTGTCCATCGTCATCGTCAGAACTCCCACTCGAAGACGGTCTGCGAAATATTGTGAATTTTGATCAGAGGATCCCAAGCAGTCCGTAACTCGGGCCTCGAATTAGCCCCTCAATATAGGAAATTCCCCATCGTTGGACAAGGCTTACCAGGTGAATCTTCGCCGGAAATGCAGCCCGTCTCCGGCGCGGCAGAGGTGCCTCTCGTTCAAATCCTCTTAATAGCCTAACATTTTCTGAACAAAGCAGTTACCTCACATGGTTCTGCACGCGGGCAATTGCAATTAGGCCAGGTATTGGGTCTGCGAATCAATGGACTACCGCAAGACATTCTGGCAAACTATGGGAAGACTCTGCGGACAGCTATGGAGTGAGGGGACCAACGCGAGGTTGATCCCTGCTGTCACCACATTCGGCATCGTTACCTTGTGATGCGACTGTACGGTTTGGCGAAGGATTGAAACCGCGCTTGCCGAAGTTTGTCTGTACTTCACAAGAAATTCAACGACCTGGCCGCATGACACGCAAAAGCAAATGGATCGAGATCGATTCACCGGATGAGCCGGCTGTCGCAGTTGCCAGTCGTACTCTCGGCACGCGATTGCGCCTAATCTGGAGCTACCTGAAGCTGATTCGCAAGTCGTCGGGAGAGCAAGTCGAGCGCGTTCACCAGTTGCGTGTCTCGACCCGTCGTGCGATTGCCGCTGTGGATAGCTTTGCCGCCGTGCTACCACCGAAACCTGTTCAGTGGTTTGCCAAACAACTCAAGAGTATTCGTAAGTCAGCCAACGATGCTCGTGATCTCGACGTGATGATGCAAAAAGTCCGTGAGTGGCCAGACAACCAGTGTCGCACAGCCAAAGCTGAGTTACTAAAGCAATTGAACGATCAGCGTCACGTGGCTCAGCGTCCGATGGATAAGATCCACCATCGGCTAAAGAAAAAGCACTTCAATCGCCACATTCGCAAACTGATTGGCCATTCATCCAATACATGGTCCGCCACTTCGCATATTACATTTGGCGAACTGGCAGCGACGCGGCTCCACGCGCTGTTAACTCAGTTCGGCGAATCCGGCCGCGCCGATCTACACAGCATTGACATGCTGCATCGCTTTCGAGTACATGGCAAACAACTGCGATACGCGATGGAAGTGTTTGCCGGGACCTACACCGCTGAATTTCGTAGCGAACTGTATCCCGTGCTAGTCGATATTCAGCAACGGCTTGGCGATATCAACGACGCGGCCGGTGCTACGGCATACTTTCAACAAATGCAGGCAAACTTGGTTGATTCGGAACAAAAGTTGTTGCTTCAGCAAATGCACTACGAAGAACAGAAGAACCTTACCAGGCTGCACCAGGAGTTTCTCATCTGGTGGAATGATGATCGGCGCTGCGACTTTTCTTCACGGCTAGCGGTGCAACTCAGTCTGACCAAGGCCGGTTGAACTTCACTGGTAGCAGCATTTGTGCAACTGCGGTACCTTACAAGGAAGTGGGGGAACCACTTGCTCCCTCTCCGCGCATTCAGCCAACCAGTTAGGTACTACCAATGCCAAGATTCCAAGCGTTGCTGACCGACTATGCCTGGCCGAATCTGCATATCGAACGAGAGATTTTCGCTGCCAACGACATTGAACTGATCGTTGCCGAACAATCCGACGCAGCAACTCTGGCCAATCTGGCAGTCAATGCGGACGCGATCATGACCAACTGGGCCAAAGTCCCTGAGTCCGTGATCGCAGCGGCACCCAGATGTCGCATTGTCTCGCGATTGGGGATCGGTCTGGACAACATCGACGTTGCCGCCGCAACGCGTCGAAAGATACTCGTCACCAATGTCCCTGACTATTGCTTGACCGAAGTAGCCGAGCATTCATTAGCACTGATCCTGGCACTCGGCAGAAAAATCGCCCATTACCATCTGCAAACCAAGCAAGGAGTTTACGACCTGCAGTCCGGGCCTGAAATGCGACGTATCGCTGGCCAGACACTCGGCATCGTTGGGCTGGGAAACATCGGTCGCTGCCTGGTAACCAAAGCGTCTGCAATCGGCTTGAAAGTAATCGCCAGCAGTCGCCGGCCTCGGGAACCTGTCGATGGTGTCGAATGGGTCGATTTTGACGACCTTTTGCGGCGTAGCGATTATATCTCGTTGCACGTCCCCCTAACGGCAGAAACCAGGCACCTGCTTGGCGCGGCACAATTCGCCAAAATGAAGCCAACCGCCTATTTGATCAATACCGCACGCGGCGGCCTGATCGACACGTCCGCACTGGCCGACGCTTTGGCAAAAGGCCTGATTGCAGGTGCCGGGCTCGACGTGCAAGACACGGAACCCCCTGACCTGACTATTGCGCCGTATACGGATCCCAGGGTGATTGTGACCCCACACGCGGCATTTGTATCGATTGAGTCGCTGGAGAACCTACGCAGTCGAGCCGTTAAACAGGTCGTCGACTGCTTTCAAGGCCGAACCCCGGAAAGTGTCTGCAATCCAGAAGTGCTCTAGGGCATCCGTCCGATTGAATCGCTCTGATTATCGATTGCGGTCCCGGTGGTGGTAGTTACCAGCATATCCCCTATTCGTTGGTACGATACCGCACTAGTGCATGCGAGTGTCACAAACCGCACAGACGCGGAATCTCTCCAATCCATTCATTTCGTTCTGCCGGCTTTGACGCTAGTAAACGCATGGCCTATATGACTATAGGGATTCTTGTCGAATTCGCCTTAGATCTTCGGCACCCCTTGGGGAACGTCAGGCCTTGTCTTGACGCGATGCACCCCGTTTGCGCACCCTCGGCAAGAAGCAACCATGGAAGAGCGGGTCAGTCAGGCGACAACCGACGAGTCCACCGGCGATACCACGCGCGGTTGGAGGAGCCGACGGCAGCAAGCCGCTGATGCTCTCTCCACGCAGCGAAGTCGCCTGGACGAAGTGGAATCGCTGCTGACGGCGCAAATCGAGTCGATCGGCCAGATTCTCTCCGCTGGGCTAGACGACAACCATTCCAAAGCCGCGATCGATCTGCTGCAAACTCAGCTTGAGCAGCGACAGGCAGAGATGGATTTGGCACAGCAGCAGGCCACCCTGGAACTGCAAGCCTGGTCGGATCGTCTGAAACACCAAGAAGATGCGTTGCAGCTACAACAATCTGAACTGGCCGAACTGACCTCGCGGCTGAAGCTGAATCAACGCAATCTAGAACTGGCGCAGGAAGAGCACGACGCGGAAGGTCAGCAACTGGCACGGCGCAAGGCGCGCTTCGAAGAGCAGCAAAACCTGCTGGAGAGCGAGTTAGAGGCGCTGGAACATCAGCGCAGCGAGACCAAGAACCAGCGCCATAGAATTGCCCTGCAATTGAAGTCGCAGCGTGATCTTCAACTGCAGGAGTTGGATGTCCGCCGTGCAGAGCTGGATGCATTGCAGGCGTCGCTCAAGTTGGATGCCGAGCGGGTGACACAACTTGCCCGTCAGGAACTGGATTCGCAAGCCGCTGAGCTGGACCGACAGCGCCAGGAACTTCGCCTGGAGCGAATCCAACTGGACTCGCAAATCTCCGAGCTGGCCGAAACACGTCGACAACTGGACGCAGCACGCCAGCAGTTCGAGCAAAGTCAGGCAATCGCCGGAGAAGCAAAGCATAGTCGGCACGAGATATCCGAAGATGCCCTGGTGCAGCTTCGAGTTGAATATGAACGCCTGCAAGAACATTGTCAGAGCCAGCAATTGCTCATTCGTTCGCAAGCCGAACAACAAGTCCAGCAAGGTGGCGAACTGGAAGTCGCTCGTGCTCAATCGAACCGACTGGACAGTGAATTGGCTCATGCCGCCGAGTTGGCACAAGCGGTCGAGCAAGAACTTTCGGCCTTACGCGTTGCCTACCACCATCTACGCGAGGAACAAGAACAGACCCACTTAGCGGCCCCTACTGTCTCCGTAGACAGCGCCGCCGTTCAGTCACTTTCCGCAGAACGAGATTCACTGATTTCCAAACTGCAAGAATTGCAGGAGGAACTTTCTGCAGCAGTCGCGCGTACAGACGATTTGGATGCCAGCTTGCAAGCGCAGCTTGCACTGAACGACGCCGAGACCTCGCAGGCCGCGCAACTGTCAGTCGAACGAGATAGCCTGTCCAAGCAAGTCACACAACTGGAAACTGAACTATACGCCGCTCAAGAACGCGTTCGTGAGTGCGAAGAATCACTCAATGCCAGCGCCTATGCTTTTCAGTCCAATTCGGTGGATTCGCAAACGCAGACGGCGACTGATTTACAACGTGACGAATGGCAAGCCAGAATCGAATCACTCAACGCCGAACTGGAAGCCGCGCGCAAGAAACTGGCTGACCATGAAGCACTGCGCGATGAGTGCGGTTCGTTGCGATACCGGTTGGAGGAATTGAACAAGGCCTTACAGGCTGCCGAAGCAAGCAAAGGCACCTCCGCTCCTTCCGCTGAAGAGACACGAAAGCAGGAAGACCTGCAACGTCGCTTCGAAATGGCAGTGGACGATGTACGGAGCCTAAAACGTCGCAACGCTGAACTAGAGGACGAAGTATCCGCATTGCGGGCCTTACGCAGTCGTGCCGATGAAAAGGAGAATCCGGGCAAGGATTGGGAATCGCTCAAACGGCGGATGCTGGCGCAGCTCGAAGCCGACACCAATACCACGCCACAACGAAGCGAGGAACGGATCTCGATTGAGAGCACGATCCGAATCACCGATCAAATCGTCGCCAGCAAAGATCAAGAAATTGCCGACCTCCGAAAGTTGCTGCAGGAGCAGAGCAACAATCTTGGCGAAGTCGCAGTCGGTACTGCCGCAATTGCCGCCGCACTGGATCAGGATGAGTTGATTCAGGCCGAACGCGAACGACTTAGGGCAGCCGCCGCCGAATGGCGAGACAAGCTCCGTCAGGCTGAGATCGATATCTCGCTGGAGCGTGCCCGAATCGCGCGCGATCGTGCCGAGCTGGAAGAGAAACTACAGCAACTGGAATCGGACAAGGCACACGGCATTCCGTCGGATCCATCCGGCGGAGATAAGCAGCAGAAGCCGCAACGTGGCCGCTGGCTAGAACGCCTGGGGCTGAAAGAATCTGACCGCAGCTAATGGCTCACAATTGCGTGCCACTGGCTTTGCCAGTGCTAGGCGACAGTTCGTGCTGCATGACAAATGAAAACTGGGATTGGAATAATCAGCCGCATGGCGCTAGCCACCGGTTTTTACCGCTCAAACCGAGGGCTAGCGCCCGACGGCTAATTTTAGAATTGAGCTGTGAGAATTCACTAGGTTCCGCGAGCGCTTCTGCCATCGCTGCTTTTCTGCATGCTCTGTTCAATGGCTCCGACACCAGTCGGATCGGCCGCTCGCAATTCCTGCAACAGTTCCTGCGCGCGTGGCAAGGGACACACTCGTAAGTAACCCACAATTGCTGTGCGGTTGGCCAAGTCTCCATACTCCGGCTGATCAAACAGCGCCGCGACTTGCTCCAGCACCTCCCAGTGTTTCCACCGGGCCAGATCCGTGATCGCCGCAGGGGCAAGTTCCGGTCGCACTAGCAGTCTGCTCGAAACGCTCGCTATTGGCGGCTTTAACTCTGCGGGCCCGTACTGCGCGAAAAACCGCAACGCCTGCTGTGTGTGCTGAACGTCACCACGGGCTGCATCCTTTGGCACGAAAAACCGTTGTGAAACAAACTCCAGTCCAGATTTTCCCTCCAGCAGCAGATAACCGGCAATCGCACCATCAAAACCAGCGCGAAAGTCGGTAGTAGTGTCCTCAAGACGTTTGCGCAATACCTGACTGTTCGCCGCTCGATCGCCGGGCTGCTTGGCCAAACCAAGCACCAGACAATAAAAGCCTCGCCGCTGCTCAGGAATTTCGGTCGATCCTACCCAGCGGCGGACCTTAGCCATGTCAAATTTATCGGCAGAGCGTACGACATCCTCATAGGCCGCGTGGCCGAACTCGTTGTAGGCATCCTGAGCAATTAAAGCGTCGGCGTGTTCCAGGTACTGGGCAAAGTAACTCAGCCGCTTGTCCTGCGAGACTTTCAATGCAGGTGCGGAAGCAAAATACGCAGCACTCGTCTCGTTGACTTTTACGGCCTCCCAGGCCCAACCATTTGTTTCGCTGCTCTTGCGGCCAAATAGAATCGCCAAGGTCCCCTGCTTCCAGGGTGAAGTCTCTTCAATGTTGATCTGTTTCTCCAGCGACTTTGCTTTGCCACTCAACTTGGAATGCACGCGAAAATGCTGAGTTGCATCCGCAGTCACAGCTTCGGCCAGCAGCACCAGATCCGCTTCATCGCGCCGCTGCGAGAGTGTCGGTGTGACTCCCTCGCAAAAGGGGCAAGCATCAGCAGTAGAAAGCGTGAAAACAATTGCGGACAGCAAAATTGCAACATGCAACAAAGAAGGCCACCGGATAGACATCTCACACCAATCGATGCTTAAGAACTGACTCGACAATGCAATCTACGTTGTACATCTATTACCGTACGACCGCATCCTCCAGCCGGAAGATCGACATGTGGCTGTTCTCTTTCGGTCGCCCCGGAATTTCCGGCCGGCCAAAATAAGGATTCGAGACTTCGTGGATGCGAAACGTTCCCTCCACGGCGATGGGAGAAAGCGACAACTCCGTCGTTTCGCCGTCAGCCATCAGCACAACTGTCGAGTCAAACAATGCCGCTCCTGGTCCAAAGCAACATTCCAGATTGTCTCGCACCAATATAAAATGCTCGATTCCAGACTGGATCGTTGATGGCAACATGTACCCGCGAAGTTTGACTCTCTGTCCATCCAACTTTTCTATCTCGGGCGTGAGCATCTTGCGATCAAATTTCTCCCCCTTCTCCATCTCAAACTTGATCGTGTCAAAGGTGATATTCCGCAGCTGCAACTTCGCGGCATTCTGCTCAGCAATTGCAGCCGCAGCGGCCACCTTTGGATCAGCCACGTTAGCTTGACCTTGAGCAGTCGTCTGGGTACCAGTAACTGAGCTTGGGGTACTAACAACATTCACAGCCGTCACCGTACCACTACTCGAGTCACAGCCACCAATGGCAGACAGCAGGCAAGCGATTGCCAACAATATGCAGGTCGAGTGGATTTGGTGTTTTCGCATTATCGCAGCTCGGCGTTCTCTATTTGATAAAGCACTGTCCCCTCGACATCGACCGCCTGCGCTGGCCGCAAGCGAAAAGTCCCGGCGATCTTCAGCAGCCGGTCAGTATAGTCGAACTGCACGCCCGGTTTCAGGTGAATCAGAATTCGGTCGGTGAGCTTGGGATTGCCACCAAAGCAGCAGTCCCCTTTGTCGCGAACCAGCACAAACAGCGTGATTCCATGCTGCCGCAGCCCGGCCAACGCATAGCCTTTGATAAACACCTGCTGGTTGTTCAGTTGTTCCACCGAGGGAGGAAATATCTGCCCCGGAATTTTCTCATCGGGCTGCAAATCGTCATAGCCGATTCTCAAGTGTCCTTCCGGCAGTTCCGTTGCATATACGTAACTTTGCCAACTGGCACCTCCTACTAGACAGAGCAAACTGACAAACAGCCCTCCCAGTGCAAACGGTCGCCCTGTCAGTTCATCCGGTGCGATCGAAATTTGCCTTAGCGCATAGATTGCAAAGCCGATCCCCAGCACAGGCAGAACGAGCAAATACCAATCAAAGAACGCCAACAGGGAAAACACTGCCAGGCCCGCGGCCGCCACTGCCGAAGGAGCCAGTGCGCGGTAGGTGTAGTCGTCCTCGGGCGCGCTCGGCCCAGAATTCAGATTCGCCCCCGACGCATCAAACTGCGCCGCCAATTGCGGGGCATTCTTGGAGTGATTCTCAATAGAACTGCCATTCTCGACAACGCTAGCGATCTCAATTTCGCTACGACAATCAGGCAAGTTTGAGGTTTTCATGGCGTCACTCACTCAACTCGTTCGGGCAAAAACACCCTGTGATTTGTCTAACGTTTCAAGCTGCATTCTCCGCTCCATCCTGTAGCACACACAATCGAACTATCGGGCCGTATGCTTCTCGGAACCTCGCGACAAGAACAACACCAACACTGTTACGACCAAGCCGACTGCAAGCGGCAGTACCAGCATTGTTAGCCAGTCCGCGTTAGGCTTCGCGGTCGCTATGGAACTGCCGACCGGCAAGCTGGCGGCGGCAGCAGAGTCGTCAGTTCCGCTCAAAGCGTCTGTCGAGACAGGTTCACTGTCGTCAGACATCTCGCGACCATTGACTTCGCCCCCCGCCGACGTGTTCGGCGAACTGCTATCGTCTGACAAGGGCATCGGCGGTGCGCTCCCCTTGGCCAGGCGTGGCGGATTGTTCGCCAATTTATCCTTACTCAGTGTTTCGATCGCCGCCGCCATTGCCGCCTTGGCGTTTGCCGCATCGCTTCCATTGGCATCGCTGCTAGATGCACCATCTGCGGCCGGGCGCTGCGCCGCGGAATTTTTTTCCTCACCCACCGGTGAGGTTTTAGGATCCTTTAACGGGAAAAATCCTTTGGACCGCTCAAACGCCTCTGGGTCGATCTTCTCAAAGTCAATTATGTACTCCTTAGCCTTTGGAAGGGGACAGGCTCGCATGTAATTGATGGCCGGCTCACGGACCCACAGCGAATTATCGTCCGCTGTGCGAAACAGATCGTTCACCTTTTCCATCACGCTCCAATCCTTCCAGCGTGCCAAGTCAGGAATGACCTGATCGGCGTACTTCGGCCGCTCCAGCATCAGCCGCAACACTTCGCCCACCTTTTCTTTAGAGATCACACCCTCTTCGGCGACAAATCGCAACGCCATCAGCGCCTGGTACTGATCCGAAAATTCAACCGATTGGTCCTTGATGAACCGATCCCCAATCAGCGGCAACCCTGCCTCGCCATTCAGTGTCAGATAGCAGGCGATCAAAGCATCCAAACCAACCTGCTGCTCGCGATCCTTCGACTTCAACATCTTTTCCAACATTGGTACGTCAGCCTTCGAGCCACGAATGCCCAGCAGTGTAAAGTACAACCGCCGATAGCTGGCATCGATGTCGATATCCTTCAACCGCGTAACCAGCATCGCATGATCGATCTGGTCCTTGGCCGCTTTCAAATCCGCATACGATGTCGTGGCAAATTCGTCGTAAGAATCCCGTGCGATCAATACATCAGGATCCTGCAAGTACTTCTGAAAGAAGGTCAATCGCTCGACCCCCTTGGCAGG
Source organism: Planctomycetota bacterium (assembly GCA_034440595.1). GTDB lineage: Bacteria > Planctomycetota > Planctomycetia > Pirellulales > JALHPA01 > JAWXCH01. The sequence goes on along the minus strand of JAWXCH010000401.1, from coordinate 30,938 downwards.
CAGCTTCATCACGTCTTTCAAATAAGCACGCCCGCGTTCGCTGACCTCAATCGGTGTTCCCCATTCAATCTTCGGAGGAACAATGCCCATGATCAAAAAATTGGTCCCAACCTTCGCCTCACCAAAATACAAGGTCTTTACAGTGGTCTTCGGGCGAGCATGTTTATCCCCCTTGAGAACCTCCACAATCTCAAACGTCGCCTGCGGGAGCGACAGATCTCCGTTGGCGGCCTTCTTGGCCTTCTCCGAATCGTCCGGGCGAGAAACGAGCGTAGCAATCACCGCAACTTCGTTCTGCTTGATCTCTTCGGTAAAGGTCACCTGCACCGCGCTGCAAAACGGACAAGCTTGCACGACGGCAGCTTGCGATAACAGCAGGCCAAGGGCCAAAACTACGACTACCAAGAACGGCTTGTGCATAACATCCTCGCTGAAAGATCGCTACCGTCCGAATTAAATGACGACCGGATTGCGATCTGGCAAATGTGTATTTTAAGGGCTGGCGCTGAGCGATCGGGCTACATCGGTCCGATACGCCGACCAAGCAGGCAGGTAACCAACTAACGACGCTAATCCTATTATACCTGGGATCAACCAAAGCTCTGCCGGAGCGAACTGAAACGGGCTCAGAACCACCCCCGCTCTGCTGGTAATCCACGGACCCAAGGCCAAAATCAGGCCATGTCCTAGCAGCCAACCGGCGATCCCACCTGCAACCGCCAGCAGGATCGATTCCAGCAGCATAATCAACATGACAGTTCCGCGACTGGCACCCAGGGCACGCATCACGGCGATTTCATGCCGCCGTTCCGACATGGAATTATAGATGCTGACCAGAATGCTGACCGCCGAAATCACCACCACCAGCGTGGTCAGTACCAACAAGACAATTCGCAACGGATTCAGGAACGTGCCCATAAACGAGTGGATCACACGAATTGGCTCAACGGCCTGTGCAATGTTGCCCTTATTAATCGGTCCCATGATGCTCTGCGCACCCAACTCCGGCATACTTGGTAAGTCACCCGGCGGGCTTTTTGTGAGAACCAGCACCGCTGTCACCTCGCGAAGATTCTCGGCCAAAGGCTCGTGATGATGGTGATGTTCATGGTCGTGATCGTGTGCATGATCATGCCCTTTCTTTTGAGCATGCTCGTCAGTTGCATTCGCCTCCTCAGCCGGGGCTTCCATCGCGTGGCCATCGAGCAGATAGAATCCCTCAATATTCACAAACACTCCTCGGTCGATCGGCGTGCCGGTTCTTTTTAGCACACCGCGGATGGTGAATTTGTCGTCGTGGACGTGACCATCCGGTGCCGAATGCGTCGGCGTGAATTGGTCGTTGACCTCTTTACCTAGCTCTTCGTAGACTCCGTAACCAATCACCGCGCCAAAGTAATCGTCCTTCTTGAAATTCTCCCCTGCGGCGAACTCGAACTTCTTACCAGGCTGCTGCTCCAATTTGCCGAACATGTCTGGCGTGGTGCCGATGACTCGGAAACCCTCTAAATAGTCTCCCATGTTGACTGGAACGGCGTGCTCAACCCAGCGCGAGTACATTCCCTCTTGCTTGTCAGATCGTTGATCCGCGGGCAAGAACTCCTTGTAAAACGACCAGGGGATATTCTCAATCGGGCGATCGAGGTAATAGACTGTGTTAAACACCAACTGCATCGAGCTTCCCTTCTTGCCGACGACCAGGTTGTAACCAAGCCCTGCGCCGGAAAGGAAATAATTGTCCAATACGTGACTGACAATCAGCACGGCGCAGACTAGCATCACGCCCAGCGCCATCGAGAACGCCGTCAGCGACGATGCCAGCGATCGCTGCTGAATGCTTCGCCATGCTATCTTGAACAGACTCATGCTATCTCCGAATCAACCTGCCTGCTTCAATTTCGATTAAACGATTCCAGATTCTCAACGCGCTCAAACTGACTGGCCACCTCGTTGGCATGCGTCACCAGAAACAACGCAATGTTTTCCTGACGGCAATTCTCACGAATCAGATCAATGACCTGCTGCTGATGTTTTGAATCAACGTTCGCCGTCGGCTCATCGGCCAGAATCAGCTTTGGCCGGTTGGCCAGGGCACGTGCCACTGCGACCCGCTGCTGTTCACCGACAGACAACATGCCCGGTTTGTGCGAGTAACGTGCAGAAAGCCCCACGCGATCCAAAAGTTGTCTGGCCCGCGCTGGATCCGACCGGCCACCAGCAAAGGTCATCCCAAGAATGACGTTCTCCAGGGCAGAAAATCCGCTCAGCAAGTTGAACGTCTGATATACATAGCCAATTTTTTCGGCTCGAAAACGATCGCGGCCAGCCTCGGAAAGTCTCGCAATGTCAGTTCCGTCGATCTTGACCTCGCCACTATCGGCACGGCTGATCCCGGCAATCGTGTGCAGCAGCGTGGTCTTGCCGCTGCCACTCCGGCCAATGAGCGCCACCTGCTCACCTGCCTCCAGATGAAATTCTGGGATATTCAGGATCGGCAGCACCCCACCCCCCGGCTCGACGAACGACTTCTTGATGTTCTTGAGATGCAGCATTTCGGAATATCGTATGGATTCAGAAATCTTGGATTACGCGGGTTGCTCACATGGACCACTAACTAAAGGCCCGGCATTCTGCATGCAACTTGCCATACAGTAACGATTTGCAGCGATTTAAGTAAGCCGAGTTTTGCTGGTCGGCTTGCCAATCGGGAGCAAACAACTTCAGAAAGCCGGTTTCGAGCTGCGGCTTCTGAATGCGGATGCACCGAGAGCCGCCTGTGCAAGTACGCTGGCCAGCGGGAATTGGTTCGCGGCAAGATGTTAGCGAAATGCTGGCACGGCAGAACCGCGCCAACCGCAGGATCGACTCGGCATATGATCGAGGCAGACTACCCGAGAGTGGCTACTTTTCAATCAGCGCCACAGCGTTCGCTCTACGCTACGGGCGAAGTGGCAAGTCGCTCAATCGCCTCCTCAGGCGTCCCTGCTACCTCAAACGGGGCTGAGCGGCCCGCCTCAGTGGGAATCAACCGACATAGAGCAAAGACCTGTCGGATGGGGCCAGTGAGATTGCAAAGAATGATCCGCCCACTACCAAGGTGACGACGCACACCTAGAAACGACAGAAATCCAACGCTCCCAATGAAGTTGACCTTTTGCAAGTCGAACACCACATTCGCAGCACCAGTTTTCTTTAGCTCATCCAGCACCAAATCGCGCAGCTCAAACGCCAGGTCGGCATCTCGAAGCTGCTCAATCTCCACCACAACCACCAGCGCCTGATCCACTGGCAATATTGACGCTAAACGAACTTTTTCCGTCATGGTACTGAGCTTCTAAAAAATACTGAATCGAATAAGGGTTCTCGACAAAGTCAGTATGGCAAGTAGCGGCCTGCGAATGAATTCGCCAGGCCGCTACACCATATCTTTTAACAACTCGTAATCCAATTACTAGATCTGATCGGCAGTCGGCACCACAAACGGAGCACGGTATTCGCGTGTCAGCATGGCATTGGCCTGATTGTTTCCCGGAAACACTTCGGCCTTTGGATCACACTGCAATACATTGCCAATACGGAACTTCGCCTGGTCGCCAATTGCCACCTTGTTCGCCTTTAGATGTTCAATCGTTCGATCCAGCGTGTCGGCCACGTTTTCATTGGTCTTCAGGCTCTGCAATCGTTCCAGGACTTCGTCGTTTCCAACCTCATCCCCCAGTCGATAGGCGATATTGCCGGTATGACACAATGCACTAGATAGATGCCCTTCCAGAATATCGGCATTCAGATCCGTGTGCTGTCGGTTGCGAACTGCGTTCAGGAAGTTGGCAAAATGTGCTCCATAGCTGCCACCACTGAATTCCTTGACCTGATTGCCTTCTTTGTCAAACGCCAGGCCATGCTCGTAACTATCGAGAACCACATATCCATCGGTCCCTTCAAAAATCACGCCGACGCCCGCTTTTTTGTACTGGTTGGTCTTCAGTCCGCGCACTTCAAACACCAGCGTCTTTGGACCGTAATCATGGATAATGACCTGGGTATTTGCGGTCTCACCGGCATCCTGATAACCAAATCGCCCGCCATAGCTAATGACCGAATTGCTGATCGAATCGACGCCGAGTCCCCAGCGAGCAATATCCATCTGATGGATACCCTGGTTCCCCAGGTCGCCATTGCCGTAGTCCCAGAACCAGTGCCAGTCATAGTGCACCGGGCCGTACTTCGCATTGCGATACGAGGGCTTCACTGGAGCCGGCCCGCTCCACAAGTCGTAGTTGATCGAGTCGGGAATCGCGTGTTCTGCACGAGGCCCCAGGCTGCCGCGCCCTTTGTAACAGAGTCCACGTGCGAGGTTCACTTCGCCGATGCTGCCACTCTTAACGTAGTCGATTGCCTCACGCGACGCGCTCATTGAGCGGCACTGCGTTCCAGTCTGACAGATTTTGCCGAGCTTGCGTGCGGTCTGCACCATCCGGCGACCTTCGCTCACATTGTGACTGACCGGTTTTTCGACATAGACATCCTTGCCAGCTTGCATCGCCCAAATCGCGACCAAAGCGTGCCAATGGTTCGGCGTGGCTGTATCGACGATATTAATGCTCTTGTCGTCAAATGCTTTGCGCATGTCCTGGAAGTACTGTGGACGACGGCCTTGTCGCTCTTCGATCTGGTCGCATCGCTCGTGACCCACCTTCTTATCCACGTCACACACAATTGCAATCTCAACATCCTTGCGTTGCAGATACTGATTGATGTGCTGATTCCCCTGCCCACGCACACCAACGCAACAAATCGATAGCTTCTCATTCGGGCTGGAACTCTGCTTTTCGCTTTCTGCAGCGAAAGCCGGAGTAAGGCTCGCTGCACCAGCCGCTGCGGCCGCGGCAAGCATCGATTGCTCTAAAAACTGTCGGCGGGAAACATGTGACATAGCAGATGTGCTCCTACGGGCGGGCGGGATAAAAGGTGGAGGGATTGAGCAGCCCTCCAGCCACCCAACTCCCTCAGAATAACCGCCGCCGCGACAGATTGCCACAGAATATGCGAAAATTTAGATCCAGCTATGAATCCCCCATTTTCAGTGCCAAGACAATCTACCCATACCGCCGCATCCACCGATCGACCAGGCCGGGAAACAGGCGATTCGCCCAGATCAGTATTCTGCCGCGCGAATTGGGAATGATCTCGCGTTTGCCCGCACGAATTGCCGCCAGTGTCGCCTGAGCAACATAGGCCGCCGATACCCCACGCTGCTCCGGCCAGGGCACTTTCTCGTTCGGATTTTCAGCACTCTGAAAAAATTCAGTCTCTGTGGTACCGGGACTGACCATGAGTACATCAATACCACTTTTCGCCAGCTCAGCCCGAATAGATTCGGTCCACCCACGCAGGGCAAACTTGCTGGCACAGTACTCGCTATTGCGCGGCGTGGCGCGATGACCAAGGATCGAGCCAACATTCACAATCACCGGGTTGCTTCCTCGCATAAGAAGTGGCAACGCCTCGCGCGTCAGCTCGGCAACAGCAAAGAAGTTCGTCTCAAAGATGCCTCGCAACCGACCTGGGTCCGCATCTTCAAATCGACCTAGCGCCCCCCGACCGGCATTATTGACCAGAATATCCAGCCGATTTCCGTTGTCGGCAATTCGCTTCAGCGCGGCAGTTCTTACCGCCGGATCGGTGATATCGCCGGCGATGTAGCCTGCTTGCCCACCACTCTGCAAAATCTGATCGCAGACAGACTGCAAGTGTTTTTCGCGCCGCGCCAGTAGCAGCACATTAGATCCTTGCTTCCCTAGCTCCAGCGCAATCGCTTTACCGATTCCACTCGAGGCTCCCGTCACCAGACTGATCGTTCCGCCAATCGTCCTTCGTGTCATTGCGGTTTTTTATCGCTGCGGAGTGGTGCTGTCGGGATGCCAGGCACTATGCCCATCCACCCGCGCCGCAATATTGCCATTGGCCTCGGCTGCCGCACCGTTAGTCGCAACATTGCCTGGTACCGTATGCAGTCGAACTTCGGTCGCTTCGTCGTGAATGCGCCCGGCATGCTCGCGTGAAAGCCGGCAATGCACCGTCACACGGTTCTCGTGATACTGCTTGGAGAGCACCTCGCCATGAGCGGACAGATAGGCCAGCAAACGGCCATTATCCACTCCGGTTTCAACATCCACATCCAAAAACCCGGCACTCAGTGCATCGCTAACGCGACCCGCCAATTTAGCCAGTCCCAGACCGCTCTTGGCACTGATCGGAATTGCCGCTGGATATCTCGCCAACAGTGCATCAATATGGTGCTTGCTGCTGGCGGCATCCACCTTATTCAGAACCAGCAGCGTATCTTTTTCTTCGATGTGCAGCTCTTCGAGCACCTTGTAGACCGAAGCAATTTGCTCAAACACCGCCTCATTACTGGCATCAGCGACATGCAGCAGCAAATTCGCCTGCCGTGCTTCTTCCAACGTCGCCTTAAAGCTCGCGATGAGATGATGCGGTAGGTCGCGAATGAAACCAACCGTGTCACTCAACAGCACCGGTCCCCAGCCAGGAAGCTGCCACCGCCGCGTACGTGTGTCCAAAGTCGCAAACAGCTTGTCCTCGGCCAGAACGTCCGCACCCGTCAGCGTATTCAGCAGCGTACTCTTGCCGGCATTCGTATAACCGACCAGCGAAACCGTCATCCGGTCGCCACGTGCCGCCACCTGCCGTTCTTTGCGGCGCTGAATCTCCTTCAGCTCAATCCCCAGATCATGAATCCGCTTCTCAACCAACCGGCGGTCCACCTCCAACTGCTTCTCACCTGGACCGCGCATACCGATCCCCATCTTCAGTCGCGACAAGTGAGTCCACATCTGCTTCAGTCGCGGCAAAGAATACTGAAGCTGCGCTAGCTCAACCGCCAAACGTGCCTCATAGGTCTGCGCCCGGCTGGCAAAGATATCCAGAATCAGCTCGGTTCGGTCCAGTACTTTGACCTTAATCGCCTTTTCCAGATTGCGCGTCTGCGCAGGAGACAGGTCATTATCAAAAATGACGCAGTCCGCCTCGGTCGCCTCGACCAGCAACTGCAACTCTTCGACCTTCCCCTTCCCCAGGTAGGTCGTCATGTCCGGGGTCTGCCGGCGCTGCGTCAACTGGCCAACTACACTGGCTCCGGCGGTTGCCACCAGACCTTCCAATTCCTCCAACGGGTGCTCAGACGAAAGCGGCTCGGTCAGCAATACACCAACCAGGATCGCACCTTCGCTAGATACACTATCTGTTCGGTTAAGTTCAGTCACGGTCTTAGGCGGTCTCCTAGATTACGGTAGTGAAACGGCAGCATCAGTCTCTGTAGCGGTAGAATCCGCCACATTGTAAGCTTATCTCGCAAAGGCTGTTCCGGCTAGCAAATTGCCCCACGGTTTCTGCAATTCCGCCGCTGGCACAGCTCGCAACATTCTAGACACCTTCGCGGCAGTGAGGTTCGGGTACCACGGCTGGCTTGCCCAGCCGTGCTCTACTTTCTAATACAGGCGAGCAGCTAGGCAACGGTCAGACACAAAATTCACCTCTCCCGCTTGCGGGAGTAGATCGTCGCCCCAGCGACGGGTGAGGGTCTGCGAGAACCGAGGTTGCAGCTCAGCAACAGGTCCAACGTCAGACAAAGATACCGCTTCCCCTCACCTGTTCACACTCGCGGTCCTGCACTGCGGATCTCTTCACTCCCCTGATCCGCGTACTTCGCAAAGTTCTCACTGAACAACCCCGCCAGCCGCTTGGCCGCTGCATCATAGGCCGCCTTGTCGGACCAGGTCTGTGCCGGCAGCAAAATCTCGCTCGGCACACCGTTGCACACCGTCGGTATTTCAAAGCCAAAAATCGCATCGCGCACCGTCGGGGCCTTGGCCAGACTCCCATCATGAATCGCATCAATAATCGCGCGCGTATTGCGCAGCTTGATCCGCGCACCCGTCCCATACGCGCCCCCTGACCAGCCAGTATTCACCAGCCAGGCCTGCGCATGGTGTGAGCGCATCTTTGCCGCCAGCAATTCCGCATACACCGTCGGGTGCCGCACCAAAAACGCCGCGCTAAAGCAGGCCGAGAACGCCGCCGAGGGCTCCTTGACCCCCTCCTCCGTCCCCGCAACCCGCGCCGTGTATCCACTAATAAAGTGGTACATCGCCTGCGACGGAGTCAGCTTGCTCACCGGCGGCAACACGCCATAGGCATCCGCCGTCAGAAAAATAATATTCGTCGGGTGCGTCCCCACACACGGAATCTTTGCATTCTCAATGTACTCAATCGGGTACGCCGCCCGCGTGTTCTCAGTCATGCTCAAATCGTCAAAGTCCACCACTCGCGTCAGCGGATCATAAACCACGTTCTCCAGCACGGTGCCAAATCGAATGGCCGCGTAGATCTCTGGTTCCTTCGCGGCAGTTAAATTAGAACACTTCGCATAGCAGCCCCCTTCGACATTAAACACCCCCTGCTCCGTCCAGCAGTGTTCATCGTCACCAATCAGCTTGCGCCGCGGATCGGCCGAGAGCGTCGTCTTACCCGTCCCCGACAATCCAAAGAACAGCGACACATCCCCTCGCTCTCCCTCATTCGCCGAGCAGTGCATCGACAGCACCCCTTGCGCCGGCATCAGGTAATGCATCAGCGTAAAGACCCCCTTCTTCATCTCACCGGCATACTCCGTCCCCAAAATCACAAACTCCCGCCGCTCCAGACTCAGATCGATACTCGTCTGCGAAGTCATCTGGTGCGTGTGCGGGTTAGCCGGAAACCGGCCAGCATTAAAGATCACGTAGTCCGGCTCGCCAAAGTTCGCTAGCTCTTCCGCCGTTGGCCGAATCAGCATATCGTTCATAAACAACGCATGATACGCACGCGAGCATATCACACGAATCTTCAACCGATACCGCGGATCCCAACCGGCAAACCCGTCAAACACATACAGACTCTCGCGCGTGTTAAGATAGTCGATCGCCCGCTGCCGGTTGATGACAAACACCTTCTCCTGCAGCTTGAAGTTGACGTTCCCCCACCACACCTGGTCCGTGCTATCGGGATGCTCCACAATCCGCTTATCCAACGGGCTGCGTCCCGTCTTTTTTCCCGAGCGGATAATGAGCGCCCCGCTATTGGCAATCGCTGCCCCTTCGCGGTTGATGGCGTCTTCGTACAGAAATGCCGGTGCGGCATTGCGGATCACCCGCTCGACAGTGATTTCATGGCGACTGAGGTCAAACACAGGTATCCTCGCTGCAAGACAAGATTAGTAGCATCCATGGCCGCCTGATCAGCATGCATTATAAGATGCCGTCAGGCAAACCGTCAGTCCAGATTTAAAGCCACACAGTCGCCTTTCGCTCCGCCGAAAGAGTGCAAACTAGCCGGCACGGGCCCATGCGCCCCTCCGTCATTCTCGCGTAGGCGGGAATCCAGTTGCTCGATCACGGACCCAATCCGTCACTGATCCGCAAACAATGATTGATAACAATTGATAAATCCTTAGCGCACCAACTGGCGCAGCAGCACTAAACACCACGTCCTCGTCTCTGCGTCAATCTCTGTGGACTCTGTGGTAAAAAAAGAACCACTAAGCATTGTTTTCGCGCTTGAAAAAAAGCCAGCACCTCTGCTAGGCTGAATTCCATGTTTTAATCCGGAGTATTGCCACGGACTGGATTCCCGCCTCCGCAGTAAAGACGGACGCGCTCCGCTAGCGTGTCGCGGCTAACATTCTAGAACGTCTTGCCCGGTTCTGGTACGTGTCACGAACCCGACGAACTGGATTCCCGCATGCGCGGGAATGACGGTATGCACACAGGAATAACGACGGATCAAAAAAAACGAAAAATCAAACGCGCGCAACGTACATGACGTACGCAACAACCATTGCCTTGACGTAAGTCCAATGGCCTGCCCCGAGCGGCCCAAATAGTTGCCAACCGCTCAGCAATCCGTTCTAGTGAATCCAACCGCCGACAAAATTTTCCACCAGCCGCCTGAGGTGCCGTGTGAACCTGCTTGCCAATATCTCCCGCCTGACCATTGCCGCCGCACTCCTACTGTTTACCTATTCCTCCATCTGCACCGCCGAAACACCGGTCGCTCCAGTCAACAAACCGGCCGAGGGGAAAGTCCGCATCGCCATTGTCCAACAGAATACGATCCCCGGCGACGTTCAAGCCAATCGCGACAAGGCAATCCAGTTTGCCAAATATGCCCTGGCAAAGAATCCAGACATTATTCTTTTTCACGAAGCACTAACCGTCGGGTACGTGAAGAACATCCACGACCTCGCCGAAAAAGTGGACGGGCCGACCACACAGTCATTTCAAAAGGTGCTGGCTGATCAAAAGAGCGACGCGTTGATTTTGTATGGACTGATCGAAAAAGATGGGGACGACTATTACACATCGGCGACACTCGTCGGTCGCAAGGGAGTGGTGGCCAACTATCGCAAGACGCACCTGTGGTGGAAAGATAGTGGTTTGCGGCATGAGCCGACCTTCTTCAAACCGGGAAACGAACTGGTGACGTTCGACCTCAAGGGACACAAGTGCGGCGTGATGATCTGCTACGACGGAGACTTTCCCGAAATGACGCGCGCTTATGCTAACAAGGACTGCACGATGCTCTTTTGGCTCAACAATCGAGATAGCCGCGGGCACAAGGAAGTCCGGCAACACGCCTCACGCAGTTCGATGATTATGGCGACCTCGTGCGTCTGTGGCGATAACGAAGTGGGCAATCACTGCGGCGGCGGGAGCAACATCACCGACAAGGATGGCAAACTGCTGAAGGAGATTTGGGACAACGAAGGGATCATTTACGCCGATGTGGAACCGGCGAGTGTCCTGGAAGCACGGAAGAAGAATCCCTGGTACAAGGGACGCCGGTCAGACTTGTATCAATAGTCGAAGTCGCGACTTGGGGTTCTGCCGTTGCGCTAGGCGTTTTCTTCGTCTGGCTGCGGATTTTTCCGTTTTAGAAATGGCTTTCCAATTGGAGTCAACAGCAAAGCCGGTAGGCATACCAGATCGCCAACCAATGCCAGGAAGAGTAATGTGAACATTGTCGCGCCAAAGTTGGCAATTGGTTTAAAATCGCTAAGGCAAAATACCACCAACCCCAGTGCGCAGATCAAAGTTGTTTGAATCATAGCCCGTGCGCAATAGCGAAGTGCTTGCCGCACTGCCTGCTGCGCGTCGGCACCCGCCGCGGTCGATTGCTGAAACCAAGTGATGAAATGCATCGAGTCATCGACAGCGATGCCCAACGCGGCGCTTGCGGTCAGGATTGTCCCCAGGTCGACTGGCAGACCGGCATAGCCCATGGCGCCAAATGCAATCGCACAGGGAAGCACATTCGGGATCATACAAATCAGGCCGCACAGTACGCTGCGAAATACCAACATTAGTACTACAGCCACCATGGCGAACGCGGAGAAAAAACTATTCACCAGGTCATCTAGCATCTGCTGCTGTGTTTGGTAGATCATCGGCACGCTACCGCCGACGATTACATTTCGCACTTCAACTTCTGGGTACTCGGCCAGAGCAGCCTCGACAGTTTGTTGGACTTCGCTGACAATATCACCAAAACCCTGACTCTGAGAAGATGGACAACGGACCGTCATCCGCCAATAGTGATCTTCGGGAGTCATGATCAAGTAACCCAATTCCTGCAGCTTCTGCTGGTTCTGCAATAGGGTCCGGTTGAAAGCGACCGAGTTAGAGATCGTTAAAAATCCGCCCTCTTCCGGTGGTGCCGGAGGGCTGAAAGTTCGGATGCTGAGCACGGTATATTCGTCACTCAATTCGGCCACCGTTTCGTGGACAAACTCGATCGCACGAAACTGATCGATCAACCGGCGGGGGTCGTCTGGTGCGGTTTGAATGACAACTTCGATGGGAGTCAGCGGGCCGATCTCCCGCTCCAGGTGGTCGTAGTCTCGTACCACAGGATTGCGGCCGGCGACCAACTCATGCAGTCCAACAGAAGACTTCAACTTGGTTGATCCATGATAACCGACCACAAGACCGACGAACGAAAGCACCACAATCGCCCAGCGCGCTCGGCGTAGAAATAAGGTGTAGCCTGCGAAATCCTGATCCTGGCCGGGGTTCGATTGCTCTTTACCGGGTTTCAGCGGCCAGATAGTGAAATGCAGGCTGATCAGCAGCATGGTTAACACGGCCGCAGCGATCACCGCGATTGAAGAATACAGTCCAAACTTTACGATCGGACGGATATCGCTAACCTGCAACGACGCCAATCCAAGCGCAGTGGTCAGGGTCGCCAGCGCGGTCGGCTTGGCCGCCAGGTAGCAACTCCAAGCAGGTGCGAGCTGTTTGGGAACATGCAAAAGCGCGTCGCGGTAATAGTTCACAAGGTGAACGCCGACGGAGATTGAAAGCACAAACGTCAAGTTCGCGGCCAGCAGCAGGACTGAATCCAGGGTGGTCCCGCTGTAGTGAATCATGGCCATCGTGAGCTGCTCGTTGAACAGCGCAGTCAGAAACACCAAAAGCGCCACCCTCACGCTGCCTTGCAACCAACACAAAATCAGGATGCAAACCGCATAGGAAGCAAGATTGAGTTCGAGCAGGTGGTTCTGGCTCGCTCGATCGATGGCGACACCGTTGATCGTTGATCCTGCGACATATAGCTCGTCCGCGGATAGCCCTTCCACATTGTTCGCTGCAGCGTAGACATGATCCACTGCGGCGGCTCGGTTCTGGGCTCCAGCGCGCGAGACCAGCGCAAGTAGCCCGGTCTTCTGGCCGTCAGCGCCGACCAGCCAGCCACGCAGGTTATCAATCGATTCCTCATGGCTGAGGGAAAGTGGTGGCTCTTTGAAGAATCCGAGCAGATCGGGGCCAGTCAAGACGCTGCGGTAATAAACGACAGGGCCTGAGGTTGTCTGGACCTCTGCGAGCAACTGCTCGCGATACTGATCGATCCGCGGATCGTCCAACGCACAGCCGTCCCAGCGAATCATCAATAACTCGTCGCCCCCGAAAAGCTCCGCGATGCGCTGCCGGTCTGTCGCGCCGGGAAGATCTCGCATGAACCAGTCGGAGGCATCGTTCGAGATGAGGCCAAATGACGCGATTGCACCCTGAATAGTCCAAGGAAGCGGTAAAAAAAGTAGAAGAACAAACGGCCACCAACAGTTTAGCACCCGCTGCAATACTTCAACTCGGTGGTGGCGCTTCTCGGAAGTGTCTTCGACCACTTTCATAAAGTATTCAGCTCAGCCGTCCGTAGGTCAGTCGGTGCAGGCAGAGCCTGAGCTGTTCTTTGCAATTGTGCGAAAAACTCTTCCAGGAATTTCTGGGAGTCTGCCGGGGTCATGCAGCTCTGCTCGAACGCACCAGATATGAATAATTCGGAATCGAGCAAGGTCGCACAAAAACTGGCACGGGTAAATGGACGCACGGGGGGTGCGGCGATCAATCGCTCGAGCGTCAACTCACCCACTTCAATCGTCTTACTCTTGCGAAACCGCTTTTGAGTAAACATCGCGTGGACCGGCATGATGCTCGACAACACACAGGTCGCATGACAAATGTGCTTGGAAGTGAGCAGCCGCAGTGCGCCGGGAATAAGCCGAACCATCCCCAGGCCAAAAAGGAAGAGGGCAGCCAGCGACCAGTCGCGGACGAATTTCATTTCTTGACTGATGCCGCTCAGCAGTTCTGCGCTGTCAGTATTGGAGCAACGATCCATCGACCGGATGAGGAAGCTATACCCCATGATATTCGCCGACGGCATGTTGCGGTGGCGAGTCTTGCGCATGTTCACCGGCACCAGTATCTGCAGCAAGTCCTTTGGTTTAGAGTGTCCGCCTTCGAGGTTCCACCGATGGCATGTCAGAAAAAGATCCCGAATCAGTACGTCATTGAGACTGACGTTGGCCGCATGCGCAACCGCTCGGAGGCCCGTGAGCACATTTTCGTCAACGCGTTTCCAAATAACCGTTTGTTCCTGAATTTGTTCTGTATTGCCGTGAGCGAACAGCGGCTTAGGACGCTTCAAAAGCCAAGAGAAGGTCTCTTTGATAATGGAAGTTGTTTGTTGAAAAAACGTTAGTGGCTCCGGCAGGGTGATATCCAATTGTCCTCGTTCGCTCAGATTATCGGAGCAGGGAGGCGGATCATCTAACCCATCGGGATCGCCAATCATACGGCCATAATGCGCCATGACCTCGGAGATAAATCGATTTGCTCCGACCCCATCGGAACAAGCATGGTGGAATCCGAACAGAATTCGCACCACTTCGCCTGAAATTGTGACAACGACCTTTAGACCGGCTTCGCTCCACAGGTCAATAATGGGGACCGGGACGGACCCTGCGGTATCGTCAGCGTCGTCTGAACCGTCGTTCCATTCGATCGCCAGTGATTCGTTTGTCGGTGTCCAAACGAGTTTAAGCCAGCGACGACAAACTTTGGCGGTCAAGAGCGGCTCATGCTGCAAAGCCTGAGCCAACGCCTGCTCAAACACTGTTCGGTCGATGGTCCCACGAAAATAGAGCGTATACGGGAATACCATTGAGTAGCCGACACGTTGATCGCGCAGCATGTACTCTTCAAATGGCTCAAGCCGGAGTGGAAGAGGGCCAGTCGGCTTGGCATCGGGTCGTTGATTCAGCATGGCACGCCTTCACGAAGAGTATGCGGGTAGGCATTCCCCACATGAGATTGGGCGTATGCGGCGCAATGATCAGGGTCTGCATGCCAAGTAGTAATCTCAATCCTTCGTGGCCCGGAAGCGTGTGCGTAGTGACAAATACAACTCGTTGACGACATCTGTACCACTTCAAACCGCAGCGGAAAAAACGACTCGCCCTGTTGCAGTGCCTTGTATGCCGATTCCTTAGCCGCCCAGATCTTTGCTCCCGCGTCCGGCGCACTTTCAGATAATCGTTGCTCCGCGGCCGTGAACCAACGTCGACAGAGCGAAGATGTCACTTCCGCTGTCCGCACAAGATCAACTCCTGGCAGAATGGAGCCGGGTGTCAACGCGACCAGCACCGCGTGATCGGTATGGGAGATGGATAGCCCAACATTGATCGGAGAGCCGTCGAGAAAGAGCCGAGGACGGTCAGATTTTCCGCTGAGATTCCCAGATACAACGCGGAGGCGGTGAGGCTGACGGTACGCGATGCCGAGATGTCGTATATATAGATGTCTGGCTACCAGCCGCCCGGCCAGCCAACTTTTTCTTCGGTTTTCGCAGTTAAACTGTCGAAACTCTGCCGTTTCACTTGGAGCACAGTCGGGAAGTCGCTCGACAGGGTCCTCTCCAGCAGATTGCCAGTTCCAAAACGCTAAAATTGCGTTGCCAATCTGGAACGACTTTAAGTCCGGCCAATGGTCAACCGCCTGGGATGCCGTCGCAACCGCCTGAGCGATGTATCCCATGGCTACAAAATACCCAAAACCCCTAGTTATTTCAGAACTACCATATTACACTCATACAGCAGGTTATATCCTGCAGCAACAGTCGTCAAGACTGCCATCAAGTTAAAGTGGGCGAATTAGGAAAAGACTAGCCTCGTTCTGGCCATAGAAATTTTGGCCACCACTTTCAGACATTGGACTGCGCTGGGCAATGATCTCTGCGCGAAGTTGCGGGTCAGGCGCCTGATTGGTGCCTCGCCCTGGCAAATGGATTAGCCGCTTGGCTGCAAAGCGCCTGCGCACGCTTATTGGATTTAGCGGTATGGACGCACCAGGCAGCATTGTATGACTCGTGGCATGACTCAGCAGAACAATTCACCCCTCGCGATTGTCGGCATGGCCTGCTGCCTGCCGGGCGCACCCAGCTTGCCAGATTATTGGAAGCTATTGGTGGAAGGAAAGTGCGCCCTGGGCAAGGTGCCCGAGAGCCGATTCGATCGTGAACTCTACTTCGACCCGCACAAGAATCAAACTGCCAAGACCTACATCGACACTGCCGGGACCATTAACTACCCCGCGTTGGATCCAACTCGGTGCAACTATCCCACCCGACTGATGCAGTATGCAGACGTCGGCCATTTGATGATGTGCCAGGTTGCCGCAGACGCCTGCCGCCATGCGGGACTCGATCCGTTCGATCTACCGCAGCGAAATGCAGGCGTCTATATAGGCAACAACTCATCCGGATTGCTGGCAACTGAAATAGCCTATGCGGCACTCGCGGCCGAGGTACTGGATTGGTTGAAAAAGGTGCCCGCGTTCTGCGAGTTGACTGGTGCTCAGGCAGAGGAAGTCATCCGCCAAACGGTCCATCGCATCCGTGGTAAGCGGCCGCGTTTCAGCGAAGATGGTACCTTAAACGTAGCATTTCATGTCTGTGCCAATGCGGTCTCTGAATCTTTAGGGCTTTCTGGTCCCTCTTTGGTGCTGGACGCCGCGTGCAGTTCTTCGTTGAAGGCACTGGCGATGGCGGCGCGGGATCTTTGGTTGGGCGTGACCGATATGGCAGTGGTTGGAGGGGCGTCCTACTTCACCTCCGATGGTCTGCTCATCTTCTCTGCGTCACAGGCAGGGTCAAGCAGTGGAGTCTCCTGTCCATTCAGCGATCAGGCTGATGGACTTGTCTCTGCCGAGGGTTACGCGGCAGTGATTGTGAAGACGCTCGATCGTGCTCTGGCCGACGGCGATCCGATCCAGTGCATCGTGCGTGGAATTGGCATCTCTTCCGATGGCAAGGGGAAGAGCTTGTGGGCACCACGTGCCGAGGGGCAGGTCAAAGCGGTCCAACGCGCATACGGTCACGGTGCTGAAATGTCGCGGATTGTGTACCTCGAGGCCCATGCCACGAGCACGTCACTGGGGGACCAGTGCGAGCTGGATGCTATGTCCGTAGCGTTTGCGGAGCCACGCAATCGCTCGGCCAAAGCTCCCATCGGCGGAGTCAAGGCAAATATTGGTCACGTGCTGGAGCCTTCCGGGCTGGCTGGCCTGATCAAGACCGCGCTGGTGCTACAAAATAAAATCGTCCCGCAGCAAATCAATTGCCTGCCACTCAATTCGAAGGTCGATTGGGAGGCGTCGCCATTTTACGTCCCAGTTCAGAACGAAGCCCTGGCCGATAGTGCCGATGGTCGCCCTCGACAGGGAGCGGTCAACGCGTTTGGCGTCGGTGGCCTGAACGCGCATGTGGTGGTGGAGGAATGGTCGGGCAATGTTCCAGCGACCAAGTCATCCTCTCCGAACAAATCGCAAATTGCAGCGACGCACGATCCGATCGCAATCATTGGGATCGGCTGTCTGTACCCTGGCGCCCGAACCTGGCAAGCGTTTGCAGACCTTGTGTTCAGCGGCCAGGATCCAAAAGGAGAAGTGCCGACAGAACGATGGAATGCCGATCTCAACTTCGACCACGACGGCGGTCCTTGGCAATCTCCCGCTAAACGAGGCGGTTTTATCACCGACTATGAATACGACTGGCGCAAGCACCGAATTGCACCCAAGGCGCTCAAGACCGCCAATCCGCTACAGTTCATGGTGCTGGATTGCTGCGATGCGGCTTTGGCCAACGCAGGGTATGGAGATCGGCCTTTCGACAACGAGACCACCGGCGTGATCGTCGGATCACGATTCGAGTCTGATTTCTCTTCGCAGCTTTGCGTCGGCTTCCGCCTGCCCGACATGCAGCGAGAATTGACCAGCTTGCTACGAGAGCTTGGTTACACAGATAACAACAAACTTCAGCAAATCGTTGGAGATTTTTCAAAGCAAGTGCTTGAGAAAATGCCGGCACTTTTGGACGAAACGGGCAGCTTTACGCCCAGCTCACTCTGCAGTCGTCTGACAAAAACTTATAATTTGATGGGGGGAGCAGGGACGATTGACTCGGGAAATACCGTGTCTCTAGCCGCGATTGCTCAGGCAATCGGTGCCCTCAGAACCGGGGCCTGCAACATGATGCTGTGCGCGATGGGGAGCCGCGCAATGGGGCTGACCACTTACCTTCGTATGGCCTACGAGCATGATCTGGCCAAAGTGGAATCCCTATCAACGCTCGATCGTCGCAATCAGGGTCAACTGCCGGGTGAAGGGGCGGGTGTCCTCGTACTGAAACGACTGAGCGATGCGCAGCGAGATGGTGACCCCATTCGTGGCATCATCCACGGCGTCGGCACCGGTTTTTCATCTGATCCTCGTGAAGCGTTTTCGCTGGCAATCGAACGCGCATGGCGTCAGATGGATGTGTCGAAAGATCGATTGCAACTTGTCGAGCTTTCGGCTGCTCCATCGTGCGTGGTGGATCAGGAAATCGCCGCAATCAATGCGAATTATGGCCAAGCACAAGTTGTGGTCGGTACGGCAGCAGCGCAGTTTGGAAACTCACTAGGGGCATCGGGGATGACCTCGCTGCTGAGAGCCAACGCGCAACTTGACCGCAAGTCGCTGCCGAGCCAGTTTGGCCTGCAAGAGCCGCGAGATTCGTTGACAGCCAACGACGGAGCGCACTCCGTTACCAAGAGCAGAAAGTTCCGTGATGTTCCGGATTCGCAGCAACCGTTGGCCGGTGTGTCGAGCTGGGACAACTGTGGTTCAGCCTACCACTTAATCCTGGAACGCGGGGTGCCATCAACTCCTGTTGAGAAACTTGCCGAACAATCGCCCGAAGCAAAAAAGACGACGGAATCGAACGGCACGAATTGCAAAATAGTCAGACTGGAAGCAGCAACACTCGATAGCCTCGTCAAGCAGGCTGCGGAATGCAGCCCGCACGAACTGTTTAATAATGAACTTTCGTTTCAGGGATCGGAAACACACCGTCTGGCCATTGTCACCCGAGACGTTGATGACCTTGGCGAAAAGCTAAAGCTCTTCGTTAAACTGGCCAAGTCCGGCCCAGCCGACTTGCTCGCTCGCAAGTTGATTTTTCAATCAAGAGCGAAGCCGGTTCCAGGCAAGATTGCATTCTTGTTCGCTGGCCAGGGATCGCAGTATGCCGGCATGCTCAGCTCGTTAATTGGCGACTACGGGCCTGCTCAACAAATTGTCTCCGAACTGGATCAAGTTCTCACTGACTTGGGCTATCCGAACTGGAATGACCTGGCATACGAGAATGGTGATCAACTCGGGGTCGATGTTTTCCGCACGCAGCTATCATTGCTGGTCGCCGATACGATTCTGAGTCGATTGCTAGCTAGCATTGGAGTCAATCCCCATGTTGTCGCCGGGCACAGTTTCGGCGAGTTTGCGGCATTGCATGCCTGCGGAGCGTGGACCTTTCGCGACGCAGCCCAAGCGACCAAAGCCCGGTGCGATGCGATCGTCTCCTGCCAGAATGTCGACGGCGGAATGCTCTCGACGAATGCGAACGCAGCAGTGGCGACCGCGATCTGTCAGTGTTCAGGTGTGCCCGCATATCCAGCCAACCTCAATGCGGAGGACCAAACGGTCATTGGTTCGACCCTTGATGGATTGCCGGTAATTAAGTCGTTGCTAGAGGCCGATGGTTATGTTGCACGCATGTTGCCGGTCAATCGGCCGTTTCACACACCACTGATGGCTGAGGTAAAAGAGCCACTGCGAGAGGGTCTAAAGTCCATCGCCACGGGCAGTCCGAAGTTGCCAATCCTGAGCAGCGTCACCAACGAATATGTTGATACGGCGCGGCAGGCGATCGAAAATCTTGTCGAGCAGATGATCCGTCCAGTCGCCTACCGCGACCTGATCACGCGGCTTTTGAACGACGGAGTAACAGCGTTCATTGAATGTGGCCCGGCGGGAGTACTGACCGGTCTTCACAAGAAACATGAGCGTTCAAATACGATCATCGCCATCGCATCGGATGATCGCAAAGGGGATGGATTGTCCCAGCTACTGGCGGTCCGGGCGAGCCTGGAAGTCGCTGGATACCTGGACACAACAACAACCAACACAAAATCGACTGACGCAGCACAACCCGACACCATGCCTGAATCGACTGTGAATGCAATGTTCAACTGGGGGCGCCAGCAACGCGAGGAAATCCGCCGGTTGTTACGAAGGCACATTGACAGCAATGGGACAGGCAAGCTCCAGAAGCTGAGTATTCCGGGGAACCAACTGACGGAGTTAAAACAGGTGGCAGCCGGCGCTGATGTTTGGTGGCCGGCATTAGCTGACTATTGCTGTTCCAACATGTCAGAGCAGGGGCCGAGTAGCACAGCGTGGCAAATTGCTATTACCACCGGGCTTGCCGAGAGTACCAGTCCTCGGCCGAGTATCACGAACGGCGCTATCTCCCACGTTGCCCTGCAGAAGGAGATGCACAAATCCGACGCACGGCGTTTTGCCACAATTTCACCAAGCGAATTCCGCAAGTCATGTGGCGTAGATACTCAACCGAGTTCATCTGAAGTACAGTTTGGTGCGGCCAGCCACCGGTTCCTGCCGCGCGTGATGGAAAGTCCTTTAGGTCATGTGGACCTGGCTGGCCTTCGATTCAATGGTCGCGTGCTGATCGTGGGAGAGAACGAAACTTCTGCGGAGCTAGCCAGCCTGATCAAGAGTCATGGTGGGGAGCCTCTGTTTCTTTCCGAGAAGGTCGATCCAGAGCTGGCGGTTGCAGAGCTCGACCGGTTGTGGGACGAGGCACCGCTGCCGCATCTGTACATTCTGACCGCGTGCGACAGTGATGCGGTGACCGACTTGAGCGAACGAGGGTGGAATGATCGTCAATCTCGCGGCATGATGCTGCCGTTCCGCGTGACTAGTCACTGGTTCAAGCGCCTGACCGATTCAAAGCTTGTCGAAAAAGGTTCAATTCACGCGGCGACGATTCTGGGTGGGGATTTTGGGTTTAGCGGCCAGTCTTGCGGTATCGAAGGAGGCGCCATCGCAGGACTCGTGAAGTCCCTGATCCACGAGGCGAGCGTACCGACAGAGTTCGCTTTCCAAACGACACTGGTCGATTTTTCCGGCGAACAGACTCCTGCGGAACGGGCCAGGTTGCTGCTCACCGAAGTTGTAGCCCGTCAGCCGTATGAATTGGAGGTTGGCTACGCCGGAACAACGCGATTCCTGGTGCGCCCCGTGCCGATCAAAGCTCAGCCGGGCGACAATTCCCCTGCCCCGAGCGGTGCATGGATAGTAACCGGTGGAGGTCGAGGAATTACCGCCCTGGTCGCAAAGGAGTTGGCAAAGCGATTCGGCGTGCGCTTGCACTTGCTAGGGAGCAGCCCGGCACCCGAGGTACCTGCGCAATGGCGCGGAAAAGACGAAGCGACTCTCAAGCTAGAGATCATGCAGCAAGCAAAAGCTGCCGGGCTGTCCCCTGCCGCTGCTTGGCGTTCGGCAAGCCGAATGCTAGAACTCGACGCCTCGCTTGAGTCCATGCGATCAATGGGAGTCCAAGCTACCTATCATCTATGCGACGTGAGTGATCGGAGTGCTCTGGCAGCCGCACTGGAATCGATCCGCAAAATGGATGGACCAATCACCGGAGTACTGCATGGCGCCGGGATCGAAGTATCCTCGCGGCTACAGTCCAAAGATCCAGAGACAGTCCGGCGCACGTTGGATATTAAAACGAAAGCGGCGGCGGCGTTAGCGGATCTCACCGCCAACGATCCGCTGCGGCACTTCATTGGTTTCGGATCCATCACGGGGCGAGTTGGCTGTCCCGGTCAGGCGGACTACGCCATGGCCAACGAGGCGATGGCTAAACTGATGGCGTGGTTGCAATTGAAGCGGCCAGAGTGCCGTGTGACTTGTTTTGACTGGGGGCCCTGGAACGAGATTGGGATGGCTGCCCGTCCGGAAACCAAGGGTAACGCT
This sequence comes from Planctomycetota bacterium, assembly GCA_034440595.1. Classification (GTDB taxonomy): domain Bacteria; phylum Planctomycetota; class Planctomycetia; order Pirellulales; family JALHPA01; genus JAWXCH01. The sequence goes on along the minus strand of JAWXCH010000401.1, from coordinate 9,159 downwards.
GTCATGTCAAAACTGACCGGCATTCCACCCGATGAGGGAGTTGCACACTTTTTGGCGGAACTGTCTGCGGCTGAGCGATCGGTTGAGACCCTGGTGGTTGGCTGGGATGTCTACCGCATTTTCTACACAGACCGAACACCTGAGGCCCAATTGCCATTGGCCCAGTTGCCATTGGCATCGACCGAGCTGCAACCTGTGGCCTCTGCCCCACCGATTGGTGACGGAGTGATCCGACGGTACGTGATGCGTTGGGAATCCAAAGAGAATCAAGTTCCTGTCGGAGCGGTGAGTTGTGGACGAGCGTTGGTTGTTGGCGACAACCGCGACGCAGTGGCACTCGCCGGATTGCTACGCAGACAGGGAACCTCTGTCGCGCATTACAAGCTGCTCGAAAACGACCACGACAACACAGAAGCAGAATCGATCATCCAGCGCAACTGGCGGGACGAGCCGATTACGCATGTTTATCTTTGCTCAGCGCGCGATGCGGATGCATCCGGAGTGGACAACGAACAGGTATGGCAGCGACGGCAAAATATTGGGCTAATTTCCCCCTATCGGCTGCTCAGTGCCTGGCTGAAAAAAGCGACTGCGGCAGGAACACTCGGCCAGTCGGTCGTTGTCGGGCTGACCTCGCTAGGTGGAGATTGCGGCTTTGTAAGCGGTCCAGACGCGCTAGAGGGTTCGGGCCTGGCAGGTGTACTCAAGTCGGTTCATGCAGAACATGGTGGTCCAGACCGGGACAACCTGCGCGTGAAGGTGATCGACGCCCCCGCCGATGAGCCAGCCCAGCGGCTAGCTGAGTTTGCTGTGGCGGAAGCGATTGGCCAATGCGGTGAAGTCGAAGTCTGCTGTGTGCAGGGTGAACGCCGTCTGCCACGGTTGCTTCATCAAGAAACCGCAAGCCTTCCTAAGAATCCTCCCCAGCGTGGTGCCACGTGGGTCGTCACAGGGGGTGCGCGGGGAATCACTGCCGAAGTTGTCCGCGGTCTTGGCAGAAAGTATGGGCTGAAACTACACCTGCTGGGGACACGCCCCTTACCGCAGATTGATGAGTCGATCCGTTACCTCAGCGACGAGGAACTGAAACCACACAAGCGGTCGATTATTCAGAAAGCGATTAGGGACGGCGTCAAGCCGGAGAACGCATGGGGCCCAGTGCGTAGGGATTTCGAGATTGACCGCAACCTACGGTCGATGGCCGCTGAAGGGATTCATGTCACCTACCACGAATGCGACGTCATGGACAAGGCTCGCATGGCGGAGGTGCTGGATGCGGTGCGCAAACAAGATGGGCCGATCTCGGGACTGATTCACGGTGCAGGTATTCAGGGTATTCCGACCAACGTGCGGGACATGCTCGAATCGTCAGTTGAGAGCGCAAGAAAAACACTGGCGATCAAGGTCCGCGCGATGCTGGATCTGATTGAACTGACACAAAACGACCCGTTGGAGTACTGCATTGGCTTCGGATCGATTAGCGGTCGGTTCGGTTCCAACAGTGCGTCGTTCTACTGTGCGGGCACCGATATGCTATGCAAGATCATGGATCGATTGCGTCGGCAGCGACCAGGGTGCCGAGCGGTCGGATTCCACTGGCATGGTTGGTCGGATGTCGGCATGATCATGCGTCCTGAGGGACTGGGGACCGCCAAAATATTCAAGCTTGAACTCCTGTCTCCCGCTGACGGCGTTAACTATCTAATCAATGAATTGGAAGTCGGCGTGCCGGAAGGAGAGGTGGTCATTACCAATCCCAAGTACATCCACCTTTACCATCCGAAGGACATCATTGCAGAGACTGGGATAGCGACCGCTGCCATCGATTCATCGATTAAACCAATGGTTGCCCGCACTAGCCCCTCGTCGGATTGGCCAGAAGGAATTGTGGGAGAGATCGTACTGGACCCACAAATTGACCCGTTCTTAAAGGACCATCGATTCCAGGGCAATCCGCTATTGCCTGCGGTCATCGCCTTGGAGTCCTTTATTGAGGTGTCCGAAAGCTTCGACAGCGATCAGCGAGTGGTTGCGATCCACGATCTGCAACTCCACTCCGGCCTGCGGCTCAATACAAGTAGTATTCAGACGGCTCTGGTTCACGCTGAGCCAAGCGATGGCTTTGTAAGATGCCGATTAGTGGCGGACTTTCTCAACCGAAAAGGGGAGTTAGTCGACCCGAATCGGCTGCACGCATCGGCCGTTTGCGAGCTTAGTTCCAGCGCTCAAACACTCGACAATCTGTTCACGCCATGCGCCGGCGACTGGCACAACGTCTGGTATCCCGAACCGTCGAACCTGATGTACCACGGTCCAACATTCCAATGTCTTAAGCGGTGCGCCTTTGACACTGAGGGAGGAGCTTGGGGCGAAATAACCGCGTCAGATCCTGGCAGTGTTGCCGGGAAGCGACCGGCGGCCGGGTGGCGGATCCACCCCGCCGTATTGGACGCGGCACTCTATTTGTGTGGTATCGCCGTTTGGGTGAGTAACCCCAAGGCCGTTGCATTGCCCAAGAGCATGGACTGCCTGCGGCTGGGCCGATTCCCCCGCCCTGGCGAGAAGTGCCTCGTTGCCGTGCGAACCCGCGAGTCAGACGACCGCGAATGGGTGTTTGATTTTGTCTGTTTTGGAGAAGACCAAGAACCGCTTTTCTCCGCAGAAGGCTACCGCTGTCAGAACGTGATGAAACCAGTCGCAAAGTAATAACAATAGACCATTAACTACCGACAATTCCATGAATATTGATATCAATAACTGTGTGTCCTTGGTAACCGGCGGTGCCCGAGGTATCGGTCGCCAGTGTGCAATTCGTCTGGCCGAGGCCGGTAGCGACGTAATCGTCAATTACGTCAGTTCGCGGACGGCTGCCACGGCAGTCGCCGACGAGGTGACTCGACTTGGACGGCGCTGCTGGATCGTCAAGGGAGACGTTAGCGAACAGGACGACGTGCAATGCATGATGGACTTTATTCGCGACGAGATTGGTCAGCTTAATGTGATTGTCAGCAACGCCGCTTCCGGTGGCTTTCGACCACTACTATCGGCCACCAGCAATAACTTCGATGCTGCGTTTCACACCAATGTACTGGCGCTTGTCTATCTAATTCAATCGGCGTTGCCACTGCTTGAGGTGGGTCCGCGACGTGGCAAAGTAATAACAATTTCGAGTCACGGATCCATACTGGCGATGCCGTGGTACGGACTCGTCGGCAGTTCCAAGGCGGCCCTGGAAAGTATCGTGCGACACCTGACACTTGAGATCGGTGACCGGAACGTCAACATCAACGTAGTTCGAGCGGGGCTGGTTGAAACTGACTCGACGCGCCGGTTCCCTAACGCAGATCAAATGTTTGCCGAACAAGTCAATCACACACAAGTGGGAGAGCGAATACTTACCGCTGACGATGTTGCAAATGTGGTTGCGTTTCTCGCTTGTCCGATGAGTGATCTTATTCAAGGCGAAACGATCACTATCGACGGCGGAGCCGGTATCCGTGTTGCATAGGCCGATAGTCGAGTCCCAAACTCACAACATTAGATTAACCCGCCTCCCGCTGCCAACTCCGCACAGTTGATAGTTCGACTACGAAACTGCTAAATAAACGAAATTGATCGATATGCAATACACACTAATGACCGGTGCCACGGGACTCTTGGGTGGGTATCTGCTGCGCGATTCGCTGCTGGCGGAACGGCCCATGGCGGTCATCGTCCGGTCATCGCGGATGGAATCGGCCCGACAGCGGATCGAAAGCATTCTTGCGCGGTTCGAGGAGTTGCAGAACCGCGTATTGCCGCGACCCGTAGTGCTCAGTGGCGATCTTACGCAGCCAATGTGTGGGCTGGATGAGCCTTCGCTGGAATGGGTTCGCACGCATTGCGACAGCATGCTCCACAATGCTGCTAGCCTGAGCTACTACCATGACGAAAAAACTGGCGAACCAGAGCGGTCCAATATCGAAGGGACTCGCCGGGTGCTGGAACTTTGCCAGCATGCGAACATCACCGAGTTTCATCACATATCCACCGCATATGTTTGCGGTTTGCGAACGGGGACTTGTTTGGAATCGGAACTGGATATTGGGCAGGAATTCGGTAATGACTATGAGCGGAGCAAGGTCGAGGCCGAGAAAATGGTCCGCGCTGCCGATTTCCTTTCATGCAGCACCTTTTACCGCCCGGCAATCATCATTGGCGACTCTCAGACGGGCTACACGTCAAGTTTCCACGGGTTCTTTACGCCGCTGAAGGTGGCCAGCGCGCTCGTTGGAGGGGCAGTCTCTCCCGAGCTAACCGGTCAGCGCATTCTTCCCGCTCTCGGCTTTACATTAACCGATCGCAAGAACTTCGTTCCAGTGGATTGGGTTTCCGCCGTCGTTACTCACATCCTGCAGTCCCCTGAGCATCACAGGCAAACCTACAATCTGGTTCCTCGAACGCCTGTAACATTGGCGCTGACTACGCAGGTCATTGAAGACTCGCTCAGTCGAAAGCTACAGAACAAGAACGGCGCACCGAGCGGCCCACGTATCGACTTATTCTCCGGGCTGGAAATGTTCCGTGAGCAAATGCAGGTCTACCGCTCTTACTGGCGCGACGACCCCGACTTTGATTTCACCAATACTGCATTGGCCGCACCGCACCTGCCCTGCCCCGCAGTGGACTACGCGATGCTGATGCGAATGGCGATGTACGCACTGGATTCGCGGTTTGGCTGGCCCCAACCGCAACCGATCGTACCGAAGCACGATTTGCATGACTTACTGATTGTCACCGAAGATCAAAGCGAACTAACAGGCGACGTTGTCGGTCTGCGTGCCAGCGGACCGGGTGGTGGAGAATGGACACTTTCTGTCCGCGAATCGGAGGTGGAGGTTGTTGCCATCGGCTTGCCGAGCAATCCTCTTGCCGTGGCGTACATGAACACGTTGGATTTTGATTTAGTGCCGCAGGAACGGCTCAGGTCGGGACGGTTGCACTTTGAATTCAAAGACGGTTCAGAACACTTGAAGACAATGCTGGCCGATTCCATCTCCGCGTGGATTGCACAGGCCCTTCACCCACAGGAGGTCCATTCATGAAAAGTTCATTCCGGGTGCAAACTCCTATCGCGGTCGTCGGCATGGCCTGTCGATTGCCCGGCGCAAGAAATGTTGACGAATTCTGGCAAATGTTGCTCGAGGGACGTTCAGCCATTCAGCCGATACCAGCGGCACGCTTCGACCGTGAGCTTTACTTTAACCCAGAGCGCGGCGTAGCCGGCAAGACGTACGCAGACAAAGCTGCACTCATTGATTACTCATCTGATACGATTCCCGATGGGTTGCTGTCGGCCAAAGAGATTGCTAACCACGATCTTTCACACTTGGCACTGTGTCGCGTGGTGAATGAGGCGATGAACGATGCCGGACTAAACGCTGCGAATCGGAACGGCAAGCGTTCTGGGGTCTATCTCGGTCACGCAACCGGTAGCGGATTGTCGGGTAAATTTTCCTATGGAGTCCACATCGCCCAAGTCGCGGAACTATTGCGCGAGGTAAAAGGTTATTCCGACCTGCCACCGGCCACACAGAACAACGTTGTTCAACAGGTTGTTCAGCAAGTTCGCCAGAGGATGCCCTGGCGCACTGCGGAGACCAACCCCAGCCTGCACGCCAGCGCCGCGGCTAAGTTGATCGGAGACAAATTCCGACTCGACGGTCCGCAAATGGTATTCAACTCGGCTTGTGCCTCGGCGTTGCAGGCCATTGCCCACGGTATGAAGGCGCTGTCACTTGGTCGTATCGACCTAGCCGTCGCCGGTGGGGCATCCTGCTTTCATAGCGATACGCTGGTGCTCTTTTCTCAGGCGCAGTCCTTATCTGCCGATGGCTCTTTTCCATTTACTGAATCGGCCAACGGTCTGATTGTGGGAGAAGGGAGTGTCGTTTTTCTTCTACAGCGACTCGATGATGCGGTGCGCGAAGGCAGGACTATCCACGCAGTGTTGCCCGGCGTCGGCATTGCAAGTGATGGGCACGGCAAAAGCCTCTGGGCGCCGCGCGGCGAGGGACAGATTGCGGCCATCAAGCGAGCCTATACTGACGACTGCGGCTTATCGCGTTTGCAGTACATTGAGGCGCACGCAACATCTACGAATCTAGGTGACAAAACCGAGATTGACGCGATATCGCAGGTGTTACGCGAGCAACTGCCTGCCGGAAAAAGAATTCCTATCGGTGGCGTCAAGCGAAACATCGGTCATACTCTGGAAGTTGCTGGTGCAGCAGGACTTCTCAAAGTGATTCTGGCGATGCGCCATGGGATCATCCCTCCTGCTGTGGACGGAGCACTGCCTCTCACCAAAGAGGTCGATTGGAAAAGCCTGCCGGTGTACGTCAACGACCAACCGATCAAATGGCCAGCGACTGAATCAAGCGGGATCCGCCGTGCGGGGGTTAACGCCTTTGGTATCGGTGGATTGAATGTTCACCTGGTGGTAGAAAGCTACAGCCCGGTAGCCGCCCAGGTTGCAAATTCCGTTCGTCGCGACGGCCAGATCGCCATTGTCGGCGTGGGACTAGTCACTCCCGGCGCAAAGAACCTGACTTCATTTAAGGAACTGATCAACTCGGGACGAAGCGTCATCGGTGACTTTCCCGCTGACAAATGGGCGCCAGGGCTATTCGACAAGAAAGAAAGTGGCGACGGTCGCACGATTAGGCTGCCTGCGGCGGCGAGCGTGCGGGACTTTCAATATGACTGGCGCAAGCACCGTATTCCCCCGAAGCAGTTGGCTCAGGCGAATCCATTGCAGTTCATGATGCTCGACGCGGTCGACCAGGCATTCGAGCAATCCGGGTTGCGAGAAAGCCCTTCATTTGATCCGCACCGTACCGGTTGCATTGTCGGGACGCAGTTTGGCGGCGACTTCGCCACGCAGTTGGTCATGGGCCTGAGGCTGCCGGACGCGCGACGGACAATCGCGCAAGTGTTCGCCGGACAAGGGATCGACCCACAGCGAGCGAATGGGATGATCGACGCTTGGAATGTAGCGGTGCTGAACCGTTTTCCTGCACTCGTCGACGAGTCCGGCAGTTTTACTGCCAGCGCATTGGCGTCGCGGATTACTAAGTCGTTCGACTTGATGGGGGGTGGGATTGCCGTCGACGCCAGCGATCTCGGAGCGTTTGCCGCGCTCTCCAATTCGATCGATATGCTGCTGAGCGGCGCATGCGATTCAATGGTTTGTGTGGCCGGTGAGCACAGTTTGCTTCCGGAAAATTACCAGATCGCATCGCTCCGAGGATTATTGGCCGGCTCAGCCGACAGCGCCTGTCCGTTCGATTCTCGGTCTGACGGGACCGTGCCGGGCGAGGGTTGCGTGGCGTTCATCCTCGAACGTCTGGAAGATGCTCGGACAAATGGCCGCATGGTGCTCGGCATTATCGATGGGATCGCTGCTGCTAACCTCGATTCGCGCGGCGAGTCGATCGAGCAGGCTGCAGTCCGAGCCATTGATGAGGCGAAAATACAGCCACAATTGGTTCGTGGCGTTGAATTGATCGGGCTTGGAGTGGCCTCGCTAGATGCGGAAGAGACCACTCATTTGGCGAGAGTTTATCGAGATCCTGAAGTATCCGCCTCTGCTCCCACCTGGCAAGTGGGGCGACTAGGGAGCGCTTCGGGGTTTGTCTCGCTACTTTCATTGCTGCTGGCCCTCGAGAAAGAATCCCTTCCCGGTACGCGGCCCGACCTTTCGCCGCCTAGAGGCAATGGCCAGCCAAAGTTGACCGTGAATCGGGTGCCACATCCACTTACCACATCAGATCCCCAGGGCCGGCTGTTTGTCGCATTGAGCGGCGCCGGCGAGAATACTGTCAGCTACCACGTCATATTGCAACGAGGTGAACCCGTGAAGCCAAAACCTACTCCAAAAACATCACAGCCTTCGCAGCAAGAATGGCAGACAGAGCCCCTGGCAAACGGTGCGGTTCTTTTCGACGCCACGGTACGTCGGCGCGAGAAAATGCGTCGCACGTCGGAGGCCGGCTCGCGACCAGCGCCAGCTTCTTCCCCCGCGCCTCGGCCCGCCAAAACTCCGATTCCTGCTCAAGTAGCTGTTCCGGTGGCTGTCGTGCCAGCTTCACCGCCAGCGATCCCTCAAAAATTCGCGCCACCGGCTGCGATACCGACTGCGTTGCCGACTCCGGCACCCGCCCCGGTTGCGGCGGCGGCACCTGGTCTGGCATCTGGAGACGTTGAGGAGTTCTTAATTAACTTCGTCATGGAGCAAACGGGCTATCCGCGTGAAATTGTCGAACTAGACGCGGATATGGAATCGGATCTCGGGATCGACAGCATCAAGAAAGCGCAGCTCTTCGGTGAACTGGGTGAGTATTTTGATGTGCAAGCCTCAAGTGACCTGAGCCTGGACGAGTTCCCAACCCTTCGTAGCGTGCGCGATTACCTCCTTGCCAACGCCGGTGGCTCCCCAGCGCCAATTCCTGCCGCACCAGTGGCCACACCTGCCGCGGCACCAAAACAATCGACGCCACCGCAATCACCACCGCCTGTTGTAGTTGCCAGCCCAGCCCCTGCTTCCACTCTTGTGAGTTCGGGGCTAGTGGCAGCAGAAGTCGAAGAGTTCTTGATCAACTTTGTGATGGAGCAAACGGGTTACCCGCGTGAAATTGTCGAACTGGATGCTGATATGGAGTCGGATCTCGGTATCGACAGCATTAAGAAAGCGCAGCTCTTTGGCGAACTGGGTGAGTATTTTGATGTGCAGGCCTCAAGTGACCTCAGCCTGGACGAGTTCCCCACGCTCCGTACTGTGCGCGACTACCTCCTTGCCAATGCCGGCGGTGCTTCGGAAGCAGCAGTTGCCGCACCCGTAGCTTCTGTTTCTCCAAAATCGCCCGCTCCTTCCGTGGCACCGATTCCAGCACCCGCGCCCGCCACTCTGGCGCCTACTCCCGCCACTCCGGCAGCAGCGGCCCCTGGCCTGGCGGGGGCAGAGGTTGAGGAGTTCTTAATTAACTTCGTTATGGAGCAAACGGGTTACCCGCGTGAAATTGTCGAACTGGATGCGGATATGGAGTCGGATCTCGGTATCGACAGCATTAAGAAAGCGCAGCTCTTTGGCGAACTGGGTGAGTATTTTGATGTGCAGGC
>JAWXCH010000400.1:0-2637 GCA_034440595.1 Planctomycetota bacterium | reverse complement strand
CGTCCGGTCGACCCATTCCTGGATTTTCGACTCGAACCCCTGCCTTTCCGGCAGCGGCTTCGAGATGAAATCATAAACCTGCAGCGGTATTGTGCGCCGAAGGTTCTCGTCCGTATCGAACGCGCTCAAGAGCACATAGCCCAGTGCCGGATCGCGCTCTCGCGCTGCCTCGATGAACGCAAAGCCGTCCATATGCGGCATGTGAATATCTGCGAAACACAGGTCGAACTTTGAGTGCTGAATCTTCTCCAGCGCCTCGCGGGCATCGAGGCAGTAGACCAGATCGCAATTGCGTCCCAGTCGCAGCCGGAGCGACGCATGAATCTGACGCTCGTCATCCACGATCAGGATACTGGGCATCAGCGGATCGGCGGGAGTGGAACTCATAACCGGAATCCCGACTCCAGTGATGGGACGGACTATAGTCAAGGAAGCGCAAGGCAGGGCGGACCGGGCCTCAACCGCTCCGGCCCCGGGATCGAGGGCAACACCACGGTCACGTGCGTGCCCTTGCCCAGCTCACTCTGCAACGTGATGGTGCCGGCGTGAAGGTTGGTGATCTTCTGGCAAATCGTGAGCCCCAACCCAAAACCGCGCACATCGTCGCCGAACTGCTTCGTGGTAAAATAGGGTTCAAATATACGCGGCAGGTTCTCGGCGGAAACTCCGCAGCCTTCATCCCTTACTTGGAGACGGAGGCCCTCGTCACAAATGTCCGCCAGGAGCGTTACGCCCTGTCCACTCGTCGAGGCATCGATGGCATTACTGACGAGATTGACGAGCATGCGCTGCAACAGGACGGTGTCAGCGACGACGGGTTCGGGGACATCGATGCGCGATTGAACCTTCACCCCATGGTCAGCGGCTCGACTGGCGGTAAGCTCATGCACCGCGCCAAAGAGCTTCGGCAGGTCAACCAGCTCGAGTTTCGGCTGAAGTCTTTCGGAGAAGAAAAGCGCATCACGGACATAATCGGTCATGACGCGGACCGAGCGGCGTGCCGCCGCATGCACCTCGGCTTCCGCGCTGCCTGGCTCGTAACGGCCATCGGTGTGGATGAGAAAGGACGAAACCGGAGTGATGAGATTCTTCAGATCATGCGCCAGGCCGCGCGACATCATGGCGAGGTGCTCGACCTTTGCCTGGAGGGCGGCCTGCGACGTGAGTCGCGAATGTGTGAGGATGTTGTCCATCAATTCGGCGATGTTCTGGAGGCGTTCGACCTCGGGGTAAGTGAAGGGCTGTTCGTTCGCTTTTGCTCCAAGCGCGACGAGAAGAGAAGGCGATGGACTGCCTTTCGGAACCGCCAGCAAGAGTCCTATTGAATACTCGGCAAGAAGCGCTCGCAGGTCGTCGATTTCTGGGCTGCTACGGCGACGTTGCAGAGTCTCAGTCGTCGCCCAACCTAGGTTTCGGATGGCCTCATAAGCCATACGATGTTTGGAAAGCGTGAAGCGCTCTCCGCGAAACTCGTCGCGCAGTTCGGAGGCCAGCACTGCTGAAGATGCGGTGCATTCCTCAAGGAGGAATGATTCGAAGCGAATTTGCAGGCCAGCAATTTGTGATTCGGACCGTGCGCAATCAATAATCGTTCGCCTCATTTTGGCCAGACGGCGTTCGCCGCCGATCCCGAGCATATGGCGTAGGCGTCTGTCCAGCCACGGTGCGCCGAGCCCGACAATGACGAATGCAATGAGCCACGACCAAGGCTCGGGTAACCTCGTCCGCGTAAGCTCAATAACGATTGTCGCAACAAGCAGGATTATGGCCAGGGTCAGGACTCGCTGGATGGAGGCGAATATCACGTCCCTCAGGTCGAATATGCGATAGTAACAGATGGAAAGGAATGTCAGAAAAACAGTCGCCGAAATAACCAGCAGTGCGATTGCTTTATAAGCATAGGTCCCCGACCAATTGCCCACGAATGAGAGGAATGAAAATAGCAAAAGGCCAGAGGCAACGAGGAACGCTAGAAACTGTAACTCCAATCGCCGAATGCCTTTCAATGCCCGCATCTGTGCCCAAGTCTGCAACACGATAAATGTATATGAGATGGCGTGCGTGAGAGAAACGGCGAAGTATCCCGGGCCGCGCTTTCGATTGTAGGGCGTGGAGTCCTCGGGAATGAAATAGTTGGTCAATGCGACGAACAACAAGATCAAGCCAAGTGCGAACCACGGGATGCATCTCAGGAGCAGTTCGCGGCGAGGCAAATGAGGAAGGCGGATTGCATCGCGATTCAACACCAGCAGCGCCGGCAAAAAGCTTCCAAAGATCGCGTTGCCTCGAATCCATGGGATTGGATCGGTAATTCCGTCTTTGGCAAACATGGTGCCGGCTTCTATAGCACCGTAGATACAGCACAATGATGCGCCAAAAATTGTAGCAAAGAGGCAAAATACTTGGTTTACCGTTCGTCCGGTGTTGGCTGCCAACGCCAGCGCACCGCTGGCAAACGCAAGGAGGGATGTGAAAAAGACGATCGCTCCCATAATCTTTGTTCAGACGTTGAGTTGTCGATATAGGGCAAGATATCGCTGTTGCCCAGCGGACGTTGAAAACGTAGTCGGTGCGACGCCGTCGAGTCCGTAACAAACCCGGAGACGATTGCCGGCGCGTTCATGGAGGCATGGAATG
>JAWXCH010000399.1:0-4006 GCA_034440595.1 Planctomycetota bacterium | reverse complement strand
TTTTGGCCGCACTAAGCGGTGCTGCGCTCGGTGGAACGGTCGGCGGACTGACCGGCGCGCTGGTGGGGATGGGAATCCCTGAATTTGAAGCCAAGCGTTACGAAACCAAGGTTCGCGGTGGAAACGTGCTGATTTCGGTCCATTCCGAAGACAGTAACGAGACCGAGCGAGCTAAAGAGATTTTTCAGAATGCCGGTGCCGAGGATATCTCCACGTCCTCGGAAGCCAGTGTTCGCAACGTTCACTAGGTGTGCCACTGGCTCTGCCAGTGCCGAATGTGCGTGAACATCATGCAAGGCATTGTCGTGTTCGGTGTTTTGTCGGAAGGTACCGCCAAACTTTAGCGAGATGCAGCGGGCCTTTTGGCAGACCCGGACACTACCTGAGCTTTCGTGCGTCGCAGAGCATTTTTTCGGACTAACACTGCGAAACCTTGCTACGCCACAACGTGCGATAAAAATGCCGCCGTATCGTGCTGGAATTCAGCATTCGATACGGCGGTTTTTTATTGGCTCATATCACTCTGGAAAGAGCTTCGTCGATAGGTAGCGTTCGCCCAGATCGGGCAGCACAACGACGATCAACTTCCCTTTGTTCTCGGGACGCTTGGCGACCTGTATGGCGGCCCAGGCCGCCGCACCACTGCTGATTCCGCACATCAGCCCTTCACGACTGGCCAGTTGGCGTGCGGTTTCCATCGCATCGTCGTCCCCGACCTGTACGACTTCGTCAACCAGATCCACATTCAAGTTGTCAGGAATAAAGCCAGCGCCGATTCCTTGAATCGTATGACGACCAGGCTTCAGCGGCTCACCTTTTTTACGCTGCGTAATCACCGGGCTGTTGATCGGTTCAACGGCGATCATCTTCACGCCCGGCTTACGCTTCTTGAGAACGTCACCTACGCCCGTGATGGTCCCACCGGTACCAACTCCACTGACAACAATGTCTACTTTGCCGTCGGTGTCTCGCCAGATTTCCTCGGCGGTCGTCTTGCGATGCATTTCTGGGTTGGCCGGATTCTTGAATTGCTGCGGCATGAGGTAGTTCTTGTTTTGTGCCACCATTTCCTCCGCCTTGCGAACGGCGCCTGGCATCCCTTCGGCGGCCGGTGTCAGAATCAGCTCGGCACCCAGTGCCTTTAGCATCCGGCGACGTTCCAGGCTCATGCTCTCGGGCATGGTGACCATCAGCTTGTAGCCACGGGCAGCACAGACAAAGGCCAGCCCGATACCGGTGTTGCCGCTGGTCGGTTCAATAATAATGGTGTCTGCTTTGATCAGGCCGTCCCGTTCGGCGGCATCGATCATGGCTTTGGCGATGCGGTCCTTTACACTCCAGAGTGGATTCAGGTGTTCGACCTTGGCCGCAACGGTGGCTACGCACCCTTCGGTAAGGTGTCGTAAGCGGACCAAAGGGGTATTGCCAATGCACTCGGTAATGTTTTCACGAATCCCACCCTCAGTCGGCGCGGCCATGGCAAAATCCTTTTTTCTAAATAGAGAAACAAACGGTCTAATCGGGTATGACAGCACGCTACCGTTTACGGCTCGCGGTGAAAAGTCTGGATTATATCGGTGAAACGGAAACCGGGTCAATTGCGCCCGGCGAATCGGCACGGAATATCAGCGCCTGGCTCATTCAGTTTTGGGACTTCTACCGCAAAACGAGGTAAGATTAAGGGACGGCAAGCTGCGTGCTTATAAGCGGCGTTCTTGCTTTTTGGCAAGTGCGGTTCTTCGTTTCGTTCAAACCTGTGACTGCGTTATGAAATCGAGTTCAAAGCCTGCTAAAAAGCCAACTACGACCGCGTCCGCAGTACCACAGGCGCTGCCGGATAGCACAGCTTTGGAAGAGCGTCTTCAAATCGCGGAGGCTCGGCTATCTGCCATCCACGAAACGACGCCCGATTTTATTCTGGAAATCGATCGCGAGAATCGGATTCAGTTTATCAATCGCCTGCAACCGGGCATCCGCATGGAGGACACGCTTGGCACACGACTGTTGGACTGGATTGCCGAGGACATGCAACCAACGGTTGCGGCCGCGCTGCAAGCGATGTGGGATACCGGTCGCCCGCAATTCTATCAAAACGAAACCAACGACAAGGGGAATCGTCGCTGGTTTGACGTTCATATTGGACCGATTGTCGAAAATGGCAAGACGGTTGCTGGAATGGTAGTAGCCACCGACATCACCGAGCAGCGTCTAGCGGAATTAACGCTCCGGCAGAGTGAAGCTCGTTACCGCACGATGGTTCAGATGCAGTCGGAGTTGGTATCGCGATCCTTGCCAGATGGAACTCTGACGTTCGTCAACGAGGCGCATTGTCGCTCGTTTGGCAAGAAACCAGAAGAATTAATCGGAACGCGCTGGTTCGAATTGGTAGTCAGCGAAGCCCGTGAGAAGATCAAAGCGCAGTTAGCGGCCCAGGTTGCCAACCCGCACGAAGTCAAAGCCGAAATTGAAACTAATACGGTCGATGGGACGCGTTGGCAGCAGTGGATTCGCACACCGATACTGGACGACCTGGGCAATCTGGTCGAGTTTCAGAGCGTCGGACGTGACATTACCGATCGCAAAAGAATTGAAACGGAATTGAAACGCCAGGAAAGGACGCTCACGGCGATTCTCCAGAACATGCCGATCGGTATCCATGTCATGGAGGCTCCCAGCGGCAAGCCAATTATCTGGAATCGTTCGATGGCGGAGATGGGAAATCAGCCAACTCCAATGGGAATGCTCGACCTACGATCCGCCGAAGCAGACAAGAATTACAGCGTCTATCACTATGGAACAGAGGAACTGTTCTCGATCGACCAGTTCCCTGGCGTCCGTGCTTTACAAGGTGAGTCAAGCGTTGCGGACGATATAGAAATCCGCTTCCCAGATGGGGTTTCGCGGCTGCTGCATGCCCGTGGGGCACCGATTCTGGACGACGACGGCAACGTCATCATGTCAATTTCCACGGTCGAGGATATCACACAGCGCAAACAGGCCGAAGAAGCTCTGCTGCAAGAACAGAATTTCCACAAGAATCTGCTGCGCGCCCATGAGCGAGACCGGCAATTGATGGCGTACGAGATTCATGATGGTCTGGTGCAATACATTACCGCTGCGGTCATGCACTTAGAGTCTGCCTCGTTGCGATTAGCTGCTGAATCGACGTTGCGAGAGCCGTTTCAGCTTGCGATTCAATTGCTACGGCGGAGCATGGCCGACGCCCGTCGAGTGTTGAGTGGCTTGCGACCCCCGATTCTGGACGAACAGGGAATTGTCGAAGCGATTAGGTATCTTATTGCCGAGACCGATGCTTCGGGCGAGATAACCGTTGATTTTGATACCGACGTGCGGTTCACTCGCTTGGATTCACTGATGGAGGGAACCATCTTTCGGATTGTGCAAGAGTCCCTATCGAACGTCCGTAGGCATAGCGGCAGCGACCGTGCGGCCATCGCCTTTCAGCAGTTTGACGATCACCTGTTTCTGCGGATCCAGGACTGGGGAAAAGGGTTTAACCTCTCTGCAGTTCCTCCGCAGCATATCGGGCTGCAAGGCATGCAACGCCGCGCTGCACTGCTCGGTGGCAATACCAAGATCATCACTGCACCGGGCGAAGGGACAATCGTGGAGGTGACTCTGCCGATGTATGCGAGTGAGCCGGAAGCGGCAGATCGAAATGTGTGAATACATAAGTTGGCGAAGGGCACCCGTCAGACTACCTCTGATTGCAAAGTCGTTTCCAATCTAAGCAGAGACTTTTTTGATTGACATGCAGAGTCAGGCCAGTATTATCATTGGATGTGTCAGCTGCCATACTTGTGCTGTGCTATTCAAACACTAATTTACATTAGACTTCGCGGATTGATTTACGGTTTCTAAAATGCCTGGAGAAGGTTATGGCCAAACAGATCATATGTCCGAATCCCAATTGCGGCTATCGCGGACCCCCTAAAAAGGTGGCTCGGGGAAGCATGATCGTGGGGGTGCTGCTGTGCTGCTTAAT
>JAWXCH010000398.1:0-21633 GCA_034440595.1 Planctomycetota bacterium | reverse complement strand
GCCGCTGCGCGTCGACCCTGGGCTGTGGTATGGAACGCCTTCGGCGTACATTGCAAGTTTACGCACCCGGCCATACCATTGCCTTCTTACGACCCAATCACCGTCCTAACGCGAATTTATCTTGCTAGCATTTTTGTGTAGAGACTAATGGGCTATGCCAGTGTGAATATCACGCATCGTGGCTTGTTAATCGTGCGTTTATTCGACAACCGTTTTTCCGAAACGTTCGTTCAGTCGAGTAATGTTTGCAAGCACTTGCTGCTCGGCGCCCTCTGGAGTCGATATGCCTTGTTGAACCAGCGCGGTCGTCAATTGTCGCAGGCAGGCCCCCTTTAATGACCGATGAAAATGCAACATCAGCCGCCTTTCAACCAGATCGTCGAGTGTTGTAGCCCATTCAGCGCGGATCGCAAAATGTGCCAAAGCCAGTGGCAGGTCGGTTCCTTCGAGACAGGTGGACATGGAATCCGTCACACCGACCGAGGTTGCGAATTCGCTGCCAGCTAGCAGAATATCTTGAACACTTGCGCCGTATAGATCGGCCGCAGCATTCACCGATTGACGCGGGATCTGCAGGCGTTTCGCGATTTCATCAATATTCAGCGATCCCTTGTCTTTACTGGTGGTCGGTGTCGCGGATTCTAGCGGTCGCTGTTCGGAGTTCGCGATCTGCTGAATATCAAGCCGCTTCAAAATGGTACCGGCAGCCACTTCGGCCAACGAGCGGCATGTGGTCAGTTTTCCACCAATGATCGAATACAACGGCCAATGCGGAGAATCATGCTCTTCCAACCAATGCCGACGCGAGATCGCGGCATTGGAACCGGCGGCCATCCGCGGCAGCGGTCGCACACCGGCGTAGTGCAGTTCGATGTCGCTCGTTGCCAGGCACACCCCTGGAAACAGCTCATTGACAACACTCACCAAGTACTCCAGTTCTTGCGGTGTGGCACGGGCGTCATCCGGGTCGCCGGTGAATTTTTCGTCGGTTGTACCGACTAGTGTTGCCTCTCCAAAGGGAAGCACAAACACCGGCCGCCCGTCGGACGCTTCGGCATAGACTCCGCGACCGCGCAGCAGAGTGTGCAGTTTCGGGTGGTATGTGATGAGATGCGTTCCCTTCGTTCCTCCCATCAATTTTGTATTCGGCAAACCGAGTTGCGCCAGAGTGAAGTCGACCCAGGCCCCGGTGGCATTGACTACGGCCGCTGGCGCAAAAGTCCTCCCAATCTGGCCCGAGGCAGTGGTCGCAGTGATCGCAGCTTGCTGCGCATCCAAGTTGGCCTGGTGATAAGTTAGTACCGTCAGTTCCGTTCCGGACTGTTCGGCTAGTCTACGTGCATCCGCCAGCAGTTCCACAGTGAATCGCTCAGGGTATTTTAGTTGTGCATCGGAGTACTCGCAGACAGCAAAATAGGTCGTTGGATCGATTGCAGGAGCGTTTGCATCAGGGAGTCGATGCATTGCCGAACGCGGTAAAGTCCGATCGCGTGCATAACGGTCATACAGCCACAGGCCAATCCGGACTGTGGCGGCTCCGCGCGGCCGTGCAACTGCAGCACTGTGTGATGGCATGCCAAGAAAATTGCGCGCTGAGGTCCATAGCCCTCCAAATCGAGATCTCACCGGAATGTACAGTCGCAAAGGTTTGACCAGGTGCGGTGCCAGTCGAAGCCAGCGCGTTCTTTCGGCCAGCGATTCCTTCACCAGAGCAAAATCGCCGTATTCCAAATACCGTAGCCCCCCATGAATCAGGCGGCTGGAATACGATGTCGTACCGGCGGCAATGTCGCGAGTGTCGATCAGCACGACTGGCACTCGATTGAGAACAAGCTCACGCGCCAGTGCCGCGCCATTGATTCCTGCGCCGAGAATAACAACTGGTTTGGTCGATGGCATGGCTATCGTTGTCCGCATGAAGTGGTGGGATTGCTTCACGGACATTGTAGCGTGAGGGCTTCAAAGCAATGAGGCCAGGCAGGGAAGGTTGTACTAGGCAGGGGTGGCAATTTCGGCAAGATCAGCAGCGGAAGTCGCCAATGTGAGTGGTAGCTCGAGCGAAATCGTCGAACCGCGCCCAGGGGTGCTATGGATCTCAACGAATCCGTTCAACTGTTCAATCTTGGAACGGACGATATCCATTCCCATTCCACGACCGGATATCTCTGTGACTTTTTCGGTCGTGGTGAAGCCCGGCTCCCAGACGAGTTTCATGATTTGCTGTGGAGAAAGCATCTGTGCGTCGCGAACGGAAAGCATACCTAATTCCACTCCCTTGGCAGCGATCCGCTTCACATCCACCCCCGCACCGTCGTCCGCAATCTGAATGACTACGCGGTCGCCATCCGCGATTGCGTACAGCGTGATCGACCCGCAGGCCGGCTTTCCTGCCGCCAATCGTGCCTGCGGCAATTCAATGCCATGATCCGCCGAATTGCGAATCAGATGATTGAGTGGATCTCCCAAAGCGTCGATTATCCGCTTGTCTAGCTCCGTCGCTTCGCCACGAATGACCAATTCGATCTGCTTGCCATTCTGCCGGGCGATGTCCCCTACCACCCGCTGAAATCGATGGAAGAGTGGTCCAATTGGTACCGTCCGCAGGCTTACTACGCACTTTTGAATGCCCTCGACGATCTGCTCCAACCGATAAATGGATTCGACTAAACCAGTAAAAGCGGCATCGGAGTCTGCACCGGCTGACCGCTTCAGTTCGCTGGCGGTTTGGATCAAGCAAGTTTTATCGTCGGCCAATTGACTTGACAGCTTCAGCAGCCGATCCAGTCGTTCAACGCTGACTCGCGTGGTCTCCTGATTCGACGTGCTGCCGCCACTTACTGGGCTGATGCCAGGGCGTTGATTCGTTGCGCGATTCGGTGCCGCACCGCTTCCTGGCAGAATCAGATCTATGTCGCACTGGCATACTGTCGACGGATCGATTCCGGTTTGACAAAGGAGCCGATCGATCTGCCTCAGTACAATATTGCAGTTCACAACCGGTCGCTCAGGGTTGCTCAGTCGATTGACCATCGCCACCAGTCGATCGACCGCATGCAGCATCAGATCGACGATGTCCGCAGTAAAGCTCAGCTTATTTTTACTCGCTGCGTCCAGAATTCCTTCGAGCTTATGAGTGAGTTGCTTGATATCGTCAAAACCCAGCATCGCCGACAGCCCTTTCAGGCTATGGGACGCGCGGAACATCTCGGTGATTAGTGGCCCGCAATTGCGTGCCAGTGTGACGGTGTCGAGCGTTCGTACCTGATGATCCAGTTCCATGAGATTCTCACTCAATCGATGAAGCAATTGCGATGCTTCATCGAGAAACTCAGCGAGCAGGCTTTCGACAAGCTCGTCTGGCGTGTAAGAATCCTGAGTCATCTCGGTTGTATTAGTTGGGGTTGCGACGGTGATTCATACAACCTAGTTTGCAGCACGATAGTCGCTGGTGGCGCACTTTTTTGCCACTCTTAAGGATAGGTCCAGAATTGACTGCATTGACTTTCGGTTGTACGAAGCACGGCGCAAATATCGATACAGCCTTGGCTAGTGCAGCCGGGAGTTGCATCAGCCGTATAATCCGCGCGACCGTCCCAGTCGGACTGACCGCGATTGAATGTTCCCAAGTTCCGGCATTGCATTGCAAAATCGAAAGCAAATCGGCAGCGTTGCCAACGTAAGCTTGGCATAATTGTTGCCCAAACGCGTTGCGATTGAGTTCAAGGCTGACCGGCAAATTGTGGCTCCGCAAAGTCGTATCTTACTGTTGATTAGGAACATTTTAATGAGCACCAGAGTACTAGTGGCGGATGATTCCAGCACCATGCGCAAGATTATTCTGCGGTCCCTGCAGGCGGTTGGCGTGCCCAACGCCGTTGAGGCGGCCGACGGAGTTGAGGCGGTTGACCTGTTCAAGCCGGGCGAGTTCGATCTGGTCCTAACGGACTGGAACATGCCCAACAAAAACGGGCTGGAAGTCATTCAAGAAATTCGCCGGATGGATGCCAATGTGAAGATCATTATGGTCACCACCGAAGCAGAAAAATCGCGCGTGCTAGAGGCGATTCAGGCCGGCGTATCCGACTATCTGGTCAAACCGTTCACTGCGGATACTTTGCGTGAAAAACTTGAGAAGCATGGCTGCTAATCACGGTTTGGAAGCGCTCATCGGCCGGACAATGACCGTGCTATCTTTGATTTCAAACGTCAGTTTGGCTGGAGATAGTACCGCTTTGAACAATTCGCTCACAGTGACTTTCTTCACGCTGACTTTGACCTCTTGATCAAGCGAGATACCCGCATTGCGGATGGCATCCTCGTCCAGCTCGATAGTCAAATTCAGTAGCTTACCAAGTTGATCGAGCAATCGCTGAACCGATGCGGACGTGTTTAGGCTATAGACGCTGGTACCACCAGAGGTTGCTTGTGGTGTTGACTTCTTGCCCGTCAAAAATGACTGAATCAGGTCGTGGTCCTCGGCCAGGCCGGTGACGATCAATTGGTTTCCTTTCGTCTCAAAAGTAGCGCGACTCACCTGTGCCTGAATCGTCGCCAGGTCGGACTTAAAAGCCGCCAGCGGGTATTTTCGTTCCAGCACCGCGTTGGTGGGAAACGGTACCAGCGCAAGCGAGCCGTTCTCGGTGATTGCCAAATGTCGATCAAACTGCGACACAATCAGCAGCAATCGATCGCAAAGCGGCATCGCGGGCCACCGCGCCGCTGGCCATAAGTCATGCGGAATCTGCTTGTCAATCTCTGGCAACGATATCTCCGCGTTGCTTAATAGATCCTTCAGAATGCGCCGTGGTTCGGCCAGATCGCCCCATTGGGATAATGTCGTCTGAAACAGTCTTGATCGGACGTCGGCGGGCAGCTTCGTTGCTTCTTGCTTCCACAGCTCGCTCACCGTCCGCAGTCGTTCGGCGGTGCTGGCAGGGCCAATGTAAACTACCGGCCCGATTCGGCTGATTTCCAGATTGAGTTGCGTAGCCAAGGTGCGCAACAGCGTTTCCAGTGGCGTGTTCTGGATCTTGAAGTCCACCTTTCGTTCTGCGTCAATCCGGCGGTCCAGGACAATGGCCACCCGCTGTGCCCTGGAAAGATTCTGTATTCCCTGCCGCAGTTGAACCCCATCCCAGTTCAGTCCAATTGGTCTCTGCAAGGCAGTATCAAGCGCCACTCCAGCGAGCCACTGTACAGGTGGAAGATCAGCAGAGCCGATCGTTGTTCCGGGTTCGGTTCGCCCGACCGAAGCTTGCCAAATCGTTATAATCGCTACGATTGCGCATGCCCGCACTCCGAGGCGCGAATACGCCGGACAGCTCTGGAAAACAGCGTGTGATCGAGAGAAATGCACTCGCGCGGCCTTTGAATGTGGAACCTGAAACCGGACTCTTGGGGCTGATCCAACAAAAGCGATCTTGACGAACTTCCATCGAATTCGTCAATCTACCCCTGCCAACGACTACTGCCAGTTTAATCTGGGATCATCTCTGATTACACTGGAGTTATCGATTGCAGTCATTTGAATCGTATTTCCCCCTGCCAGCTAGGTCCAGGGTTTATTACCGGAGCGTGTTTTCATGAGCGAGTTGACCCGTACGCCTGTTCTGTATGAATTGTACGAGCAGTTTCAGGCAGATGAGGATATGGCGGCGTTCGTCCACCGCGTGAAGCAGCGCTACAGTATCGCTACTTTGGAGCGACTGGTTTCGCACGGTTCGCGGTTGGTTCGCCGAGCCGGTGTATTGTCGCTGGGACATCTCGGAACGTATGAGGCGAATGCAACGCTGGGCCGCGCGCTCAACGATCGGGATCGCGGCGTCCGGCTGCTGGCTGAAAATGGCATCCGTGCGGTCTGGACACGCTGCGGCAATTCGCAGCAGAACTCCGATGTGTGCTCGATCGTCTCGCTCAATATTGCCAAACGCTTTGACGAAGCCTTGTCGCTTGCTACGCGATTCTTGCGGAACTGTCCTTGGTATGCCGAGGCCTGGAATCAGCGAGCCATCGCTAACTATTGCTTGGAGAGCTTCGATGCATCGGTCCAGGACTGCCATCAAGCGCTGGAATTGAATCCTTATCATTTTGCTGCCGCGGCCGGCATGGGGCAAAGTTATTTGAAGCTAGGTTGCCAGGCGATGGCACTAGAGTCGTTCCGCCGTGCTCTGAAGCTGAATCCCAATTTGGAAGGGGTTCGCGCCAACGTCTCTTATCTGGCGCGAACGTTGAACGATTCCTAGATTGTCCAGACAATCTGGCCAAAGGAAAGTGTGCCACCGAATCTGCACTGGCGGAGCCAGTGGCACACCAATGCTGTAGCTGCCAAGTTTGGCACTCTGCTACGACTATGGTATCGTAAATGGCGATGTTTGAACTGAATGACATTCCGTGGACTGCGGTCCGTCTGGCAATTGCCGTACTGGTAGTGATTTACACCAGCGTTCTTGGCTATTGGTCCATGCGCAATCCGGCGGTTCGCGTCACCGATGTCGGCTGGTTCTGGGCCTTCATGTTCAGCGGCATGGCGATCATCTGTGCGCTGTTGGTGTCGCCCAGATACATCGAGCGTCAGGAGCGCATCGAATCTCGCTACGAAGCGCGCAACCGGGTAGCGGCCTATGCCGAGAATGCCGATCAACTTTCGCCGGTCGTTGCCGAACAGCAGCGAGAGGTCGCAGCCGCCGCCGAAATGTTTGAAGCCCAGAAGCGGCAGCGTTGGTCGATGATTGTCTTGGGCGGGGTGCTAGCGATTGCTTACCTGACATCGGCAGTTTTTCTGGTAAGGCATGTTGTCCGCCAATCCAAAGTTCTAACTTCCGTTGCGGCTGACGGAACAGAGAACCTAAGGACGATACCAAATTCACAGGGGTGAACGCAGATGACCTGGTTACTTGAGGATCCCACGGCAGTTGTAATCACTTCGGCAGTGGTGGTGGCCGCACTCGTCTTCTTTTTGATGCAGTCCGGCCGTGTGATGTTCTTTTATGCGCTGCTGGGCGTAATCCTGGTCGCTACCGTTTTGGTGGTTGTTGAACGATATGTCGTCACCGAGTACGAAGAAGTGGAGCAGACGATTGCCGCGGCCGCCGAGGCACTTGAATCGAACGACATTGATCGAATACTGACTTTTGTCGATCCGGCTGCTACTTCGCTCCAACAGGAAGTGCGTCGCGAGCTAAAACGGACAACCATCGATACCACAAAAGTCCGCGATCTGCAGGTGACCTTTGACCGCTCGAAAAATCCGCCAACCGCCACGGCCAAGTTCTTTGCAAATGTGCAAGGAAAATATTACGGAACTCAAGGAACCTTTGTCTCCAATATGACTGTCACCTTTGTCCGTCAAGGGGACAAGTGGCTGGCGACGTCGTATGTGCCTGAAAGTCCGTTCGGAAAGAACTAAAGAACGGCGATACCGTTTGCGAGATGTGGCAAAGGAATTGACTATCGGTATGCATCAGCAAACACCGGGTAAGGTCAGACCAACTCCTTCATCACCTGATGGCCATCCACCAAATAGTGCGGGCGGCCAGCCAAATCCGGCACGGTGATATTGTGCGGGTTGATGCCAAGGCAATGATATAGCGTTGCCAGCACTTCGCCAAAGTGAACCGGTCGCTCGGCGATTGCTCCACCCAGTCGGTCAGTGGCACCGATGACTTGCCCCATTTTCATGCCGCCGCCAGCCAGTAATGCACCTCCAACCGCGGGCCAATGGTCCCGGCCAGCGTCTTGATTGATGTGTGGAGTTCTACCAAATTCCCCCCAGGCGACCACAGCTACATCCTGGTCCAGGCCACGGTCATGCAGATCCTGCACCAAGGCACTCATCCCCTGATCGAAGAGCGGCCCGTGCGTGTTCTTAAACTCGGAAAAATTCTGTGCGTGGAAATCCCAGCGACCAAAGTTCAGTGTGACACACCGCGCACCAGCCTCGACCAGTCGGCGAGCGATCAAAAAGTGCTCCAAATTTCGCGGCGCTCCGTCACCGTAGCAGGCGGTGTCTCCTTGCCCATATCGCTCTCTGGTGCGTGGATCTTCCTTGGATAGATCGAGTGCGTTGACCATTTTGCTAGAGGTCAGTACTTCAAACGCCTGCTGAGTAAATGAGTCGTGCGCGGCCAGTCTGCCACTGCGGTCGACATCTCGCCGAATCCGGTCGACGCTGCTGAGCAGCTTTTGTCGATTGAGCAGTCGTGACGCATCAATGCCGTTGAGAGTCAGATCGGACTGGCCTTCGCCGTTCGGGCGAAAGGCGGCAAACGCTGGTCCCAAAAAACCAGGCAACCCTGGCGATCCATAGGGAGGATGAATGGTCTTAGGACTGAGTCCAACAAAAGGTGGCATCCCTGATTGCGTGCCGTGCAACCGCGCCAAAGTCGATCCTACCGAGGGCCATCCACCAGAAGGTTGCTCGCGATGCGATCTTCCCGTGTAGCAAATGAACGAATCGTGGTCCCCATCCGGTGATCCGTACATCGACCGGATCGGAACCAGTTTGTCCATGATCTTGGCCAGTCCAGGCAGGTGCTCGCAAATTTGAATGCCAGTGACTGCTGTATCAATCGGTTTGAATTCGCCACGTATCTCGGCCGGCGCGTCCATTTTCAGGTCGTACATGTCCTGATGGGGCGGCGCACCACACATGTAGATCATGATGACCGCCTTGTGCGAGGCTTTCTTACCCGCGGCCGCTTCGGCGCGCAGCAGACTGGGCAGACTTAGGCCACCCAGACCAAGCGCGCCGACCGTCAGCATTTCGCGACGTGTCCAGCCCTGGCAGAGCTTCTGCGGTCGCGATTCGATCGATAGCATCGGCGACTCCTGACAAAGTGGCGGGAAGCAAGCCCGGGGGAGGGCTGCCGTGGCGGGCGGTGGGCAACGGTCACTAATCTATCAAAGCCGATTGATGCGTGCAAGGTTTTCTGCCGCAATGGCGCCCCGCGTGCTCAGGGCGATTTGCGGTAAATCAGATGTCATATCCCAAATTCGGCGATAGCCAGCGCTCGACATCGGCCACGGTCATCCCCTTGCGTGCGGCGTATGACTCCACCTGCTCGCGCGTGATGCGATCGACCGAAAAATAGCGACTCTCGGGGTGGGCAAAGTACAGCCCACTGACGCTGGAGGCCGGCAGCATGGCAAACGATTCGGTCAGATGGATGTTGGCACTTTGCTCGGCTCCCAGTAGATCAAACAGAATTTGTTTTTCGGTATGGTCTGGACAGGCCGGATAGCCGGGTGCCGGTCGGATGCCGCGATACTTTTCGTTGATCAGGTCCTCGTAAGAGAGGTTTTCATTCTGACCATAACCCCATTCGGCTCTAGCGCGCTGGTGCAGCATTTCGGCAAAGGCCTCGGCCAAACGGTCGGCCAGTGATTTGACCATGATCGAGTTGTAGTCATCCAGATCAGCGTCGTACTTTTTGCACAGATCATCCACACCCAGGCCAGCCGTCACGGCAAATGCACCCAGGTAATCATGCCGACCAGATTCCAGCGGCGCAATATAATCGGCCAGAGCGCGGTAGTGATCCTGCCCCTTGCGTTGCCACTGCTGACGCAGCGTGTGAAAACGGGTCAGTTCCGTACTCTCGTCGCGGCGATGCAAGTGGTCCGCTAGCGTGTCACCCCCAACCGTAGCCGGCTGGTACAGGACAATATCGTCCCCGACTGAGTTGGCTGGCCAGAATCCGTAAACACCACGAGCCGTCAGCAGTCGCTTTTTAACGATTTCATCGAGCAGCCGGCGCGCATCGTCGTACAGTTTTGTTGCCGCTTCGCCGACAACCGGGTCGGTCAGGATTTTTGGATACTTACCGGTCAGTTCCCAAGTCATAAAAAACGGCGACCAGTCGATCAGCGGTACGATTTCTTCCAGCGGCACATTTTCCAGAACCCGTCGTCCTAGAAACGCAGGCGTCGGAATATCGACGGTATCCCAGTCGGTTTGGTATTTGGCGCGAACGGCCTCTCGATAGGTGACAAGCGTCGCCTGCTGACGGCGCGCATAGGCCTCGACCAGTTGCTGCTGTGAGGCGCGGTTTTCCGTCGTAAAATTCTCATTGAGTTGCGGGTTCAATAGCGAATCGACCACACCTGCCGAGCGCGATGCGTCCAGCACATGCACCGTTGGCTGCGAATACGCCGGAGCAATCTTCACCGCCGTATGTTTGGCACTAGTCGTAGCGCCACCAATCAGTAGCGGTAGCTCGATCCCCTGCCGCTGCATTTCGCGCGCGACATGGACCATTTCGTCGAGGCTGGGCGTAATCAATCCACTGAGGCCAATCATGTCGACCCCTTGCTCAATAGCAGTCGCCAGGATTCGCTCGCAAGGGACCATCACCCCGAGGTCGACAACCTCGTAGTTGTTGCAGCCGAGCACGACGCCGACAATATTCTTGCCAATATCGTGTACGTCTCCCTTAACAGTCGCCAACAGAATCTTGCCGCGAGATTGCGAAACGTTGCCAGAGGCGGCCTTCTCGGCCTCCATGTATGGCAGCAGATAGGCAACCGCTTTTTTCATCACCCGCGCTGATTTGACGACTTGAGGCAAAAACATTTTGCCTTGGCCGAACAGATCCCCAACGACCTGCATGCCGCTCATCAACGGGCCTTCAATGACTGATAGGCAACTCGGGTACTTCTGCCGCGCTTCTTCGGCATCGGTCTCAACAAACTCGACTATTCCGCGAACCAGCGCATGACTGAGACGCTCCTCAACAGTGCCATTCCGCCAGGCGCTTTCGGCGACAAACGCGCCCGGTGCCTTTTTCTTGACCGACTCGGCAAAGTCCACCAGCCGTTCGGTGGCGTCGGGCCGGCGATCGAACAGAACGTCCTCGACGCGCGACAGCAACTCCGGCTCGACCTCTTCGTACACAGCCAATTGACCGGCGTTGACGATGCCCATATCCAGCCCGGCACGAATCGCATGGTAAAGGAATGCCGAGTGCATCGCTTCGCGCACGACTTCATTGCCGCGGAAGGAGAACGAGATATTGCTGACCCCTCCCGAGATTTTCGCACCGGGACATTCTTGTTTGATCAGCCGTGTTGCTTCAATAAAGTTGATCGCATACCGATTATGCTCTTCGATACCCGTGGCAACCGTCAGGATGTTGGGATCAAAGATAATGTCCTCAGGAGCCAGGCCGACTTCTTCGGTCAGCAGTCGGTACGCACGCTTGCAGATGCGGACCTTATCTTCGATCGTGACCGCCTGTCCTTCTTCGTCAAAGGCCATCACCACCACCGCAGCACCGTAGCGGCGCACCAGTCGGGCTTGCTGCAAAAACTCTGCTTCACCAGCTTTCAGGCTGATCGAGTTGACAATTGCCTTACCCTGCACGCATTTCAGGCCCGCTTCGATAATGCTCCATTTTGAGCTGTCGACCATGATCGGCACGCGCGAAACTTCTGGCTCGGCCGAGATCAAGTTCAGGAATTTGGTCATGGCCGCTTCGCCATCGAGCATTCCCTCGTCCATATTCACATCGATGACGTTGGCGCCCGCCTCGACCTGCTCGCGCGCCACCGCCACGGCATCTTCATATTGTCCATTTAGAATCAGTCGCGAGAACTTCTTGGAACCGGTGATGTTGGTTCGCTCACCAATCATGGTGAAGTTACTTTCAGGGCGCAGTGTGAGCGGCTCCAGCCCGCTCAGTCGCGTCCATCTTTCCGGACGGACACTGCGGCGTGGGCTTTTATCGGCCACTGCTTCGGCTATCGCCTGAATATGCGCCGGGGTCGTGCCGCAACAGCCACCAACAATATTCAGCCAGCCGTTTTCGGCAAATTCCCCCAGCACTTTGGCCATCATCTCGGGCGTTTCGTCAAAGCCGCCAAACGCGTTCGGCAGGCCAGCATTGGGATAGCAACTAATATTGACCGGAGCAATCTGCGACAACTCTTCCAAATACGGCCGCAACTGCGTCGGACCTAGCGCACAGTTAATCCCTACGCTGAGTAGGTCGTGGTTGGAGATCGAATTCCAGCAGGCTTCGACCGTTTGTGCGGAAAGGGTCCGTCCACCGTCAAAGATCGTGAACGACGCCATCACGGGTATCGAACGGCCGGTGTCAGTGAAATACTTGTCGATGGCAAACAGACACGCCTTTAGCACCAAAGTATCAAACGCGGTCTCTGTCAAAAGCAGGTCGGCACCCCCTTCGACCAGGGCGCTGACTTGCTCGTAATAGGTGTCGACCATCAGGTCAAACGTGGCATTACGATGGCCAGGGTCATTGACGTTCCCGGCGATCGACAATTGCCGATTCGTCGGACCGATCGAGCCAGCAACAAAACGAGGCTTGTCGGGAGTCAGCCGCGTGAATTCATCCGCCGCACGCCGGGCCAGTTGGACCGCCGCCAGATTCAGATCGCGTACGCGCGATTCCAAGCCAAAGTCCTGCATCGCAACACTGGTCGCGCCAAACGTGTTGGTCTCAATAATGTCGCTGCCGGCCTGCAGGTACTTCCGGTGAATTTCCAGAATGGCATCCGGCTGCGTCAGGCAGAGGATATCGATGAAATTCTTCAGATCGCGATCATAGGTCGCAAACTGGCTGCCGCGATAATCTGCCTCATCGTAGTTCAGCGCATGGACCATCGTCCCCATCGCACCATCCAGGACCAGGATTCGGTCTCGTAAATGACTGGAGATAGAGAGACGCTGGGCAGGCTGATGCACGACGGACATAGGGCAATATCTTGGATCGGTGAATGAATAAACAGTCGACAGCAGACAAGGTAGGTGAGTTCTAATCAAACTTCGCGTTTTGGCGACCCTAAACAAGCTAGGACACGCTAGCACCAAAGCGGTTCGGCCTGTCAATACTTCCCGTAGCTTGCCACCGCGGCAGGCAGCAAGGCTGGTGCTAGTACCATTGTAACAAACGGGCAATTCCTTGGGGAGAATGGACAAAACAGGCGATTTGCCTGATCGGAAAAGTCAGCTCAACCAGCTTTATAGTCAAGGTCGCTGCTGTCGGTACCCGATAACTGACAACGAGTAAGCGTGCGTTTTGAGTGGCCGTGCTGTGAGCAGCGTGGCCTGACAGGGAAGTTGACTCAGGTGACAGGTTGAAAATGAGCTCCATCAAGCCGACCATACGACCACGTGCTCGCAACGCGGATGTCTCGCATAATGCCGAAGCCGTCCAGCACGTTGCTCCACCTGCCGTGGAGCTGCTGGCACCGGTCATTGCCCAGATACCAGAGGTTCACACCAGCCCGCGTCAGGCCGCTGCGATGGAAATGGTCTGGCAGCCCAAGGCCGACTGGTCAGCCTTACAGAACTGGCGGCCTTCGCCGCGATTAATGGCCTGTGGACTGCTTGGCCTGGTCGCTGTGCTGACGTTCGTCATTTTTAAGAATCGCAATCGGGACTCGGTGGACGGTCCTGGAATTTCCGACACGATCAGTGTGCATAGCTCGGCTGTGCAACCGCCCGATCGAAAACTGCCGACGCGGACTGGTACAGAACACGCCAGGATGCCGCATACGCACGGGCCACATGGCCAAATTGGATCGAGTCCTACTGTTCCATCTGGCATCCATCCTGACTTCAACTCTGCAGATCAACCGTACACGCCCGACAACTCGATCGACAAGTTTCTCGATCCAACCGTCAACCCTGATCAAATCGCGTATCCCAAAACGCAGTATCGTCCGGCAGACGGAGTTCCAGAGGTGTGGCCTCCGCGCGTTGCCGAAGGTCGCGCACCACGTCCAGCGGATGGGTTCTCGCCAAATTCACCGACCGGAAGTATCGATTCGTCGGCCGCGTTGATGCGTATGGCCGAACGCCTTCAACGCAATGAATTACCTAGTCCGTCCGGCATTGCACCAAGTAGCGAAGCACGATTCGACGGCGGGATCAACCCTCAAAGGTGAAGTATTCATGAGTTCGACTGATCGAGCATTTATCCGCGCCTACGGAGACGACGATATGGGCAGCGCAAAACCGCTTCCACCGCCGAAGAAGCTCGGTCCGCCGACGGCGAAGTCGGCACAAGCCAAGCGCGCGCCTCGGACGGCCAAGCAGGCGGTAGACGCTCCTGCTGCAGAACAGCCGGCCTCTCGGCAGGAAACCCAGGCCGCGCCACAAGCAAGTCCACGTAAGCATGATTTCTCTCCCCTAGCGGCTGCCTCGGTGGTCCCTAGCCCACATGCCCCGTTTGCAAAAGCCACGCAGAACGCGGGCGCAGGCGTATTTCCATGTGCAACGGACGATCCCAGAGAGGTTCAATGGCGTGTCGATCAGCAGCACCCGCTTGTTGCCGATCTGCCTTCCTTCAACGGTACACCAGTACCAACTGCTCCTGGCCGAGTAGCCGATGCTGTTCAGCAATGTCAACAGGTCCAGGCTCCGACTCCGTTGTCGATTCCTGCAATCGCCTCGCCACATCTGGCCGCCTACGAGGTCGACCAGTTTGCCTGGCCGGCGGAGGTGTTGGCCATCGACGGATCCAAAGCTCAATGCATCAAATCTCTTGCCAGCCTGCTGACTAGCGAAGTTGCTGCCGGGCGTACAGTGATTGGAGTGGCTGGCACTACCACTGGCGAAGGATGCACCACGCTGCTACTGGCCATTGCAAGGCACCTGGCGCGCGGGTCGATGCGGCCAGTCATCGTGGATGCCAACTTCAACTCCCCTGCCCTGGCCGTTTCGCTTGGCCTGTCGATCGATCAGGGGTTGGAAGCCATTTTGAAATGCGATGCTGCCGCCAGCGATGTGTTGGTGGAATCCCTCGCCGATCGGCTAACCTTGCTGCCGACTAGTGGCCCGGTGGACGAACACCTGGTCGTAACCGACATGCTGCGAACTGCTATGACGCTCGGTGAGTTGCGCACGCAATTCGACCTGGTTCTGGTCGACATGGGCGCAGCCGACCTGAATCGGACCGGCAATGGTGCCTGGCAGGCCGAAGTGGGCATCGAAAGTGCGCTGATCGTCAGTGATTGCTCAGCAGCAGTTCCGCAAGTGAATGAAGTTTGCCAGCAGTTGGATCGCCTGAAAATTCGCAATCTTGGCATCGTGCAGAACCGCTGCCGAGCCAAGGTTTAATTTACTATCACGGCTGGAACGTCACGCCAGTTGGCCAATATTAGCTCCAGCAAGTCGAGTATCCTATGTACGAATCTTACTGGCAACTTGCAGACCGACCGTTTGAGAACCACTCAGACTCTCGGTTCTATTATCCCGCCGAGAGCCACCAAGGGGCGCTGCTCAAGTTGCGATACGCCATCGAAAACCGCCGTGGCGCGGCAGTGCTGGCGGGAGTATCTGGTTCGGGCAAGACACTGTTGGCCGATGTCCTGCACCGTCAGGTGAGCGCAACGTGTCCAGTCTTCGTACGACTGGTATTTCCGCGCATGTCCACTGCCGAGTTGCTGGCGTTTCTGACCGCCGAACTGAGTGGGGACGTCAGTCTGCCGATGATACGCACCGTCCCCTCCATCGATCATTCGGTGCGACGGCTGCAAGAAATCCTCTCGAATCTGGCTATGCAGTCACGGCACGCGATCATTGTCATCGACGAGGCGCACCTGATTCAGGACGTGCAGACCTTGGAGACACTGCGACTGCTATTGAATTTTGATATCAACGGTACGCTGCCGTTCACGCTCCTGCTGGTCGGGCAGACCGGACTACTGCGCACGCTGGAGCGAATGCCGGATTTTGAAGAACGAATCGGCGTAAAATGCCTGCTGCGACCGCTGACTTGCGAAGAGACCTCGGCCTACGTTTCAGCACGGTTGAACGCGGCGAGCGCTCAGCGAGAAATTTTTGACGGCGGCGCAATTGAAACGCTGCATCTGCTGTCGCACGGCCTGCCACGAAGGATCAATCGGCTCTGTGACCTGGCTTTGCTCGTAGGCTATGCCGAAGAGCGCGAAATCATCACCGCCGACCTGATCGAGGCGGTGGCAGAAGAATTGGTTACCGTCTCGGCTGAGTAATCTCTACTCGTCCAGCTTCAGAGATCCATTCTGATAGAGATCCAGCGTTGGCCGATCTCCAATGATCATAAACACCTTTTTGATCTGATCCAGGCCGACGGCCATGGTGTAGCCCGGCATGCGGCCAACGGTTTTGGCCCCCAGCACGTAAAAGTCTGGCTCAGGGTTGCGACACTGCTCGATTTCTTGCGATGGCAGAATCAGCGTAGACCCATCGACGTTCTGTAGTATTGCACTCTGCGACGCTCTTGTACCACCATGCTCCATAAATTGCAGCTCACCGGTAAAACTTCGATCCGGCCGATGACCGACACAAGCGATGACGCGGTCAAACTCAAACTGCCCGGCATGTTTGCCGCCCGTATCGACGATATAGCGGTGCGGTGCCGATTGCCATTGCAGTTTTTCTACCCAGGTACCGCTCCAATGATGTAAATGGTCAGTAGCACCAGCGTTTGCCAGTGCGTTGGCCGAGTGTGCTAAACGTCGCTGCTCCGGCGAGGCATCGGCCGATGGCGTTCGTAGCGGCTGTGTATCACGCGGGGCTTCCATACTTCGTGTAATCCAGGTGACCATCGTGTACGGCAGCTCACGTGCCAATAGCACCAGCGCCTCGACACATGTTGCCGCGGCCTCTCCAGCGCCGATTACCAGCGTATGGCAGTGCGCGTAGTGATCGCGGGCCGCTCCCTGAATATCTGGAATTTGGTATTCGATTTGGTTTCGGAGCGCCAGTTCACCCGCTGCCGGAATCCCGCCGCGACCTAGCCAGTTGTGCGACGCATACGTGCCGCTGCAATCCAATACGGCATCGGCCGTGGCAAAGTGTTCGCCCGAAAGGCCAGGATGAGCCGCTTCGCCCGTCTCTGGTGATGGACGCAGTAGCAGACGAAAATCCGAGTCCGCCCGAAGATCTTCCCCCGGCAAGTCATACTGCAATAGTTCTTGGCGACCAACCGAGAGCACTTCGGTATTGAATTGCGAACAGTCTGCCAGCAGATCGGTTTGCGAAAGCGGTAGGTAGTAATCATCTAACCACTGCTGACCAGTGAGTATGTCATCCGCCGCGTGAGGCTTCCAAGCCGGATCCTGCGTCTGAATGGCCGCGATGGCCAGCGGCGAGGCCACCTGTCCAAACGGCGAGAAAAAGCGAATATGCCGCCGCTGGTGCAGCGATTGGCAGACCTGGCCGCGATCGTAAATATCGACATCGTAGCCGAGAAACCGCGCGTATAGCGCCGCTTCCAGGCCAATAGGCCCGGCTCCAATGATCGCGATGCGCGCCGGCGTGTCGATAGCCACTTTACTCTCCTCTAGTTGCGACGAATTCTAACCGTGGGGTTCACGATCCAAACGGAATGCATGCAGATCCATCAGCGGCATCTCGTTCATCAATAAACGACTCATGACGAGTGCCGTGCCGGTCGAAAGGTACAGCCCGCTGCGGTAGTGACCGGTGGCGACAAATGCATTCTCCAAGCCGGGCACACGACCAATATACGGCAAGCCATCGGCTGTTCCAGGACGAAGGCCGGCCCAAAGCGTTTCGATTTCGCAGTCGCTCCAGGCAGGCGCAACTCGCATCATAAAGTCGAGCAGGTCGCGGACTCCTGCCGGGGTCGGATAGGGTCGAAAGCCGACATCTTCCAACGTAGAACCGACCAGCACGTGCCCATCTTGTCGAGGGACAAAATAATGCCGCCCGACGTAGGTCACGTGCCGCAGCATCGGAGCCACATTTCGCAGCAATACGATTTGCCCACGAATCGGCTTAACCGCCAGCGAGCATTGAAAGTTGCTGGCCAGGCCCCCGCTACTGGCACCTGAGGTCAGGCAGTACTGCCTTGCCGAACGGTCCCCGGCCGAGGTTTCAACCTTGACGATCTGGCCACCTTGGATCGATGTGCCGGTCACCTCGACCTGCTGTTCGATCTGCACGCCACGTTTTTTGCATGCGGCAGTGAGTGCCTGCAAGTGGCGAGGGTTTCGCAATTGCGTTTCGCCGGAGAGATACACGGCTGGAGCCACGAGCTGACCGGCGGCCGTGTGCAGCGCTGGCTCAAACTCCGCAAATTCCGGCGCGGCGACTTTTTGGTGAGTTACTTGTTCGGCATTCCAGCCTTGCTGATTTGTCTGCAGATTCTCCAGTGAAGCCGGGTCGATAGCCAGATGCGATGCACCGCACTGGTGGAACTGGTTATCAATGCCAGACTCGGCCAGCAACTGCTTGGCCCAGACCGGATGCAATTGCATACTGAGCACGGCGAGTTGCTCCATCGGACCAGCTTGAGCCGAAC
This sequence comes from Planctomycetota bacterium, assembly GCA_034440595.1. GTDB lineage: Bacteria > Planctomycetota > Planctomycetia > Pirellulales > JALHPA01 > JAWXCH01. Next base: position 3,358 of record JAWXCH010000398.1, on the reverse strand, counting down.
GCGGTCCGACCGGTGGAAAGATACCCGCACCGGCCCAGGATGTCTGTCGACCCGGTTGGCCGCGATCAAGAACCCGCACGCGCAGGCCGCGACCAGATAATTCATAAGCGAGCGACAGCCCGATGACCCCTCCGCCAATAATCAAACAGTCGTCGGTCGTCATGGTCGCGCACTAGGAAACAGACAGGAAGCTCTGGCAACGTTGAACTCAGTACGAGCAAGAGTCTGCACGAATCAGTGCAGGCAAGTTGTCGACTGGCCCTACCGGTAAAATACTCCCTCGCTAGCTGTCTGAATAGTGCGCCACTCTCAGCCGGAGTTCGTCTTCACGCGATGGTCGTCGGCAATATTGACCCAGACATGCACGTGCGGGCTACCGCGGAATGCCCAGACAAACGACGGGCCTTCCAGCCGCCAACTGTCCCAAACCTGATCGTTGCCAAGATCCCCTTCCTTGAAAAATGCCAGCGAGCATTTTTCCAATCCCCCCTGCGCTTTCAGGCACTCCAGCGCCTCATCTCGGTCCGTCTGACGGTACGGTTCAATCAGTTTTGCCAGAACGGTTTGCAGTTCGGCCTTTTGATCGCCGCTGAGCTGCTTCACCGGAATCCCAGGCAACTTCCCTTCCGGGCCGCGAAAGTGAACATTTTTCTCCGGTATCAAACGGTCCATCAGCGATGCCTCGCGCTGGCGAGCATCCAACATCTGATAGACCTTATTCGCGGCAACCGCCTGCGGCCAAAAAACATTGCCGGGGTGGTCCGGCTTCTCATTGAAGCCATCCGCGGCGTGTCCGTAGAAGATTGGCCCGCCAAAGGCGACGTGGTCGGTGGAGTTGCCATCGCAGCGCAACGTCATGTGTCGACCGGTCAGGACGAATTCAAACTTGTCCTCACCCGGTTTGCCAAAAATCGCAAGGCTTTGATCGAAGCCAAAACCGCCGGCATCGTCCTTGAGTTGTTTGTCAATTCGGCTGAGCCAGTCTGGTTGAATGATCCCCTTAAAAATCTCGCGAACCAGTTTGCGCTGCTCCTTGGTGTAGTAATCGTCGTTTAACTCGTAGGGAGTAATCTGCCAGTTATTGGCGACAAAGGTCCGCAACAGCCCACGCTGCTTGTCCTGGTGGTCCCAATCGAGGCAGATTTCGCTACGCTGTTTTGGCGTGCAGGAATCGTAGAGCGCTTTGACCAATGTCTCGGGCGTAGAGGATGCTGGTTTGCTCGCAACGGCGGCGCTGCTGGCCTTGGGAAGTTCGTCCGCCGCCAGACTGCTTAGATTAAAAAGCGGCACAGCGCAGGCCGACCCGATGGTCGCAATGGCCGTGCTTTTCAAAAAGGTACGACGGGGAACCTCTTGCTCGCCACAGCAGTCCGGTTGCATTTTGATTGGGTTAGTCATAAGTGCTCTCCATCAGGTATGCTGGCCAGTGGGACACCGTAGCAATGATGCAGTACGATACGCTTGTACGTCCCCTGACACCTATTAGACCGCGAGAACATCAGCGATGCAATCAAATTCGCTGATCTAACTGCGCGTGCGGCTACGACGAGTTTGGCATTTCGCACAAAAGAAAGTCGAGCGCTGCGCCTGCACAATGCGTTGGATGATACCCCCCTTGCATTGCTGGCATGGCTGATCGGCACGATCGTAGACGCGATGATGGTTCTGATAGTTTCCACTCTCGTTCAGCGCATTGCGGTAGGTGCCGTCGGACAGCGTCGAACCTTCGTACTTGATTGCAGTCTGCAGGATCGCTAGCATCGCGGCGTGGATCCGCTCCCACTCAGCTTTGCGGAGCGTATCGCAGCGGCGAGCCGGATGAATCCTGGCCAGATGCAGCAGCTCGGACGCATAGAGGTTTCCGACACCTGCCACCGCACGCTGATCCAATAGCGCCACCTTGATCTCGCGGCGACTCGTACAAAGCCGGCTTCGCAATTCCGCGGGCGAAATCACCAGCGCGTCTGGACCGATCTTTTCCAGTCCATACCGCTTGGCATACTCGTCGGCGGAGCATAGCCGCACCGACCCCAAACCACGCCGGTCCCAAAACAGCAGCGGCTGAGCAACTCGTTCCAACGTAATACTGATCCGCAGGTGGTCCACCGTCGGTGGATCGGCCATCAGGACCAGCCCGGTCATGCGCGGTTCGAGGATAATCCGTTGCTCATCTTCCAGTACCAACACACCACACGTTTGCCCAGCCGGCCGACTTCGCGGATGACCTGTCCTTGAACACGTCTGCGAAAAACGTCGATTCGCGGCAGGATCTCGATTGGCCGGCGGCTGCATGGAGCCCGCTCTACATTGAGGATTCGACGCCCGGCAATGTGCGCGATCCCACGCCGCATCGTCTCAACTTCAGGCAGCTCTGGCACGTACGAGGGTCACTACAAAGGGGTATGGGCAGGTGAAAACGTATCTGTGGAGTACATCTCCAGTTTAGAGGGACGTGGCATTTCGGGCCAGTTCTCGCCCGTGGCCTATCTGGCGGCCAGCTTTGCACTTGACCCGCCCGGCTTGCGAATGACAATAAAGTGTCCCCTGTTTGCCGCTTTCGCCGTCAGGACGGCCGGCCAGGGAGCATTTTCCAGAGATTGCAACCCGTATGAGTATTTCCAGTCAGGTCCCTGACGTTTCCGGTCGGTTTGGCGAATTTGGCGGGCGATATGTTCCAGAAACGCTGATGCGCGCGTTGGACGATTTGACCGTGGCCTACGATCAGGCCCGTGCCGATCGCGATTTTCAGGCGGAGCTGCAGGATCTGAGAAAGAATTTTATCGGTCGGCCTTCGCCCCTGTACCATGCACAACGGCTGTCCGCAGAGTTTGGCGGAGCGCAGATCTATTTCAAACGGGAGGACCTCAACCACACCGGGGCGCACAAAATCAACAACACCGTCGGGCAGGCGCTCCTGACCATTCGCATGGGCAAGCGCCGCGTGATTGCCGAGACCGGTGCCGGTCAGCATGGTGTGGCCACCGCCACCGCGTGTGCCCGGTTTGGGCTGGACTGCGTCGTCTACATGGGCGAAGAGGACATCCGCCGTCAGAAGCCAAACGTCTTCAGCATGAAGCTGTTGGGGGCAGAAGTGCGGCCCGTGACCAGCGGTTCGCGTACATTGCGCGATGCCATTAACGAAGCGATGCGCGACTGGATGAGTAGCGTTGAGAACACCCATTACATTCTAGGCTCGGTAGTTGGCCCTCACCCTTTTCCACGAATCGTGCGTGACTTTCAATCGGTGATTGGTGCCGAGACCATCGAGCAATCAAAATCGCAACTTGGTCGCCTGCCGGATGTCGTGGTGGCTTGCGTCGGAGGAGGGAGTAATGCCGCCGGCATGTTCTATCCGTTC
>JAWXCH010000397.1:0-3676 GCA_034440595.1 Planctomycetota bacterium | reverse complement strand
TGACATTGCCCTGCAAGCTCTGCCGAAAGGCACGAAGCATGTCAGCGGCAACGGCGTGGCCAAGTTGCACCACTTCTGCTTCTACGTCGACAAGAACGAAATCATCGACCGGCTCTATCCGATCTTGAAACGGCGCAGGATTCCGGTGGTCAGTGGTCCGGAGACTCTGGTGGTGGCGGGCAATCGTTCGGTGAGCTTTCTCGATCCGGACGGCAACCGCGTCGAAATCGCCTGCAACGCCAACAAATTCAAGTTCGATAATCGCGAGAACCCACGCGCTGCAACCGAAGCTCGGAATATCTCCCGCAAAGGCGCAAAGGCCGCAAAGGTCGGAACAAAACGCTGAAATTCATTGGTAAAAATATTTATCTTTTCCTTCTGAACTTGGCGACTTTGCGCCTTTGCGGGCGGAATATCCGGATCCGAGAGTCTTCGGCTCCCTTCCAAGATTCCTATCGAGGTGAAGCATGTCCATCGAAGCTGTCCTAAGTGGCAAAACCCTGCCGACCAAAGAACTCTGCCAAGTGCTGATGGACGAAGTGAAGAAGCGCCACGCCCGGCTCTATCATCCGTTTTATCGCGATCTGTTCGAGGGCAAGCTGCCCATCGAAGCCGTGCGCATCTGGGCCAAGGAAGCCTGGGGCATCTTCGCCTGTAATGTCGCCATCAATACCGCCAAGTTAGTGCGCTGCCAGATGTCGGGCATTCACGATCCGGAGATTCACAAGAAGTTTGTCGATGTCATCCATTCCGAGGTCGGCTACAGTTACTTCGAGGGATCGCCGCGGGCGGTGCTGGGCCATCGGGCGTTGTTTCTCCGCTTCGGCGACGCCATCGGCGTGCCAGCCAAAGAGTTGGAACGCTGCGAAATCGAGGAAGACTTTCTGCCCACCACGGTGTTGGCGCGGGTCGGCTGGATGGATATCGCCCTGCGCAGCAATCACATTCTTGAACAAGTGGCTGCGACCAATTGCTGCAACGAATACTCGAACCATCTCACCGGTGGAAAATTCTTCCGCGCTTTCAAAGATCACTACGGGCTCAAGCCCCATGACATTGAGTTCTTCGCCGAACACGGCGAAGCCGACACCGAACACAGCAACATCGGCTACGAACTGGTCGAACAGTTCGCCACCACCAACGAGATGCAGGTGCGGGTGGTCAAAGCGTTGCGCAAAGGATTGGGTATCTGGTGGGCGATCACCGACGGCGTGGCGCGGGAATGCGCAAAGCTACAGAAATTGGAGTGATGGAGTGATTGATGACTGGAGAGTGCAGAAACAAAAACCGTGGGTATCAACAACTTCGCGTTTGGCAAGATGTCATCGAGTTTTACAAACTCAATAGTGAGACCTTTGGGACGTTCCCGTATCAACTTAGACGGATTGCGGCGCAAGCGATTGCATCTAGCGATTCCGTTCACCGGAAAATTGCGGAAGGCTACTGTTGGAGATCGCTGCGTGAGTATCTAAACTGTTTGAAGATATCGTTAGGCTGTTTAGGCGAAAGCGTCCGAGATGCACAGTTGGCTAGCGCGACTTCCGGGTGGATGAGTTACGAAAAAAGTATTAAGCTGTCGTACTGGATTCACGTTTCCGTAGTATCTAAGTTACAGACTTACGTTCCGAAAGGAGATTTAGCATGGCAACGGTCATTGATTGGCACGCCCACCATACCGCGCCCGAGATCGCAGATAAAATAAAAGAACTGACGGGGAAGCGACCGCATATCGACAACTACGATTCGCCCGATCTGGGCAAACGGGTCAAAGAAATGGACGCCGTCGGGTTGGATCTGCAGCTCATCTGCCAGGGCGCCGGCGTGTACGCGGACCAGCTCTCTGAGAATCACGCCCTTGAGATTGTCCGCAAATCGAACGACATCCTCGTCGAACGGATCGCACCCTATCGGGATCGCTTGTTGGGCATAACGGCGCTCTCCCTGAAAAACATTGAAGCGTCAGTCAAAGAAATCGAACGCACCGCAGCCCAGGGGTTTCGCGCCGTTCTCCTCTATCCGCACGTCGATGGCGAAATGATCGTGGATCAGCCGGTCATGGACCCGATTTTCGCCAAGATCTCCGAGCTCAAGCTGCCGATCTTTCTCCACGGCGCCGGCACGGCGCAGGATCCCAGCCTGAGCCGGCTGGAGGACGGCGGCGCAGGAGTCGCTTACGCCGTCCTTTCGGACGGCGAAGTCGCCGAATGCTGTCTCCGCATGATCGCCTATGGCGTTTTTGACCGCTACCCCAATCTCAAAATCGTCATCCGCAGTTCCGGCGGTGGCTTGCCGCTGTTGCTGCACCGATTCTTTTGGAAGCACAAGGGACCGCAAGGCGAACGGCGCTATTTGGACATCTTCCTCGACCATTTTCTCATTGACACCGCCAGCTCCGACGCGCGAACACTAGCGTTCTTGATCGATACCTTGGGTGAGGAAAGAATTGTATTCGGGTCCGATTACTGCGGCGGATTGGGGCCGTTGAATAAATGTTTCAACGCAGTCGCGGCGCAGGCCGATCCCGAAAACATCAAGAGTTTTACCGAGATGAACTCGCGCAAGCTGCTGAATCTGTGACCGCGCTATGACGCGCTTTTAGAAAGAGGAAAAACATAGTGACTAAAATCAAAGGATTTATCGACGCCGATGGCCATGTGGTGGAGAGCGACGCGGACATTTTGCAGTTTTTACCGCCGCCGTTCAAAGGCCGTGAGGATCTCTTGGCGTTTCCATTTTTTCCGACGCTCGACGGTTTTCACCGCCAAGCGCGCAGAGTCGCAGACGGCAAGGGTCGCTATCTTGCCAAGGGAAGCTTGAAGGAGTGGCAGGAGTTTCTCGACGAGGACCAAATCGCTTGGTCGGTATTGTATCCGACGGCGGGGCTGACCTTCGGTCTAGTGAGAGACAAGGATTGGGCCTGCGCAGTTGCGACCGGGTACAATAATTATTTGTACGAGACCTTCACCAGGCCAGAAAAGCGATTGAAAGGGATGGCTTTAATTCCGCTTCAATCGATCCCTGAAGCGGTTAAGGAATTGAAACGTGCTGTCAGTGAACTTGGATTCGTGGGTGCCGTGCTTCCCGCGGTCGGGTTACGACAGCCCCTAGGTGATGAGAGATATTCCCCAGTGTACGAGGCAGCCCAGGAGCTTGGTGCTCTGTTGGCCGTGCATGCTGCTCCCACACAGGGTATTGGCGTCGACTCGTTCGACCGGCTGATTGAGGTGCGCGCTCTCAGTCACGGATTTGGTCAAATGATTCAAATGACCAGCATGATCTATAATGGCGTGTACGATAGGTTTCCGAAACTTAACGTGGCTTACGCCGAGGCCGGTTGCGGCTGGGTGCCCTATCTGATGGAACGCTTGGACCTGGAGTATGAACACCGTAACGCGCAGGTCCCCGAATGTAAAAAATTGCCTTCCGAGCATCTGAGGAGCGGCCAGATCTTCATTCACTGCGAACTGGAAGATCGCGGCATCCCGCAGATCGCCGAGCTGCTGCGCGATGATATCTTATTTTGCGCGACGGATTTTCCCCATGAGCCGCGTTCGGAGTTCCGTGAAAATCTCGAAAGATTTATGGCACGGGAGGATGTCCAGCCCGAGACTAAGCAAAAGGTCTGTTTCGAAAATCCAAAACGTATGTATCCTTTGGCATTTAAGTAGGTCGTAAC
>JAWXCH010000396.1:0-13770 GCA_034440595.1 Planctomycetota bacterium | reverse complement strand
GTGCAATGATGGCCTAGATGGGCCAAGAAAGCCGCCAGCGTCGGCATGTGGGAATGCAGATGGCCCTAGCGGGTTGTGGTCAGCCAACACCACTAAGTCCGCTCAGCAGCTAAGACTTGTGGCGAGATGATGGGGCGCAGGCTGGGCCGAACAGCTTCGTGCTAGCGACGGACGTCCCAAGGAACAGAGAGCAGTTGCGGCTCAGTACTAATTCTTTTTCGACGTGCGATTCTTTCTCGCAGCTTGAATGGCCGCCTTTTCTGAGGCGTCCAATTTTCCGTCGTTATTCTTATCAAATTCCTTCAAGATTTTCTCATTAGGGCCACGCTTGGATTTACCACTTGCACCTTTTGTCCCATTGGCAGCTCCATTTGGCAGGCCGCCACCGGTAACTCCAGTGTTTCCTCCTTGCATGCCTCCCATGCCGGCGTTCTGCATCGCAGCTTGCTTGGCAGTACGTTCGTTCGGTTCCAGCACACCATTGCCATTTACGTCAAAGCGCTGCTTCATGGCGCGTTTGAACATCTCGGCACGCTTGCGATCCATTTGACCAAAACCGCTCCCCGCTCCCCCTTGGCCTTGAAAATTCTGGCCCGGCCGCTGTGTACCCGAGGAGCCTTTTCCACCCTGGCTTTTCGCACCGGGGCTACCGAATACCGTCGAGCCACAGATCAACAAACAGCACAGCCCACAAATTGCGATGGCAGAGCGCTTCATCAGATAGTCCTCCCAATAGGCAGATTGCCGAGCGAGTCGATGCCAGACTGACTAGTCTGCTGGAATGCACCGAACGCACTGTTCCAACTCTCTATTAAACTAGCGATAATGCGGAATGCAAGCAAAGTAGGCTGAAAATCGACGTAAACCGTTAAAAATTCGGAGATGGGGGGCGAAAATCGGCCACATTGATCGACCGGAACCAATCGATGGTCTTCTGCAGCCCTTCGCGGAGCGGTGTTTTGGGCTCCCAGTTCAGGTGCTTTCGCGCCAACGAAATATCGGGCTGCCGACGTTGTGGATCGTCCTGCGGCAACGGCATGCGGTTCAGTCGCGATTTCGATCCGGTCAGCTCAATGACCAGTTCGGCCAACTCCAGGATCGTGAATTCGTCTGGATTACCCAAATTCACCGGGCCAATGAATTCATCCGGCCCGTTCATCATCCGAATCAGCCCGTCGACCAGACAGTCGCGATAGCAGAATGACCGCGTTTGTTGACCGTCACCAAAGATCGTGATGTCTTCGTTGTTCAACGCCTGTCGGATAAAGTTTGATACAACGCGACCATCGTATGGATGCATGCGTGGGCCGTAAGTGTTGAAGATCCGCACGATGCGGATATTCACACGGTTCATGCGATGGTAATCCATGAACAGTGTTTCGGCGGCACGTTTTCCTTCGTCATAACAGGCGCGTGGCCCAATCGGATTGACGGCACCGCGGTAGCTCTCGACCTGCGGATGCACCTCTGGATCGCCATAGACTTCGCTGGTCGAAGCTTGCAGAACCTTGGCACGGCAACGTTTGGCCATACCGAGCACATTGATCGCGCCGACCACCGAGGTCTTCATCGTCTTGATCGGATTGAATTGGTAGTGGCCGGGCGCAGCAGGACAGGCTAGGTTGTAGATCTGGTCGACCTCGAGCCAAAGCGGGAGAATGACATCGTGCCGGATCAGCTCAAAATTTGGGAGCTTTAATAGGTGGACGATATTCGATTTCTGACTGGTGAAAAAGTTATCCAGGCAGACGACATCGTGCCCTTGTTCGAGCAAACGCTCGCAAAGGTATGAACCTAAAAAGCCGGCGCCCCCTGTGACCAAGATCCGTTTCAAACCGTGCACACGATCTCTCCGATTTTTGAACTAAGCTATCGTCGCTATTTCTATATCCTACCGCGCGGTGGTTTTTTGCGCAATTGTATGTAAGCCCGCGGTTGCTTTGCAAAAGTTTGCTATTGTTTCCTTTTGGGAAAGGCGAGGAAACCCTGCAATCGGTCCAGATAGACCGGCTGCGGTGCCTGTCGCTGGCGGAAGGTTATGATATAGTAGCTTTTCTGGCCGACAGCAGCGGTCTTTTCCGTGCTACGGTTATAAAAACAGGCTGAATTCGCTGATATTGTGAGCAAAACGCTTGGCTGCAACCTCATTTCCAACTTGTGATCGAACGGATCCTTTGCCGGCTATTCCTGCCGTGGCGGTGGTGCTGGCGGCGGGAAAAGGGACGCGCATGAAATCGGACCTGCCCAAGGTGCTGGTTCCGGTGGCAGGCCGCCCTATGATCACATATGTACTGGACGCGCTACGCGCCGCTGGAATTCAGGATATTCTGCTGGTCGTCGGTTATCGCGCCGATTTGGTGCGAAGCACATTGGACGACCAGCCCGGTCTGACCTTTGTTGATCAGACTGAGCAACTTGGGACCGGCCACGCGGTGATGATGTGTCGTGCAGAATTGGCTCGCCGCAGAGGTTCGATGGTGTTGGTGGTCGCCGGCGATTCACCGATGATGCAGTCCAGTTCGCTGATCGCGCTACAGAACGAATTCCGCCAGGCGAAGCCAGCCTGCCTGATTGGTACGGCGAGTAAGGATCAGCCGCAAGGCCTCGGTCGCATTGTGCGGGATAGCGAGGGGCATTTTCAAAAGATTGTTGAAGAGAAAGATGCTACGCCGGAGGAGCGCCGAGTAACAGAAGTCAATATGAGCTGTTATTTGTTTGACTGTGACAGCCTGCTGGCAGCACTGGACCAGATCGGCAATAACAACGCCCAAAAAGAGTATTACATCACCGACGCGCCTGGTGTGCTGCAACAGCAAGGCCGGTCGGTGATTGCCCTAAATCGCCTGCAACCGGTCGAGGCGCTCAGCATCAACACACCCGACGAACTACAGGTCGTGGAAAAAGTACTTCTAGCCGAATCGTCGCACTCATGATCGACCTGAAAATATTCAGTGGCCGAGCAAACCCCGAACTGGCCAAACGAATCTGCGCCTATGTAGGACTTCCTCAAGGCAAGATCTCGATGGGAAATTTCCCAGATGGTGAGATTTCCTGCAAGATCGATGAGGATGTGCGCGGTCGCGATATCTTCATCATCCAGCCGACATGCCCGCCGGTGAATGAGAATATTCTTGAGCTACTCGTGATGATCGATAGCTTCAAGCGTGCCAGTGCTGATCGTGTGACAGCGGTGTTACCGTATTTTGGATATGCCCGGCAGGATCGCAAGGACGCCGGTCGAGTGCCCATCACCGCAAAACTGGTGGCCAATATCATTACGCGTGCCGGTGCCGACCGGGTGCTGGCGATGGATCTGCATGCTGCCCAGATTCAAGGTTTTTTTGATGTGCCGGTGGATCACTTGTACGCCGCTCCGGTGCTGAACGACTATTTCACGGGCCTTGGTTTTAAGAAGGACGAAATTGTTGTCGTCAGTGCCGACGAAGGGGGAATCAAGCGCGCCGTCGGGCACGCCACGCGATTGCAGGCACCGCTGGCGATCGTCGACAAGCGCCGCACTAGTGCCGACGTGACTAAGCAAGAAAATATCATCGGTGCCAGTGTCAAAGACAAAGTTGCACTAATGTTCGATGACATGATCAGCACCGGCAGTTCCATCGTCGGGGCCGCCAAGGTCATTCATCAGTTCGGCGCACGCGAAATCCATGTCGCCGCCACGCACGGCGTTTTGGTTGGCCCAGCCATCGAAAGACTGGAAGCGGCCCCCATCAGTAGTGTGATCATTACCGATACCATTCCGCTGGCCCCGGAAAAGGCCCTGCCAAAGATCAAAGTCCTCAGTGTCGCCTCGCTCCTCGGTCAGGCGATTAAGCGCATCCATCGCAACGAGTCCGTCAGCGGGCTATTTGTCTAGTTTGCTTCAGATCGCTGTGTTTCTGCTTCGCACCGTGAATTCTCTACCTCTCCCGCGTTGAAGAGGTCGACGCCCCGCGGTGGGGGAGGTCGGTGAGGGGTAAACATCGGCGCAGGCTCCGGGCAACGCAACCTGAATTGCCTCGCTTTCTCCTCCCTATTAGCTGCCCCTCCCTTTCTGCTTCCTGGTGCACTAAAATGCTATGGCTGGTCAGGTCGACTTGCGCCTGCTTAGCATTTACTCAGTTTCTCATTTCGGAGTCCTCCCCGTGAGAATAGTCGTACCACATGCTGGCAGTGCTTTTTTCTGTTTGGCATTTCTGATCGGAGCAGGGTCACACGCCACCTCGCTGTTGGCTGCCGAACAAGCCAGCACAGTTGCCACAAAGCCTGACCAGATCAAGCAATTAATTGCGACGGTGAATCAAGTCGGTCCCAAGGGGGCCGGTCATGCCCCCGCAGCAGCGGCAATCCAAGAGCTATCCAAGCTGGATGGTGCTCAACTGTTGACCGTCGTAGCGGCGATTCAGGACGACAATCTCTTGGCAGCCAATTGGATTCGGTCGGCGGTTGAAAGTATTGCCCGGCGTCAGGTAAAGTCAGGTGGATCTCTACCGACCGCCGAGTTGGAAGCCTTTATATTGGACACATCGCATTCTGATCGCGGTCGCCGGCTGGCCTATGAGTTGCTGGTGCAAGTAGATGCTACTGCTCCGCGGCGATTGCTGCCCGGCTTGCTCAACGACAATAGCCTGGAGTTGCGGCGCGATGCGGTTGCACGGGAAATTGCCCGCATTGCAAAGGCTGCGAAAGGTGAAAAAGTAGAAGATCGCGAACTTGCTGCTAAGCAGTATTTGGATGTTCTAAAGTCGACTCGCGATATCGACCAGATCCAGGACTTGGTCGAGCGCCTAAAGAAACTAAAAGAGCCGGTTGATGTCGCTCGGCACTTTGGATTCCTGCAAACCTGGCAATTGATCGGGCCGTTCGATAATCGCGAAATGAAGGGATATGCAGTGGCGTATCCTCCCGAGGAGAAACTTGAATTCAACGCGGAGCTGGCCGGCAAGCAAGGCGCAGTAAAATGGACCAGCCATACGACCGACGATCCATACGGAATGGTCGACTTGAACAAAGCAATGACCCGGCACAAAGGGGCAATCGCCTATGCGGCGACTACGTTTGACTCGGCCGCTGAGCGGCCAGTTGAGTTGCGTTTTGGCAGTATGAATGCCTGCAAGGTCTGGCTAAATGGTAAGCTGCTTCTCGAACGCGAAGTGTATCACGCTGCCACCGATATCGATCAGTACGTTGCCAAGGGAACCCTGAAACCTGGCCGCAATGTCATCCTGCTCAAGGTCTGCCAGAATGAGCAAACCGAGCAATGGGCACAGCAGTGGAGTTTTCAATTGCGCGTGTGCGACAGTCGCGGAACGGCGGTGCTGTCCACTGATCGCCCTGCAATGCCAGTAGCGCCTTCGGCAGACCAGCAAGTTGGTCTGGCTAATCCAAGCAAGTAAACCCTCTGGAATACCAGATATGCAGAACATACCGAATCCTCAGATGACAAAACATCGCGATCCAATGGTTCGACTGCGGTGGCCGCGATTGGCAATCTCGACGCTGGCCGCCATTTTTGTCCTGACTACCGTCGGTCATGCCGATTGGAGAAGTTTCCGCAACGGTGGCACTGGCGAACTAGTCGCTCAGAATCCTCCGATAAAATGGGACGTCAAAACCGGCGAGAATGTCGCCTGGAAAACTGCGCTCCCTGGCAAGGGGGTTTCCAGCCCAATCGTGGTTGGCGACAAAGTTTTCGTAACCGCATCCGATGGGCCACGGCAGTCCCGATTGCACGTCATTTGCCTGGACGCAGCAACCGGTAAGAAAGTCTGGGAGCATCAATTCTGGGCCACTGGCCGCACGTTGGCCCATGAGACTAGCGCCGTTGCCGCTCCAACTCCAACGAGTGATGGTGAGCGAGTGTTTGCCTTTTTCTCGTCGAACGACCTGGTCTGTTTGGACCTCGAAGGAAATCTCCAGTGGTATCGCGGGCTGGGATACGACTATCCTACCGCCGGCAACGATGTTGGTATGTCGTCCTCGCCAGTAGTCACCGAGGACTGCGTGATCGTGCAGATTGAGTCGCAGGGAGAATCTTTTGCCACCGGCTTGAACAAGGAGACTGGTGAAGATAAATGGCATGTGAAGCGTGCTAAGAGCGCTAACTGGTCATCGCCGGTCATTTTTACGTCAGGAAGCGATAAGACTGAACTGGTGCTGTTGCAATCGGCGGCCGAGTTGACGGCACTCGATGCCAGTACCGGAGAGCAACGCTGGAACTACCAGCATGAATGCGACGGTATCTCCTCTTCGGCGATCGATGGCGATAAGATTTTCTTGCCTGGAGGTGGACTGAAGGCGCTGCGAGCTAACTCGAAGAATAGTCCGCCGGAAGTCCTTTGGACCGAGCCAAAAATGGCAGCCGGTGCCGCCAGTCCCGTCGTTCACGACGGCACGGTAATGATTGTCAATCGTGCGGGCGTGGTGAATTGTGCCAGCACTGAGGATGGCAAAGTCCTTTGGCAATTGCGCGTCAAAGGCAAGTTCTGGTCGACGCCGCTCGTTGCCGGTGGCCGGATGTACCTGGCCAATCAGGATGGCCTGGTCCAGGTGTTGCAGTTGAGCAAATCACGCGGCGAAGAGCTGGCTGCACTCGAGTTTGGTGAAGAGATTCTCGCCTCACCTGCCGTCTCAAGAGATGCCTTGTACTATCGCACTACCGGCCATCTTTGGAAGATTGCTGCGTCCAAGTAGTGCTTCCGCAGCCTAAACTAGTGCTGCGTCACAGTTAAAATAGGGATTGGACAAATTAGCCGCATGGCGCTAGCCACCGGTTTTCACCGCTCCAACCGTGGGCTAGCGCCCAACGGCTAATACAATAATTAAGCCGTGACAATGAACTAGATTAGAACCGCAGGTAATTCGTGATTGACCAGATTGAGATCCAACCGACCTCCGTGCCCATCAGAGGGACGATCCGCCCACCGGGGTCGAAGAGCATCACCAACCGCGCCTTGATTTGTGCGGCACTTGCGCGCGGACGCTCTACCTTGACTGGTGCCCTGGACAGCGAAGACACGCGTGTCTTAATCGACTCACTCTTACGATTGGGAATTTCAGTCGAGGCCAGTTCTGATCGCTCTGAACTAGACATTGCCGGATGCGGCGGAGCGATCCCCAGTCGTCAGGCAGAGTTGTACATCGCAAACAGCGGTACCTCGGTCCGTTTTCTGACGGCGATGTTGGCCGTTGGCAATGGCATCTATCGGTTGGATGGTACGGCTCGAATGCGTGAACGTCCCATTCAAGACTTGCTGGATGCATTAACGCAGTTGCAGGTTCAGGCCGTTAGCGAACCGGGCACTGGATGCCCCCCAGTGGTGCTGCATGCGGCTGGTCTGCGCGGCGGAAATGTCGAAGTCCGCGGAGATGTCAGCAGCCAGTTTCTCAGCGGGCTACTCCTGGCGGCTCCCTATGCACAGCAGCCGATGACTATTCGTGTGAAAGGGAATCTGGTTTCTACTCCGTACATTCACACAACGCTTTCGGTCATGCAGGCGTTTGGATTGCGAGTCGAAGCGGACGATCTGCGTCAATTTGTTGTACCTAACGAAGGCTATCAGGGGACGGATTACGAAATTGAGCCAGATGCCTCGGCGGCCAGCTATTTCTTTGCCGCCGCAGCAATCACCGGCGGCCAGATCACAGTCGAAGGACTCTCCAGCAACAGTTTGCAGGGAGACATTCGCTTTTGTGATTCCCTGCAGCAAATGGGATGTCAGGTCGAGTACATGTCGAACAAAACAAAGGTGACTGGACCTGCGACGCTGCGCGGTATCGAAATCAACATGAACGAAATCAGCGATACGGTTCAAACCTTGGCAGCCGTTGCACTATTCGCCGAAGGTCCCACCATCATTCGCGATGTTGCGCACATCCGCCACAAAGAAACTGACCGCATTGGTAATCTGGCAATCGAACTGCGAAAACTGGGTGCCGAGGTCGAGGACTTCAGCGACGGATTGAAGATCACACCAAGCAAGCTTCACGGTGCGACGCTACTCACCTACGACGATCATCGCATGGCCATGAGTCTGGCACTGGCAGGACTGCGCTTGCCGGGCGTGGTAATTACCAATCCCAAGTGTACCGAGAAAACGTACCCCGGTTTTTTCGCGGACCTTGAGTCGGTGATTGGTGATCGTTAGCGATGTAGTATTTCACGCTAAGAACGCAGATCACACGAGCCTCAGTGAAAAACTCTACGCAGGCCCCTTCGACAGATTGTCGAAATAATCTCCTCGCATGCGCTCTCAAGAAAGTGTCTTGAGAACTGCTTGGCTATCAGCCAATGGAGGAATTGCGTTGACGATCAACTGTCTCGAGCAGCAGGTCAGCTCGCTGTAGCAAGCTTGAACCAACATCATCTGGATCATGCAGCGCAGCGCTGGGGTCAACGGCCTTGAATTGGGCATCGCAATGCTGACAGATCACCTGCCGACCGAGATAGGAAACTCGAACTCGCAACGAACGCCCGCAGGTCGGACACTCTTGCGTGTAGTAAACCAGTCTCGACATAGCGGCATCTCCTTCTACCGGTTGTCACGGCCCCTGTTTCATGGAGAACTTATATTAAGCAATGAATCGCCGTCTGACAACTAAATTTGGTGAAGGATTTCAAAAGAAGATGTGAAAAATATTCGGTTGTAACGGGCCTCAGCAGTGAAATCGCGCGGTAGAATTGCGATAACCACTTCCTGATATGGCATTTATAGCCTTAGTGCCCCTCAAGAACCGATATGGAAACTGGATTAGAAATGTAACTCTAGTCCAGTGACAGCATTACCTTTTCGCAATCAACCGGATCACGTGAGCTAATAATGCGACGTAATAGTGCGAATCGACGGATTTTCACGCCAATCTGCCTGCTGATCCTCTCCGCGTCCTTTTTTGCGGAAAGCCGCATTATCCTTGCGCAAAATGCGAAGCCTGGGCTAGATTCGACAGGCATTTCCACAATCCGTAAGGTCACTGAAAAGGCCCTAAGCGAAACAGTTGGCTATCAGCCGGGCGATTTGATTTCCCAAAGCCAGGCTCGAAAGATCCTGTTGGAGCTGGTCGCGGTCGGTATGAAGGTTCCCAACGCGTCGCAGATATTGGCTCGAGTTCCTGCCGATGACGAGTTTCTCGTCACCGCGTTACGAACCGACCAGGGGATGAAATTCATGCGACAAGTCGCAACTTTGCCAACAGGGTTCGACCGCGTCGATCATCTCAGCCGCATTCCGAACGGGCAGGGGAGCGTGCTGGCATTGATCAAAGGGCCAGACGGATACCTAATGATCAAATACATGACCAACGCCCCAGGGGGCAAGGAGCTGGGTAAAATGCTCACCGTCGATCAGGGGGGCAAAGACTTCAACGGCTCCACTGGGCGGATTTACACCGCAAATCAACTTGTTGAGCAGATCATTCGGGAACTTTCGGCAAAACCGGTTACGCGAAAGTCATGAGGTAGCTGCTGCTACGGCACCGAGATCACGTCTTCCGCGTTCCGATCAGCCGGCCATTCGCGTCGGTCGATTGACTGTGGCAGGCTGCTCTGAGCAGCGATACTGCATGAGGTACGCATCTTCAGGAGTGTCTTCATAGTACTCGCGCAACACTGAAACAGCGCGAAATCCACACCTGCGGAAGAATAGCTGTGCAGGCAGGTTGGTTTCCCGAACCTCGAGCATGATTCGGCTGCGCCGCTGGTGCGAGAGTTTGCTGACCAGCTTGTTCAGCATCTGTGATCCGATCCCCGCACGGCGAAACTGGCGCGCAACGGCGAAGTTCAGTACATGCAGACGGGATTTGTGCAACTCATAGACCATGAAGCCGACAACGCGTTCGTCATGCTCGGCCACCATGCCAATACAATTGCGCTGCCGCAGGCTGCGAATGAAGTCATCTTCGCTCCAGGGAAATTCAAAGCTTTCGTTTTCAATGGCCAGTGCCTCTGCCATGTCGCGACGAATCATCCACCGGATATGAATACGGAGCTTGTGATCGATATAAGTACTCAAGCAGGCCTCCTTCCATGTCGGCCGACGCCATCCGGCAATTTTACCAGGTAAACTGCACGATTCGGACAGGTCTATTGCGACTCCCTTCGCCACAATTACTGTAGCGCAGCATTGAATACTTGGTGTACTGCCAGACAATGCCGTGCAGATGGCACCAAGTGGCCGTACAGTAACAAAAGCCATTCAGGATGCCAAGACGAATCCGATTCCGAAAGTTTTAGCGGAAAAACGGCAGGCGCACGCCGTTTCAGTCGCACAATCGTCAGAATCGGGATCCTCTGCAAGGCATTATAGATCGCAGCATTTCGCCGCCGATAGCTACGCCTAGCGGCAAGAGATGTTCCTTGTTTGCGACCTTCTCCTGTGCATGAGGTGCGGCGTTGGACTTCAATCGCAACCAGTTTATCATGGCCGGAGTGCTATTCCTGCTGCTCGGTTGGCAGTTTCGCGTGGTCGAGAGCTTTACGCTGAACGAGAAAACGACAAACGTGCTCGCCAAAGCAATGCAAGAGACTGGCAGCACTGATCCCGGCGTCTCCTGGGCCGCGGCTGGTCCGTCGGCCAAAAAAGTGGTCCGCCATCCTCCCTGGCTGGGATTTGCATTGATGTCGATCGGTTCGGTGCTGATTCTGCACAGCTTGGCAATGCCCAAACCTGGCGGCAGTTAGCAGTTGGATGCGGTAGTTTGCTAAACCATTCTTTTCGCTCCGACACAGCATGCGACTGCTTTTACTCACTTTTCGCTGGTTTCGCCGTCAACCGGGTGGAACGTCTTTCTTTCGATTCACCCAAGCGACCGGGGTTTGCCTTGCTATCTGCTGCCTGGTGCTAGCGTTGCAGTTCAGACAGATCTCGCGAGCCGATGACCACCCAGCGGGTGGGCGTCATGCAGCTGACACGGATCTGTCCAAGGAAGATGAGAGCGCCGAACCGGCGAAACGGTCTGGCCCGCGAATGGACGGTTACCTGGCAGGGGGCCGCTGGCGCGAAGGGGCGCGATTGTTTGAGACGCCCGGCATGTTCAAAACGAGTGGCGAACGGCTGGTTTTTGCCTCAATTGACGGGAAGTATCGTTTTGCCTGCCTCGAGAACCTGAATTCCGACCGCGTCTCCAGAATCGTGGCCGAGTCCCCTGATCCGCTGCAATGGGTCGTCGGCGGTGTGATTACCGAATTCAGGGGGGAGAACTATCTACTCATGAACCAGGCGATTATCCGAGCTGTCCAAGCTCCAGAGCGTGGCCAGCGCTAACGCTCTCGTCGGTCTGGTTCGTCACTTTCGCTGGCAATTGACCTTTCTCCGCCAAAAGTTGGGGCAAACTGCACCACCCGTCTCCAAAACCTTGCTAGAATACTGTACAGGTTTGTCTGTAGTCATTCTGCCGCAAGAGAACGCGCCCGCGTCTTCCCACCGCGCAGAAGTGCTTGACACCTAAGTGGGGAGGAATATCATGGCACGATAGCATTACGCAAGTGTCAATGAGGCTACGGACTTGGCGTCCGTGTCGAGATTCCTTGCGGCCGCGCGGACGAGGTGTCTAAGGACTCTTCTGGTCGTGCAGTCTTGGCGCCAATGACGATTTGAGAGTTGACGAGTTTGAAATAGGGTTCACTTTGAATTTGTCGGTGACTTGGCGCTTTGTCATCAGATCGATTCAGCATGGAGTTCAGGAATGGCCGCATTTCGGCGCTTGGCGATCTCAGAGGCAGGCGATGTAACCGTGGTTCGATTCGTGGATCGAAAGATCCTGGATGAATTGAACATTCAGGAGTTAGGACAAGAACTGTTCCAGTTGGTTGAACAAGAGAACCGCGTTCGCCTGCTGTTGAACTTCTTCAATGTTGAGTTCCTATCGAGTGCCGCTCTGGGGAAACTGATCACACTCGACAAAAAAGTCAAAGCTCACAACGGCAAGCTGAAGCTGAGCAATATTCGCCCGGAGATATACGAAGTCTTCGCGATTACGAAGCTCAATAAGCTATTTGATATCAAAGAAGACGAAGCCGACGCGCTGGCGGCATTTTAGAGGCTGCACGCGGCGCAAACCTGGCAGTTCGTTCGACCTGCTGCGCACATGGAAGAATTGCGACCGCGAAGCTGTGTACCACTCTGGCTCCGCCAGTGCGAACAGCGATGTTCGGCTACACCTGGCGGTGCTGAACCAGACTGATCGGACTCACACCAACAATACGATTATGTCTTTATCCGATTCGGAGTGTTGGTCGGTTAACCTCACCTTGCCAAGCGTGCGCGGTGCCGGCAAGGATTTCATCAATAATCTTCTGGAAGAATTGCGGCGTAACGCCTGGAACGACCACGAAGTGTTCGGTGTTCATCTGGCCGTCGAAGAGGCAGTCGTCAATGCCATCAAGCATGGAAATTGCCTCGACGAATCCAAGCAAGTACAAATCTGTTGCCGGCTCTGGAAAGATCGCCTTTGGATCGAAATCATTGACGAGGGTTGTGGGTTCAATCCCGACGAAGTTCCCGATTGCACTCAGATTGAGAATCTCGAAATTCCCAACGGTCGTGGAATCATGCTGATGCGAAGTTTTATGTCCAAGGTCGAGTACAGTTCGGCTGGAAATGGCGTGATCCTGGAGAAACTCCGCGGTCAGTCCTAAATACCGACCCGTTGCTCCCTCGGCCTGACTCTAGCATTCGGCCTATTCTATTAAGGGGCAAGACTTCACCAGTCGTAGTGCGGATGCCAGATGGGAATTCGTGTCGCTTGCCCCAACGGGCACAACCTGAATGTCAAAACCACCTTGGCCGGGAAGCGTGCGCTTTGTCCGAAGTGCGGCGCGCAGTTTGAAATTCCCCGGACTATCGCCGAGGCTCCAGCAGTTGCCAATCCGTTGGAATCGATCACTACAGGAAGTGAATCGACAGTTGACGAAAGCGCTAGTTCCACCCCGCCTGAACCAGCTTCCACTGGCTCCTCCGGAGAGCTCGAAGTACTACCACCGATCCTTCCACCGGAACTACCCTCGGCAGAATCCGACGTTGATCCAATCGCTGAGCTGGCCGGTGATTCCTGTTGGTTTGTCCGCCTTTCGAGCGGTGCTCAGCTTGGCCCTGTAGCGGAGGCAGACATTCAGCAGTGGCTTCGAGGGGGACAGATCGGCAGCGATTCACTGGTCTGGCGAATTGGCTGGAGCAACTGGAAATTTGTATCCGTTTACCTGACCGAGGTCGATCCTCACCCTGCCGCTGGCGTGATGGGATTCGGCGGCGCGCCACCGTTTGTCAACCTATCTGACCCAGTCGGCGTTGGTTTGCAAGGAGCGCCGCTCGATCCGATGGCCGTGTTGGCCGGACAATCCGATAGTGGCTCAGTCAAACAATCGGCCATTGCGAGACGTCGCCAGAGGCGCAATTGGCAGATCGTAATGACGGTCGGCTTGGTGCTACTCTTCATTGTGATGGCGATTACGACCTGGCACTTGCTGGACCCGCAATCGCTGAATCAGCAACTACAGCGTCTAGGGTTTACAGGTCAACTGAAAACGGGCGACGGCCAACCGTCCGGGGACCCTGCGGTCGAACCGGGTGCCGAAATGGAATCTGAGAACCCGGTCGAAGATACATCGCCTGACGTTCGGTCAGAAAATGAGTAGGCACACCGGTGTTTCGGTCGCACTGAATCGCAAAAACAGTCCATTCCTGGTCGCGCGACGCCGTTTGACCTACAATCGTTGCGGCGAGTTGACCAGCACAGGCTGCCAGAAGTTCGCCGTTCAAATCAATCGCATCTAGAAATACC
>JAWXCH010000395.1:0-4169 GCA_034440595.1 Planctomycetota bacterium | reverse complement strand
CTGCAAACCGCAGGCTGCACCCGAACTCAAGTCACGAATGCTCCTGGCCTGGACAGGAGTGGTACAAGGCCGCCTTTTCTACGCCCGTGCTTTTATTTGGTTCAGTGAGTTTTACACGGGAAACGACTTTTCAGCTGGACTTTTTCAGCACTTTTTTAGAGGTTTTACTTGTTCGAACGGTCGTCGCCGGGGAATTCCGCTTTTCTAAGCTATCTCTATCCTTTTAATCGGTGCCAGTCGTCTTGCTTATGGGGGGCAACCGGCAGTTGCTACCACCCCCGCGAAAAGTCGCTTAGCAGCAATTGAACGATTTCCGAAGAACCCTGCCAACGCTGGTCCCACCCACTGGGGGCACAAAATCGAAAATCACCAACTGGGCTCGCTAGAATGTTGCCACTCTAGAACTCTGCTTGGGGGACAAAAAACTCAAATCGACAAAATCACAGTTCAACGGCATCCAGCGGAGTAACCTGCTCGTCTGGTTGAATTGGCAGTGAAAAACGAAACGCCACGCCTCGCGGCTGGCAAGGTTCGTTCCAGATGCGCCCTTGATGCGCCTCGACGATCGAACGGCTGATCGGCAACCCAATCCCCATGCCGTGCGGTTTGGTCGTATGAAATGGCTGAAACAGCTTGGCGGCTGCCTCGAGCGTGACTCCTGGCCCGTTATCTTCGACTGAAATAATGGCCTCTTGTTTGTCGCGCACTGTGCGAACGACAATGGAGCGCGGGGCCGGTTGTTGTTTTGTGGCCTCAATGGCGTTGCGCAGCAGGTTGATCAGGACCTGCTGAATTTGCACGCGGTCGGCTACAATCATTTCCGGGCATTGCAGATCCATCTCCAAGTCGATGGCATGTTGATCGGATTCAAAGTGCACCATTTCGAGCGACTCTCGAACTAAGGCGTTCAAATCGAACTGCACACGATCGCTATCCGCTTTGCGAGCAAATCGTCGCAGTCGCCAGATGATATCTCCTCCGCGACTTGACAGTTCTGCAATTTTTTGCGACCACTCACGCAACGATTCGACACCTTTGAACTCTGCAGTATCCAGCATGGACGAACAGGCTCCGGCATAACTGCCGATAGCCTGCAGCGGCTGAGTGATCTCGTGTGCGATGCCGGCCACCATTTCTCCCATCGTAGTCAGACGCGAAATGTGCGCGAGTTCAGCCTCTTGCAATTTCAATTTTTCCTCGTTGCGACGATGCTCGGTGATGTCCTGGCACATTGCCAGCACGCCGACGAACTTCCCGTTGGCATCATACAACGGACAACAGTTCCAATGGCAGATGACGGTGGCCCCGTGGCGATTGACATGTTCCTCGATCACCTGCAGGTCGTTTTCCCCTCGGGCCAGTCGCTCAAAAAGTGTCGCGCTGTGCGAGCGGCGCACGACAGGGGCAATGACTTCTCCTGGTAACTTTCCGCGAACTTCGTCCATCTCGTAGCCAAAGATATCCTTGGCCGCTTCGTTCCAATAGCTGAGGCGAAACTCCGAATTACAAAGCAAGCACCCGACCGGCATGCGGTCGAGAATCATTTGGAGACGATCGAGCAATTCAGTTCGCTCGTTGGCCAATTGCCGCAGAAACTCCCCCGCCTCCTTCTGCGCGGTGACATCCACTGCCAAGCCAACAACGCGCTCGACCTTGGCGCGACGATCGCGTACGACCAGCGCTTTATCCCACACCTGCACATAGCGATTCTCCTTGTGCAGAACGCGGTACTCCATATCAAAGTGCTCGGCGTTTTTTAACGCCGCTTGAAATTGGGTGCGCACCGCTTCTCGGTCGTCGGAGTGAACCCGTTCAATCCAGGCTTCCAGTTGCGGAGCCAACTCGCTGGGATGAAATCCCACCAGGTCGAACAGACCTTGCGATCGAAAAATATTCTGGCCATTGCAAGTGTAGTCGTAGATCACACCGTTCACCGCTTCGGCCGCCAGGCGAAAACGAGACTCGCTTTCACGCAATGCCGTCTCCAATCGCTTGCGATCGGTGACATCGACCGCAACTCCCCAGGACTTCCAGCCTTCGATCGGCACGCGCGCCGAGATATTAGAACCCGAGACGGTTCGCATCGTGCCGTCCTTGCAACAGACTTCCCACTCCAGGTGATAGTAATCATTGCCCAGCGACTGCATTTCGTGAATCAGTTTCTCGCGGTGATGAAAGTCAGGGTACAGTAGTTCCCAGGCACCCGGGTTGCCAACGACTTCGTCGGCGCGGTAGCCGGTGACTCGTTCGCATTCGCGATTCCAGATAATAAAATTGCCGTCTTCGCCCACTGCGGACAGCATGACAGGCATGTTTTCCAGTACCTGATGAATCCGCGCTTCGCTGCTCTTGGCGCGCTGGTTGGCGGCGATCTGCTCGGTCACATCTCGCAATAGCCACAGCTCTTCTGTGCCTTGGCGACTACCCGTGAACTCAATCAAACGCCGCGTTCTATCCTTGCAGCGAATCTGCAACACCTGATATGTCGGTTCTAGTCCCAAAAGAATTTTGGCGCACAGTAGCTTGATCTCGCCCGCCTTCGGGCCGTACAGGGCATCGAGCCATTTTTCCAACGTCGGCAATTCGCCGTTGGTGTAACCGACCAGTTGTTCACAGAGTCGATTCAAATAGACGCGATCCCCTTGAATCAGCAGAACCCCTGTTGGGATCGACTCGATCAGCGGACGCAGCAGAGGTGGAGCGGTAGGCTTGGTATCTTGATCCAAGCACGAAGTGACCATTGCTTGCAACTCAGAGACCTGAGTTCGCAGCCGTTCCAATTCACTGATTGGCACAGAATCGACCGGTTGCGATTGGCTTTTCGATTCTGGCACGGGAGACCCCAATCTTTTCGCGAATTTGGCATCTGATACCTCGATCGAACGGCTGCAGTAGGGCAATCTGGTCGTTCGACTGGCTTCAGAATGGATGTTGTTGCACTCGCTTCTCTGCTCCCACGGAAAAGCTGGTCCTAATCAAGCAGGCTCCTTCTGCACTCATTCGCCACTTGGACGGAATGCTCTGCGCATCTACCGGCTGCAGAATAGTAACCAAAACTGGCAAAAAGTACTATGTCGATTGGATGACAGAATCCTGAATTCCCAGAAAATACGTGATGCGGAGAACCGTATTTCGTCCTGTTAATGCTTGGGTTTTAGGATGAGGTCACCGCAACTTCAAAGAACACCTAGGCAAACCAGGCACCTTGCCTAATACGGCAGTTTACGCATCCGAACTGCGCATGTCGGTCGGCGGTCGATCGCTGATGTTGGGCGATTGCCGGTCGCCCGGCTCTTGTCCCAACAACAATGCGGGCACGGAGATCGTGACGATAGCCGCAGTGGTCTGTGTGTCGGTTTCCGAGGCGTCCAGCACCGCTTTGCCGTTTGCTATTTGTGGTGAAGACGTTGGGCGCAGCGCTTCACCGTTAGTCTGGGCAAGCTCATCGATGTTCAACTGCGACAAGACCTGCGAGATCGTCTGCTTCTCTTGTGATCGCGGTTTGCGTGTGATTAGCGCTACGGCACCTAAAATCAGTGCAGCAGCCAGCCCAACCGTGGTACTCATTTTCTCGCCACCAAAAAGTGCGCCGATGACTACCGCTACTAGTGGATTTACGTATGCGTAAGTTGCGACCAGACTGGCCGGTGCAACTCGCAACAGCCATAGGTAAGTGGTAAACGCCAGCAAGGATCCAAAAGTAATCAGGTAACCCAGTGACAACCACGATTTCAACGTTACCTGGTCGATTTGAAAGCCGTTTAGTTCGCCTCGTACTACCGACACGCCGATCATGATCGCACCGCCGGTCAGCATTTGTAGGGCAGTGTTGACCTGCGGAGGTCCCACCGCCGGGCGATGCTTGCCACGCATCGAACCGATCGCCCAACTGATAGTAGCGACGACCAGTGCCAACAGTCCCCACAATCGTGCATCTGAATGTTCGCCAGCTTCGATTTCAGCGAGCAGCGACACGCCCGCAAAGCCGACGATGATGCCTGCCCAGACCCAGCCATGCGGCCGCGCACCGCGATAGATCAGCCAGTCGACCAGAATCAACCACATGGGAATCGTAGTGATCACCAGCGCGGCAATGCCCGAGGGAACCCATTGCTCGGCCCAGGTCACCAGGCCATTGCCCCCGAGTAGCATCAGCGCACCGAGAATTG
>JAWXCH010000394.1:0-11464 GCA_034440595.1 Planctomycetota bacterium | reverse complement strand
CAGTGCGTCGTCCGCCTGAAGATGCCGCGCGAGGGCAGCGTCACCGTCCAGGATCTCGTCCGTGGCGAAGTCACGTTCGACTGGGCACGCGAGCAGGATCACGTAGTCCAACGTGCCGATGGCACCTGCCTCTACCATCTGGCTAGCGTGGTCGATGATTACGACTTTCAGATCTCGCATGTCATCCGTGCCGAAGAACACCTCTCCAATACCCCGCGACAAATCTTTATCGCGCAGTCCCTCGACTACCCGCTCCCGGTCTATGCCCACCTGCCATTCGTGGCCGAGCCAGGGAGCAAAAACAAGCTCAGCAAGCGCAAGCTGGACAAGTATCTCAAGAACGCCGACTTCGCTCGCGTGAATGAACACGGGCTGGCAATCGCCAAAGCCATTGGCCTGACCACTAGCGCCGATACGTTCAACCCGGTCATCGTCGATTTCTACGAGCAGGTTGGGTATCTGCCCGAAGCGATCCTGAATTACCTGCTCCTCATCGGCTGGTCCTACGATGACAAACGCGAGTACTTCTCCCGCGACGAGATGATCGCCGAGTTCTCGCTCGAACGTGTCACCAAAGGTGCCGCTAGTTTTGATCCTAAAAAGCTCTCCGCTTTTCAGGATCACTACATGCAACTTGTGCCGCTGAAGCAAAAGGTAGCCAGCATGCTGCCATACCTGCAAAAGGCTGGTCTAGTGACGGTACCACCTCCGTGCAGCATTTCAGATCGTTTAACAGCGATCATCGAAGCAGCAGGGGACCGAATCAAGGTCCGCGGCGATATCCTCGACTACCGCACGTTCTTTGTCCCAGCAGAGCAGGTGCAATACGACTCCGCCGCCTTGGACAAACGAATCACCAAACCGGCCGAAGCGGCCGGGCTGCTGACCAAATTCCAGGACACGCTCCGCACCGTCGAGCCGTTCGACGCACCAGCACTGGAAACCGCGCTCAAGCAGTTCGTAGCAGAGCAGGGGATCCAGAACAGTCAGATCATCCATGCCCTCCGCGTGGCGGTCACCGGCACCACCGTCGGGTTTGGGCTGTTTGAATCCCTCGCCATCCTCGGCCGTGACGAATGCCTGGCTCGAATCGATCGAGCATTAAAACTCGCCACCACCGTTCCTGTAACGTAATACACTTAATCAACGCCCGACGCCTAAAACTTTTACCGCAGAGTTCGCAGAGAATGACGCAGAGAGATTGATCGACTCACGTTCTAACTCCACCATTATCCAGTGCATCCCGTTCATCCTTGTTCAAAATTTTTGAAAGCGAATTGAGTAAAAATAAATTGGTTGAACTTAAAGGGAGCTCCGTGTTCGTCTCTGCGTCTGTCCCTCCGCGTCCTCCGCGGTAAAAGCTTTCCGGCAATTGCATTAATCAACAAAGAATCCCAGTATATGTCCACCGACGAAAACACTCGCTCCCAAAACTTCATCGAAGACCTCATCGACGCCGATAACCTGTCTGGTCGGTTCGACCGCCGCGTCCATACCCGGTTTCCCCCCGAGCCGAACGGCTACCTCCACATTGGCCATGCCAAGAGCATCTGCCTGAACTTTGGCCTCGCCAAAAAGTACGGGGGCAAATGCAACCTCCGCTTCGACGACACCAACCCCACCAAGGAAGATGTCGAGTACGTCGACTCCATCCAAGAAGACGTCCGCTGGCTAGGCTTTGAATGGAACGAGCTGCACTACGCTTCCGACTATTTTGAACAGCTCTACCAGTGGGCACTACAACTCATCGACGCCGGGCACGCCTACGTCTGCGACCTCACCGGCGACCGCGTTCGCGAATACCGCGGCACGCTGACCCAGCCCGGCAAAAACAGCCCCTTCCGCGACCGCACACCGGCTGAAAACCGCGACCTGTTCACCCGCATGCGCGCTGGCGAATTCCCCGACGGCTCGCGGACCCTCCGTGCCAAGATCGACATGGCTTCGCCCAATCTTAACCTGCGCGACCCGGTCCTTTATCGGATTCTGCATGCCGAGCATCACCGCACCGGCGACAAATGGCCCATCTACCCGATGTACGACTTTACCCACGGTCAGAGCGACTCGCTCGAGCGGATCACCCACTCGATCTGCACTCTGGAGTTCGAAAACCACCGCCCACTGTACGACTGGTTCATCAAAACGCTCGGCATCTATGCCCCGCAGCAGATCGAGTTTGCCCGGCTCAACCTCAGCTACACCATCATGAGCAAGCGCCGCCTGCTGGAACTGGTCACCGGCGGCTACGTCAGCGGTTGGGACGACCCCCGCATGCCCACGATCAGCGGCCTGCGCCGTCGCGGGTACACCCCCGCCTCGCTGCGCATGTTCTGCGACCGGATCGGCGTGGCCCGGTTTTTTAGCACCATCGATATGTCGGTGCTGGAGGGGGCCGTCCGCGACGACCTGAACAAAATCGCCCCCCGGGCTATGGCCGTCCTCCGCCCATTGAAACTCGTGATCGAAAACTTCCCAGAGGGTTCCGTCGAACAAATGGAAGCGACGATCAACCCCGAGGATCCGTCCCTCGGCAAGCGGCAGGTTCCCTTCACGCGCGAGCTGTACATCGAGCAGGAGGACTTTCGCGAAGATCCTCCCAAGAAGTTTTATCGACTGACCCCTGGCGCGGAAGTTCGCCTCCGTGCGGCCTACATCATCAAGTGCGTCGGCGTCGACAAGGATCCAACCACCGGCGAAATCACACTGGTCCGCTGCACGTATGACCCGGACACGCGCAGCGGCATGCCGAATTCCGACCGAAAGGTGAAAGGGACCATCCACTGGGTCAGCGCCGCGCACGCCGTCCCGGCAGAGATCCGCATGTACGACCATCTCTTCTCGCAGCCCGATCCTAACGACGTGCCCGACGGGGTCGATTACAAGACCACGCTGAACCCAAACAGCCTAGAAGTACTACCCGGTGCCTTGCTGGAACCAAGCCTGAAGGACGCCAAGGCAGGGGACCAGTTCCAGTTCGAGCGGAACGGGTACTTCTGCGTGGATAAAGAGAGCCAACCGGGTAAACTTGTCTTCAACCGCACAGTGTCATTGCGTGACAGTTGGGCCAAGATTGAGAAGAAGGGGTAGGGGGAGCGGGTTGGTCAGTTTGCATTAAATCAAGCAATAGGAGGCAGAAATGATGTTGCTTGCCCAAATCGCAGACATGTTCGACGAATCAATTTGGACGATCATTTTTCTCGTCTGCATCGGTTCACCGCTGCTCGGAACGCTGGTCAATGCAAGTTCTCCGCGTCACTGGCGACAATGGGCATTCCTGACCTTCGTCGGCGGGTACTGTCTGCTCCTCACCACACTGTACATCCTGATGGGCGTAACCAAAGAGGAACCGGCAGTTTGCATGGCGTTTTTTGCAGTCCTCCTCTGCGGCCCGGTGTTGGGATTGGTGCTGATGTTTTCGAGAAGGGCACCACAGGAGTCTCCGCCAGTTAATTACATCACTCCTCCGGGCGAACGATCTGCCACCGAGACGGCGGCCAGAAGACGTTCGTCACCACTCCCGTAATGTACTCACGCGGAACGGCATAGGGGCGGATGCCCTGGCGCACCGGTTTCCCAAAGTCGTAAGTCCTTGGCCTGCGAAGCAAATCCTCCCTGTTCAGCGATTTCATCATCGCCAACGCTTTCTACCTCCTTACTTTGAAACCACAGCTTTCAACTAGACATTGAAATCCCCCCTTTTGGCACGCATTGGGGAACCCCAGGGTTGGGTTTTGACCCCAGTAAGCTCTGTGACGCTTGTAAACAGCGGCCGTTTCACTATTTCCGAATATTTTGGAAATATTCGTGCCAAGTGCTTTCATTCTTTTCACATTATGCCTATTGTATACAGCAGGTGGGGTAGTAGAAACTGCGTAGTATACAGCGGCAAACACTCGTTTTTGCCGAGTATGAGGGGGTTCTTGATAACTACAGTTTTGCTTTTTTAGATATTCCCTGCGTTTTGCCAGCCAGAACTCAGGAAAACACAGATACAGGGCGGCTTGGGTGGGTCAGCCTAAATCTGTGTTCGGTGAAACAAGGGGCAACATCATCAATGGAAGTGGTGGTGAGCAAAGTAAGTCGGATTCAGGGATGACAAATCCGCTCAGCTACAGAGTTTTCACTTGTAAACGTGGTCCGTCTCAGTTTTTTTAGAGGTCCAACTATGATTCTTAAGTCTTGGAAGTGTTTGGCAGCGTCGCTGCTGCTAGTGGTTGGCATCGGCCAAGCGGCCAATGCAACCCTCGTTTTTCATGAGGATTTCACCGCTCGCCCAGTCAGCGTTTGGAAGACCAACGGTGGTGGTGGTACCATGCCAGGCCTGCCGAATAATGTGACGGGTGGCTTTGGCGTTGGTAACATGATTGTGCGTTCATCAGCGGCTGCTTACAACTATCAAATCGTTAACGATGGGGGTGTCAACGCTCTGAAAGCTACTTCCCAGCAAAACGTTCAAGTCAATCAACTTGGCGTACCCGTTAGCGTTCCACTGGGGACGAATGTCTTACTGTTGACCGCCAAGGTCAAGATGACTTCGGGTGTCTGGAGCAATCTCTTTTTTGGCTACTCATCAGAGGATATGAATAGCGGTGCAATGGTCGATTACGGATACATGCTATCCGGTGCTCAACTCCAACAATGGAATTACTCTGAAGGCACGAACCCGGGGCCTACAGCCCTTTCCGGAGGACAGTTGAGCTCCAGTACTTACCGTACCATTCAGTTGCGGTTGGATGCGAGCAAAGCCTATATGGGCGTGGATGGCATTCCAGGATCTTACAACGGCCAGATGCCTTACAAGTTTTTCATTGATGGTGTTGAAGTACCGATTGCAAACACTGCATCTACCCGATACTGGGGTCCAGGTGCTTATGGTGCCGGATTTCAGAACCTCAAGGGAGTTGTGTTCGGCAACCTGAATTCCAGCAATGGCGAGCACCTCGTCCAAAGCTTCCGCTTGGATACCTACGTTCCAGAGCCATCCAGCATCGCGCTGGCCGCCTTTGGTGCAGTTGGCGTCATGGGAATGGTGATTCGTCGCCGCAAGGCTTAGTTTGCACACAGGGTGTCTTGAACTCCACTATTGGTTTGCAAGCCTCCCAAAAGCAAACAACCTGTTTGTTTCAAACGCGGCCGTATCGACTTCTTCGGAAGTTCGATACGGCCGTTTTTTATTTCTGTCGCGTACCTATTCCAATCACAGTATGCCTTTATTGACTTGGCATCGGTGCCATCTACGGCAGCGAATGTAAAACCTAAGCCCGCAATGGCTTGACACCCTCCGGCAGCATCTTTAGACTAGCGGTTTGCTTTTTCACGAGTGGGCGAGAGGCTCTGCAAAAAGCCAACTGAACACAGAGTTAGATACTGGCTGTAAACCAAGAATTGATCGAGACTTAGCATGGCAGTTCCAAAGCGAAGACAATCGAATGCACGCACCGGTAGCCGTCGTGCTCATGACGCCAAGAAACCGCGTCAATTGACCTATTGCCCACAGTGCAGCAATTCCGTGCCCACACACACCATTTGCCCGAAGTGCGGCTTTTATATGGGCCGCACCATTGTTGAGGCGGCGGTTTAGCCGACCGCGTCACCAGATTCAGACAGTCAGATTTCTGCCCCGCCGTGGACTTTCAGTCGTAAATCGCGGGGCGGTTTCGTTTCCAGTTCGCCGGTGAAGACAAGGACTTGCTAACTTGAGTCAGCCAGCTTTTCTGTTCCCTGGTCAAGGTGCCCAATCAGTTGGCATGGGGCAGCAGCTTGCCGAAAGCCTGCCGGCTGCCAAGGCGCTGTACGACCGGGCCAACGAGCTGCTTGGCTACGATCTGGCGGAGATCTGCTTCACCGGACCAGCCGACAAGCTGAACTCAACCGCACACAGCCAGCCGGCTCTTTTCGTGACCAGTCTGGCGGCATTGGAACAGCTACGGCTTGATGCACCCGGTGTCGTCGACTCTTGTCAATACACGGCCGGCCTTAGTCTTGGCGAATACACGGCCCTGGTCTTTGCCGGGGTGCTGGAATTTGAAGATGGCGTGCGACTGGTTCAAGAACGCGGCGCGGCGATGCAGGCGGCCGCCGACCTCACTGCCAGCGGCATGGTCAGCATTCTTGGCCTGGACCGAGACGCCGTAGAGGCACTCTGTCAGGCCGCTTCGCAAGGAGAAACCTTGCAGGTCGCCAATTTGCTTTGCCCTGGCAATATTGCGATTTCGGGGACGAAAGCAGCCTGTCTGCGTGCGGCGGAGTTGGCACCGCTTCACGGAGCAACCAAGGCAATTCCCCTGGCCGTTGCAGGTGCCTTTCATACGGAAATCATGCAGCCGGCGGTCGAACGGCTGACGGCCGCTTTGGCCAATGTACCGCTGAAAAAGCCGCGAATCACCGTCATTTCCAATGTCGACGCCCGGGCACACAGCGACCCCGAAGAAATCCGGCAACTCCTTGTCCAACAGGTCGTCAGTCCGGTACTCTGGGAGGACTCAATGCGGCTGCTACTGGCCGAGGGGGTCGACCAGATTTATGAAGTTGGGCCAGGCCGCGTGCTGCGGGGATTGATTAAACGGATCGATCGGAAGATCGACTGCCAGGGAGTAATGGGCTGAGCGGTACTACGCAAGTCGCATGCTAAGCAAATCGTTAGGTTCTTCTATTCCAACACTCAGTTAGTACCAGACCAGGCGAGATGACCAATGGCCAAGAACAACCCTGACGCACGAATTCAAGTCGATTTAGCTGGTCAGGTGGCGCTAGTTACCGGAGCCTCTCGTGGTCTCGGTAAGGCGATTGCCGTTTGCCTGGCAAAGGCCGGTGCCAAAGTCGCATGCGTTGCTCGTGACACTGCCAAGCTCGCTGAGACCGTTGCCGCAATCGAGGCCGCCGGCGGAGCTGCCGAGGCGTTTGCCTGTGACGTGAACAATTCAGAAAATGTCCAAACCCTGGTCGACGGTATCGCAGAAAAATGGGGCCGCCTGGACATCCTGGTCAATAACGCCGGCATCACCAAAGACACCCTCTTTCCTCGCATGACCGACGAGCAGTGGGACGACGTAATCAACACCAACCTCCGCGGGACTTTCCTTTTCATGCGGGCCGCCATTCGCCCCATGATGCAGGCCCGTTACGGCCGGATTATCAATATCAGCAGTGTCTCAGGGCTGATGGGTAACCCTGGTCAGGCCAATTACTCGGCGTCCAAAGCTGGCATGATTGGCATGACGGCCACCGTGGCCAAAGAGGTCGGCAAGCGAGACATCACAATCAATTGCGTCGCCCCAGGGTTCATTGCCAGCGAAATGACCGATGCCCTGGGGCCTGCCTTACAGGACGAAGTCAAGAAACGGGTGCCAAAACAGCGGTTGGGAAATGCTGACGAAGTGGCCGATGCGGTGTTGTTTCTGGCTGCCCCCGGCAGTGCCTATATTACCGGACATTGCCTGACCATTGACGGCGGCTTGACGGCGTAAATCTAAGCTCTTCGAGGAGTGTCTGTTGGGCCAGCCCCCCGCCTTCGCGAGGACAGACAGGTGTGGCACCCAAACTTTTGGCTTTGTCGCATGATTAGGGGGAAATTAGCATTCGCCCCGCTAGCAGAATCCGTTAAGATGTGGAACAGGTTTTATGGTGGAATCGGTTAGTGGGAATCCAGCCAAAAAGGGTCAAATGAGCCGTCTGGACACGGAGTGCAAAAACCGCTATACCTTGACCTGCTTTATAGAATCCCTCTATCTTCTGGTGAATTCACTGATTCGCCGTAATTCCGGGGGACGGTGTTGATTTAAGGCGTTCGTTTGTTTTTAGGCGTTGTTTTAATGCGTGGCGTCGTTTTGCTACGCTGAAATGATTGATCCGCCGATGCCTCCACTTGCTGTGGACGGTCGGTTGTTTCAATTTGGATTGACAGGAGGATCCTGAAGGTGGCTTCCGTTCAAGAACGTGTATTTGATATCGTCGCCGAGCAGTTGGGCGTCAGCAAAGATCAGCTCACTCGTGAAACGTCATTCGTTAATGATCTCGGCGCGGATTCGCTCGACGTAGTCGAGCTGGTCATGGAGCTGGAAGAAGAATTTGATATTAATATTCCAGACGACGCAGCCGAAAAAATTCAAACGGTTGGTCAGGCCATTGATTACATCGAAAAAACTCATTCTTAAGCCTTCGTTCTAATGAAACGACGAGTTGTCGTAACCGGCGTTGGTGCCGTCACTTCTCTGAGCTTAAAGGTTGAGGATCTCTGGCAGCGACTGCTTCGCGGGGAAAGCGGAATTCACTCGCTGCGACTTTTCGATACCAAGGACTTCAAAGTGAAGTTCGCTGGGGACATATACGATTGGTCGCCTGGAGATTACATCACCCCCAAGGATGAGAAGCGGATCGACCGTTTTGCTCAATTCGCCTTAGTGGCGGGTACGGACGCGGTGCGCGATTCCGCCATCGATTTCTCGCAGTATGATCCCTTTCGCTGCGGAGTGATCCTCGGCTCCGGAATCGGCGGACTGACCGAAATCGAAGCCCAGGTCGCACGATTGCTGACTAAGGGGCCAGATAAAGTCTCGGCATTCACCATTCCCAAGCTCATGCTGAACGCGGCCAGCGGCCACGTCTCCATTCAGTACGGGCTGCGGGGACCGAACACCGCCGTCGCCACCGCCTGTGCTAGTGCCGCCAATGCAATTGGTGATGCCTTTCGCAGC
Organism: Planctomycetota bacterium; assembly: GCA_034440595.1. Taxonomy (GTDB): domain Bacteria; phylum Planctomycetota; class Planctomycetia; order Pirellulales; family JALHPA01; genus JAWXCH01. Next base: position 2,771 of record JAWXCH010000394.1, on the reverse strand, counting down.
ATTCAGCACGACGAATCCGACGTGATGATCACCGGTGGTGCCGAGGCTGCGATTACCCAGATGGGAATTGCGGCGTTCGCCAACATGCGCGCCCTGTCCGAAAGAAATGACGACCCCGCTCGCGCCAGCCGTCCTTTTGACGCCGACCGAGACGGTTTTGTATTGAGCGAAGGAGCCGGGGTGTTTGTCCTCGAAGAACTAGAGCACGCCAAACGGCGTAACGCCAAAATCTACGCCGAACTGATTGGCTACGGTGCCAGTGGCGACGGCGGCCATATTACACAGCCGGATGAGAACGGGACCGGTGCTGCCAAAGCGATGGAGCGAGCAATTGACAACTCCGGAATCGACCGGACCGAAATCGGTTACATCAACGCGCACGGTACTAGCACCCCGCTGGGAGATGCCGCCGAAACAGTGGCCATCAAGCGGATTTTTGGTGATTATGCACACCAGGTCAGCGTCAGCAGTACCAAGAGCCAGACGGGGCACTTGCTGGGTGCTAGCGGCGGAGTGGAGTTAATATTCTGCTGTTTGGCGATTCGTGACAGCATCATTCCACAGACGATCAATTACACCACGCCCGATCCAAAGTGCGATCTGGACTACACGCCAAATGAGCCTCGCCAGCGCCGATTGACCGCTGCCATGAGCAATAGCTTTGGCTTCGGTGGACACAACGCATCGCTGATTCTTCGCCGATACGAGTAGTGTCTCTTGCACGATTGGTTGCAACCCGAAGCGCCAGCGAGGTGCAGCGCGTTTGGCGCATTTCCTCGCTTGCGCGTCGGGTTAAAATGCGGTGCCGCGTTAAAATCGACCTCGCAATCTCCCTTGCCGACATTCTGCAACTCCTTTAAACTTCCCGCGCGCGTGGTTTCTTCCACGGCGTAACCCTGTTGCATGGAGGCCTGGGGAATGTCCGTTCGCCATAAATCGACTCTTATTATCCTGGCGCTGATGGCTATCGCAGCAGGGCAGGCGTGGTACTCGCAGTCCAGCGCGCAGTATCCGGCACCTGGCATCCGAACACGCATGCCATCCCGAGTGGTGGAGCCATCACACCGGATCTCGATGGCACCTGCTACTACCAATCCAGCAGTGGGCACACCTGCTGGTACTACCGGCAGCACAGCTATTGGAAGCGGACCATTCACCCCTTCGCCGGTGCCAGCCGCCGCTTTGAATCGCGATGGACAACCACCAGCCTACGGTGCATTTACGAATTCAACTGGCACGGCCAATCCTGCCGTTGCACCCGAGGGAGACCCTGGCGGGTGGCGAACTTCGGACTCCACCACCCGCAGCAGTTCAGGTTTCTCCGCCCCTGGCGGCAGCGGGCGAATGCAACCGCTCAGTGCCATCGGCGCAAGCGCTCGAAACACTGTCACAGCAGGCGTTGGAAACTTACCGAATCAGCACGGACAAGTATGGCGCGAATACGATATCACGCAGTACACGATGCGTGTGACCAGCACTAACGTACCGCAGCAGGCCATTGTCGATTGGATTCTTCGCGAGACCGGCTACGAAGCCTGGCATGGCGAAACGGTTGCCATGCTGTCCGCGGATCGACGGTCCTTGCGTGCGTACCACACTCCGGAAATTCAAAACATCGTCCAAGACGTGGTCGATCGTTTCGTGAACAGTGAGGCCGAAACGCACGGTTTCAGCATTCGCGTGGTTAGCCTGGACAGCCCTAGCTGGCGCGCCAAAGCACAAAAGATGCTCAAGCCGGTGACCGTGCAAACGCCGGGCATTCAAGCCTGGCTGCTGGCCAAAGAAGACGCGGCGGTGCTCGTTGGCGAACTGCGCAAACGAACCGACTATCGCGAACATGGCACACCGCAACTGTTGGTGAACAATGGCCAAAGCGTGGTCACCACTTCGACCAGAACTAAGAACTATGTGCGGAATGTGCGCTTAACACCAGAGGCCTGGCCAGGATTCAAACCCGAGCCAGGACAATTGGACGAAGGGTATTCGCTGGAACTGAATCCACTGCTGTCTATGGATGGCCGGTCGATCGACGCGATTGTGAAATGCAACTTAGACCATGTCGAGAAACTGCAACCGGTCATGCTCGACGTGCCGACGACCATTGCACCGCGACAGCGAACGCAGGTCGATGTCCCTCAAATCAACAGTTTTCGCCTGCATGAACGATTCCGCTGGCCCGTGGATCAGGTACTCCTCATCGGCTGCGGGCTGGTGGCGCCTCCGGTGCCCGCCGAGAATGGACTGAACATCCCGCTGATTACGGCACCATCACGTGTCGATTTCCTGGTGTTTGTCGAAAGTCGCGGAAAAAGCATCCCGACTGCTGCCACAGTGCCAGCCGGGATTCCAGGCGGAACGGTGGGAAGTGTCGCATTGCCCGCTGGTGTCGCACGGTAAATCACACCAGCAGCGTGGTACTTGATGGCCTGGACGCAATTGCCCTGGCAAAATAGGGGCGGTATATTGATTGGGCTGATTTTTATGGTTCGCCGACGTTCACTTTTTCTGATTCGCATTCAATGAAGCCCGAGTCCGCACGTCGCGTTGTCATCACCGGTATTGGGGTCATCAGCCCACTTGGCAATACTCAGTCGGCGCTTTGGGAAGCATTCCAATCTGGCCGCAGCGGAGTGGGTACCCTGAAATCCGTCCCCACGGACTATCTGCCGACCGCCGTGGCTGCCGAGGCAACGCATTTCACGGGCGAGATCGACAACTTCGGTCCTCTGGACAAAGAACAGAAAAAGGCCGTTAAAAAGGCACTGAAGGTT
>JAWXCH010000393.1:0-5185 GCA_034440595.1 Planctomycetota bacterium | reverse complement strand
TGCGCGACCTGGGGCTGTGGTGTTAAACGCCTGCGGCGTAATTGGGGCAATCTGCAAGCTAGCAACGATGTGTAGATACCTATGGGCGGAGCCAGTGGCGCACGTTATCAGAGCAAGCGAAATCACTTACGCCAGCGCCTGCTGCACGCTGTGGCGGAGTTTTTCCAAGCCGGTTTTGGCCACGACCTTGGCGTCTTGCTTCCAGTAGCCAGGGTTAAACAGCTCCAGCGATAGATAGCCAGTAAAACCAATGTCGCGAAGCTGACGATAGATCGTCGCTAGCGGTGCGACCCCATCCCCCGGATAAACGCGATCGGCGTCGGTGATCTTTGCTCGCACCGGATCAGCCGGGTAGTCGTTCACGTGAAAGACCTCCATCGCGTTGCCGTTCAGCAAGCTCAGTCCGCTGAAGTCCGAACCACCTTTGTACAGATGGTAAACGTCCGCCAGAATGCAAGCGTTGGGCAGCCCACTCTCGATGGCAACAAAAGTCGTTTCCCCCAGGCGGCTCAGACTTTGCGAAAATCCCCAGACCTCCACCTGCGGTTTAATCCCCATCGACTGACCTAACTCGGCCAACGCGCGGTAACGCTCTGCCGCCTTGAGCAGATTGAGATTCGCAACGTCGACCGCACCTGCCGGTGGTGCCGCAATCCGCTTGCCACCGATCTGCAATAGCACATCCATGTCGCTCTTCGATTGCTCCAGTCCTTTGGCACGCCGCTGATCGTCGTCGACGATCCATTCCGCAAAACCGATCCCGCTTTCGACCGTCATGCCATGATCGGCGATCCGCTTGCGCAGGTCCTTCAGCGAGCCACCCCCTTTAACATACTCATCCAGCTTGTTGAGCCACGGCTCAATGGCAGTGAAGCCAGCCGCTGCCGCGATATCGATGTCCTCGGTGATCGGCAGATTCTGACCACGGATCGTACTGAGATTCAAACAGTAGCCAAACGGTTCATTCGCAGGACGGGCTTTCTTAGGCAGTGTCATCGGCTTTGATTGCGTTGTTGTTGGGGAGTTTGAATCAGATTCTGCCGCGCGGGCAACACTTGCTGTACCACCATGTATCAACCCGGTGAGCAACCCAGTGCTTGCTGCGGCGCAACCAGCCAACCCCTGCGCCAGCAGTCGGCGTCGGCTCAGTTCGTGTGGTGAGTCGTGGTTCGTCATAGCGGCAGGAAGCAGGAATGGGGCAATGCAACGGCGGATACTGACCGGCAGGTTCCTTTAGGATAACGTCCTCCGGTGTGAGAATCCACCAGCGTGCTACGAGATAGCTTCACCTCTCCCGCTTGCGGGAGTAGGTCGCGGTATCAGCCGCGGGTGAGGGTGTGTTAGAAAGTAGGCACAGACAGATCACACTTCTGCAGCAACCCACAGCAATAATATGGACCACACGAACCGCAGTTCGCAATCTACTCCCGATAAATCACCGGATGCGTCCGGTCTCCACGAACGCACCGGCACCGTCACCACCCCTGACGGTCGCCAGCTAGCCTATCTGGAAGTCGGCGATCCGCACGGTCCACTGGTGCTGCACAACCACGGCGGCCCCGGTAGTCGCTTGGAAGCGCGTCTGTTTGCCGCCGTCGCCATGAAGCACCGGCTACGGTTGCTCTGCATCGACCGGCCCGGCTTCGGCCAGTCCAGCCCGCAACCGTCGCGCAGCTTCGCCGACTGGGCTACCGACCTGACCACTGTCGCCGACGCGCTCGGCTATCGGCAGTTCGGCGTCACCGGCTGGTCAGAAGGAGGCCCCTGGGCACTCGCCGCAGCCGCTTACATCGCGCCCGATCGGCTGCGGCATGTCAGCAGTATTGCCCCCGCGTGCTATGGCACCTTTGGTGAGAACTGGGCCGCCAAACACCTGAGCAAAGCGGACGCGCTGGGTGGTTTTCTGGCACTCCATTTTGAGCCGGGCTTTCGCCTGATGTACGCCACCATCGGGCTGACCGCGCAGCATTTTCGCCAGACGTACTACCGTTCGCTTATCAAAGCGGTCAACGATTACGACCGCGAAGTCCTCCACCGCCCGGGCATTGAAATCCCCTTTTGCGAGGAGAGTGCCGAATGCTTTGCCCAAGGGAGCGAGGGGCTGATACTCGATAGCGAGTTGATTTACCGCCAGTGGACTTTCGATGTCACGACCATCCGCCGCGCGCATGACGGCAATATCGTCACCCCGGTCCATCTCTGGCAAGGGACCACCGACACGCTTGTCCCGGCGGTTATCAATGAAGAGGTCGCCAGCCGCAGCCCCGGCATTCGCTTGCACAGCGTCCGCAACGGCGGTCACTTTATTGCGATCGGCGAAGCGGAGAGGATCTTTGGAATTGCGAAGGAGGAGTTGGGGTGAGGGTTCCCAAACCGTCGTTTGCGACCTCAAGCCCGTATGCTAAAATCTTTGGCTGTACCTCACGGAAGGGATCTCGATGCTAAATCGCCAAAAAGCACTGTTGCAGTTGGTTCGCCTCGCAGGAGGCGAAATTGACCGACTGGTGCTTACGAAATGGGCTTTCATTATTCGTCAAGAGACGGCTTCTCGTGGCGGAGAGTCGTTTTACGACTTTGTTCCGTATCAATATGGCCCGTTCTCATTTGCGTTGTACCAGGAGGCAGAGAAGCTTGTTGCGATTGGCTATCTCAAAGAGCGAGGCAATTCGCGCTGGGCACTAGGAGACCTGGCCGCACCTCCGGTGGACGAGAAGCTTCGGCAAGATCTGTCGCGTGTTTCCACTCGCTTTCAAAAAGCATCTACCGACGAGTTACTCGACTACGTTTACCACAACTACCCCTACTTCACCATTCACAGTAAACGCAAGCGTCTGGCAAAACGGGCTGTCGCCTCTCTCGCGGTGTACACGGCGGGTTACGAGGCCAAGAGTGTCGACGCTTTCTTAAATGGACTCACTGAAAATGGCATTGACCATCTCATCGACGTGCGAATGAACCCAATCGCGAGGCGCTATGGCTTTCACCGCTCTACCTTATCACGGCTCTCGAACTTGCTTGGCATAAAGTACAACCACGTGCCTCAACTGGGGATTGCTTCGGAATTGAGACAGGAACTTAATTCTGAGGAGGATTATCACGCACTGTTCCGACGCTACGAATCAACCACGTTGAAACAAGAAAGTGCGGCGATCCAGTCCGTCGCTGACTGGATTCAACAATCACCGAGCGTGCTAGTCTGTATGGAGGCCGAGCCAACCTGTTGTCACCGTCTTCATTTGGCAAAGTCTGTCAGTCAACTCACCGGACTGCCGATTGTTCATTTAGAATAGGAGAGCATGGATGGAATTGGCACAACCGACAAAGGTGCTGATTACTGTCATGACCTATCCTCATCCCTCCCGGGGCTATCAGGAACTTGTCTGCACGGCGGGAATCACCGAAGACGGTGAATGGGTCAGGCTATATCCCGTCGATTACCGCTACCGAGAGCGCAATCAGCAGTTCAAGAAGTACCAATGGATCGAGGTTCGACTCGATGCGAGTGGTTCCGGCAACGACAATCGCAAGGAAAGCCGCCGACCGGATCTGGACTCGATCCGGCTTGTCGGCGAGCCGCTGGACACGAAGTATCAATGGAGAGACCGTCGGGAAATCATTGACCGCCTTCCACACTACACGCGGAATCAACTGAGCAGTCTTTATCAGCACGACAAGACTTCGCTTGGCGTGGTTCGACCTTCACGTGTCCTCGATATGGAGGTGCATCCTACTTCCTCTAAATGGAAGCCCGAATGGCAGAACTTGTCTTCTCAATTGACGCTATTTGGACCACCACAGAAGCCGCTGCGAAAGATTCCGTACACGTTTCACTATGTCTTCGAGTGCGATGATAGCGATGGGAAGAAGCATACCGCCATGTGTGAGGACTGGGAACTTGGCATGCTGTTTCTACACGAAGTCGATCGCCTGGGATCTGACGAGAAGGTCGCTGAAAGTGTTCGCGAGAAATTTCTAAATGAACTTTGCCGCGACGACAAAGACACTCGATTCTTCATGGGAACCTATTTCCCGTACAACACTTGGTTGGTGCTTGGAGTGTTTTGGCCACCGAAGGTAGAGCAACCGTTGTTGTTCTAAACGCAAGCAAAGCTTAGCACGTCATGCAGGAGCATGCTTAGCTGGAAGACGGGCACTTCATTGCAATCGGCGAGGCGGAGAGGATCTTTGGAATTGCGAAAGAGGAGCTGGGGTGAGGATGTTCAAGCCAACGGCCTGACTACAGCTCAAAATCAGAATTCGCTGGTGCGGCAACAGGCACCGGCATCGCCATCCAGCCGCCCACCATTGCGGCAATGACACCGAGCGAAAGCTGCACGCTGAGTGCCAGTGGCGAAAGCGCTGTTCCCAATACCAATGCGACGGCCAGGCCCAGTACTGCAGCGGCCAGGCCGGTCATGGCGGCATGGAATAGCCTGTGCTGTGTGACAAGATACGCCGTCAAATAACCACCGCTGAGTGTGGTCAGAACCCCCATGCCGGCGCAGATGTAGGGGAACTCGCGTGCGGCGAGTAGACGCTGTAGCAATTCGGCCTGCGGCACACCCTGGCTCAAAAATGCCACAAGGATCGTGGTCCCCAGGATCATGCTCATCACCAGATTGCCACCGACGGCAACCAATGCACCGACGAGCACCGCCGAACGCTCAGATCGAACCGTGGATAATTGATTTGCGGGCATAGCAGTACCGGCGGATCGTGTAACGAAATTAGAGAAGCGGACAATGGCGACATCTTCAAACCACTGCTGGGCAAGCAGGCCGTAGCACGCGGCAATTGCACTGGCAGAGCCAGTGGCACACACGCGTTTCGCTCCATCGAAATTGCTCTTTCACGGAGTGAAAGGCAACTGTGGCATCTGTTGAGTATGACCAGAGGGTCATGCCGCGTCAAAGAGATTTCATGACAGACGCCGTGCCTTCAAAACACTGCTGGGCAAGCAGGACGTAGCACGCGGCAAATGCACTGGCAGAGCCAGTGGCACACGCGCGTTTCACTTCGTAGATATTGCTCTTTCACGGAGTGAAAGGCAACTGTGCAAGCCGCATGAACCGGATGATCGTTAGAAACCGTCCCAGGCGCGAAGCATTCCACACAACAGTATTTCGCGTGACGGTGCCGCTACTCGTGTCGCATCTGACGCTGCCGGCGCGAAGCACGTGCAATG
>JAWXCH010000392.1:0-22110 GCA_034440595.1 Planctomycetota bacterium | reverse complement strand
TTTTTGAGCTCCCTAAGAAAGCTGGCGAAACAACCGCAGAACAGACCGCCAGCTTCCTCAGTGGCGGAATGCTGGTGATTAGCGACAACGTTGTCGAAGTGGAAAAAATCCTGAAAGCTATAACCGCCAATCGAGCGGACAATCTTGCTTCGGTACCGGCATATAAGGAATCAATGGCACGCTGTCAGAAAGCCACGGAAGCGGGAAAAGTTCCTCACGTTCGCTGGTTCTTAGAGCCATTTGGCTACATCGAGGCGATGCGAGTCATCGATCCGCCAACGCACAAACGAGAAGGACCGGACTTGGTTAAGGCGCTGCGAAAGCAAGGCTTCACGGCGATCCAGGGACTTGGTGGATTTGTGACCTTTTCAGCCAACACCCACCAGACGCTGCATCGGACGATGATTTATGCTCCGCCAGTGCCCAAGGCCAAGGAGCGTTACTTGCTCGCAGCGAATGTTCTAGAGTTCCCCAATAGCAAGTCTTTGCAGGCCGAGGCCTGGGTACCACCTGATGTAGCAACTTACTCAACAGTGAACTGGAATGCCAAACGAGCATTTCCATACCTGGGGCCGCTGGTGGACGAAGTCACCGGTCAGCCTTATTTGTTTGAAGACATCATCGACAGCACCAAAAACGATCCTAACGGGCCGCAGCTTGACATTGAGAAAGAGCTGGTTGCCAATCTAGGGTCGCGGGTGACTATTGTCACCGACTTTGTTGATCCAATCACGCCCAAGAGCGATCGATCGCTGTATGCCATTGAGACGGCCAATGAAAAGGCGGTCGCGGCCGCCGTCGAAAAAGGGATGAAGCACGACAAAGGGGTCAAGCGGCGCGATGTTGAAGGTTTCACTGTCTGGGAAGTGACCAGCCAGGAGGTCGAGGTGATGGAACTGACCATCGAAGTTGATGGTGGCGAAGTTCAACACGCCGACCTCGAAATCGAAGAAGAAGTCTTGTTTCAGCCAGGCAAAGGAAAGACCCGCAAGAAGAGAGCGTCACGACGACCGGGTCAACGTGCGATGGCCAACTCAGCTATTTGTGTGGCACACGGGCAGCTTTTCGTGGCATCGAATATCGACATGCTGGAAAAAGTGCTCAAACATGCCAATGCAGCCGTAGCGAAAGGATCACTTGATGCTACGCCGGAATACACGGCGGTCCAAAAAGAAATGACCGCGCTCGGTGCGACGGATGTGGCCGCTCGAATGTTCTCCAGGACGGAAAAGGAGTTTCGCGTCACCTACGAATTGCTGAAGACCAACGAGATGCCTAAGAGTCAAAGCCTACTCGGAAATCTACTGAACAGCGCACTGGGTGATGGCAAGCCGGGCACGATTCGCAAGGCAAAACTGGACGGTCGCCAGCTCCCTGCGTTTGACGCTGTGAGTAAGTATCTCGGCCCAGCCGGCACGTTCATCGTCAGCGAGGACAACGGCTGGTTCGTGACCGGGTTTGTGTTGAAGAAGTAGCGGAAACGGCCAACTCCTTACGGCGTTGCATCTACTCTGGCCCAAAACGGGTGCTTCCGTTCGCCGCGCGTGCGGACATCTTCCAGCAGAACGCCCATTTCGGGCGTCACCGGTTTTCGCTGAATCTGGCGACCGTTTACTGTAATCGTCGAGGGCTTTACAAAGTCCAACATCTCGGGTGCCAGCCAGACGCTGACCGCGCCTGGTGCTCGAATGTTGATGTTGTTGGCCGCATTGATCGTGGCCTCGACCAGTTGCGCACGCGCGCCACTCTTCGCCGGAAGTTGCTCCATTTCGACCCACCAGAAATAGTTGTCAAACGACCGCTTGGTCGACGTGGTAAATTTCTTGGGAAAGAAGTCCCGCTTCTTGCGCCCCATCCAATCGAAAATGTTTTGAATTTCATCGGAGAAATTCTCGTGGCCACGGCCGCGGAACTCAACGATCGTCACGTCGTAGTTGCGACTCAGGTATCGATCCCAGTCCATACTATTGGTGATGGTCCGAGTACCATCCAACTCCCCGGCGACAAAGTACATTGGTAAATTGGCGGCGTTGCTGGTGTAATGCGAAACCGAGTTCCGTGTCGTAGTAGCAACAATCGGCACAATTCCGGCCCATTGGTCTGGATGAGAAACCCCGATATCCCAGGCTGCATCACCACCGACGGAGTGGCCACTCAGATAAACGCGATCGGTGTCGATCGAAAACCGGCGGCAGGCATCGCGGAGCGCACTGAGGACTTTGGCGTGTTCTTCCGCTGAAGCGTTGTATTTATCTTGAAACGGTCGCATCCAGACCGGTGCGATGACAATGTACCCATGCCGGGTTGCTTGTCCCAGTCGGCCTCGCTCGGAGCGTTCGCCGGCCCACCAGTCCAGTTGCTGCTCTGGCGTGGAACCGGTGCCATTGAGCGTGACAATCGTGGGATAAGTTCGATGCGGGTCATACTCGGGAGGTAGCAAACAGAGATAGGTCGAGTTCCCTTCGTCTGGTCCGCCGGGCACTTCCAGTTCAAAATAGTCCTGCTGGTGCGGCTCACCGCTCTTCTGCTTGCCTTCCGGCAAGGTCTCAGCAGTCGGTCGCATGTGCTTGATGACGCTGGCAATCTGCTGAACGGTGGTACCGGTGGTGGTTTTGATTTGATTGAGTAGTTCGGTGCGTTTGGCGGCAACCGGCTCATTGAGATACTGGCGGACCATGTCTCGCGCATAGATCAGTCCCATCGCGGATTTTACATTGGTCTCCGCGCTATCAGATCCCATCAGCCAGCCGGAAACGGCCAGGGCGAGCTTTTGCTCGGCCTCCAGATTGTCGTCACTTTCCAGACGCCGAAAGGCGGTCATTCGGTCCAGTGTGTTGAAAGACAGTTCCGTTTCGATTTCTTTGATTGCAGCGGTATACGCTTCGCGCTGTTCTTCCTGTTGGACTTTGGCAATCAAAGCCTTCAATTGCTGAATCACCGTAGTTTGGACTTTTTTCAGGTCGGCGTATTCCTCTAGCTCTTTTCGCACCTGCTGCAGCACGCTGCCGGCGACATTTTCGGTCGGAAAGTTCTGTAGCAGGCCATACACCAACTGGTGTTGTCCAGCCTTCTTGCGCGCCAGGATCTCAGTCAATAGGATGCGTGCGGCAATTTGCTGGATGTCTTTCGACGAGTCTTTCGGCGCGTCCTCACTGGGAAAGTCCTTGGCAACCTGAGCCAATTCCGCATACGCATCGTGAAAGCGGTTGGCCTGCATTAACAATCGCACCAATCGCAATCGATCGTCAATATCTTTCTGGTCAATCGCTTTGTGGATGATTTTGTGCAATGTTTCACGCGGTATGCTGCTGGTTGCGACACGTGCATCCCAGACATACGACTGCGTTCCTACCAGCCCGCGAACTTGCGTATAGACCGGAGTGATTGTGGTGATCCCTTGGACGACATCCACCTTACCACGCGCCGTATTGATCGTCAGAATCCTCCGGCCAAATTCATCGAACGGGGTCATCTTCAGAATCGCGCCGACGCCGGCAATACGCATTCCGGCTTCGGCCACCTTTTGTTTGATACGAATCGTCTCCAGATTCCGTCCTTCAGGGCGAATCGATTGGATGCGCGATACTGGCACGTACGTCCGCGAGAGATCGTTGTCGCTCATCAGGATAGGGGTCAACGGCGATTGATCCGCGTTCTTCAGCGGATCCTCGGCGATCTTGGGAATCTGATTGAATTTCCCTTCCAGCTCCCGCCCGTCCTTTAAGACCACGACCTGAGCCTGCGCCGCTTGTGCAGTGACCAGCGCAATCAGAACTGCAAACCTGGCGATTCTTGCTTGTAGAGCTAATCGCGGGCACATAGCATGGCGCATATTGCTGGCCTCCTCCCAGTCAGAGAAAAATTGCGACTCGTCGCGCAGTGCTCCAAAGACTCCGTCCCGATATCTCCGTTCCAAGACTCCATTGTGTACCAGCGACTGCCGCGAGGCAACTTTGTCATCGGGGGGAGCAGGATTTTGCGCCATTCAGTCCCATTGACACTGGCCCATACGACCCGCAGAATGCACACACTCGCACCCTTTTAAGAGGTCAACCATCGTGCTGCACCATTGGATTCTTCGCCTGCTTTTGGGAGCCATTTCGCTGCCAATCTTGATGTGCGTGCTCGGCGGTTTGTCATACCTGTTCGAGGCACTACAGGACGAAGCCGGAGCCAGGTTCGTCGGCCGCGCGAACCTGGTGCTGGCGGTGGTATGGATCTTTGACTTGCTACTGCTGCTGATTTCGGTTGGTGTACACGCCTTGCAGCACGACTTAATCGGCTGCTGTGAAGATTTGTCGGGTAACGATCCCAATTCCCCTGATCCTATTGACTCAGAATAGAGCCAACGGCCATGCGCAGTGATGCGCACAGGGTTTACTTCGAGTGCACAGGCCCGAAGGGTCGTCTCTGTCAGCCCGGGGTGATGGGAGCGCAGCGACCAGAACCCCGGGTTAGTAGACCAGATCAAGTTTCGGCCCTGAAAGGGACGTTCAATGAGGCTGCAATTGCCTACTCTGGTGAAGGAAAGTCCTTCCTGGTTGGCACCGTCTCTCCGGTTCGCTCATAGTTATCGATAAAATATTCGATAGGGCGTCCAGTACCGGTCACATGCAACGACCCGTCTTTTCGGTCAATAATTATGGGAGCGTTACCCGCGATATCTTCCCCAGGTTCATTCGATCCTACTGATTTTGCGGAATCATAGAAGAACACCCAGCCAAACTCTCGCGTCATGGTTATATCTTCGAGTAGCCGCAAAGGGATGGCGGAATGCTCCCACTCTTTAAGATAGCGACGCGCAATTGCTAATGCATCTGCATACGTGATCATAGTTATGCCCTAAGATTCTGTTGACTGACAAGTAGTACATGCATTCTGCTCATTCACTATTAGTCATTTTCCAGACACGACGCTCGCCTCAAACACTTCCGTGCCCGGAATGCCAGCAATAAAATCTGCACCAAACGCGGTGCACGGCGTTTGATAGCCGGTGGCCGGCGGCGATTCGCTGAACCGGCGGATCGCGGCCAGCGCTGTTTCGATCGTCAGTGCATAACCGTCGAGCGTCTCTAAGCAGCGCTCGATTGTGCGCCCTTGCCCGTCCGTCACTTGCCCCCAGATCATCGAACGCCCACTGCTGCGCTCCGCTTCAGTTGGACCGGTCATTTTACGATCGATCCACCATTCTGCCACTTGACGAAACGGCGTGACGCCGAGTGCTGGCAACATCCAGCGGATCCAGGTGGCGGCCTTGATCTGCTTACGTGGTGCTGCTGCGTAGACCTCAATGTCCGGTATTCCAGTTGAATAGAAGGCAGACGCGACATCGCCCCAGGGAATGGTCATGGCCCAGCGTGCGTGATCGTGAAAGCGGATTTTTTGCGACTTCCAGGCAGTTGGCACTTTGATCAGCTTGCCTTGTTTGCGGACCATGCCCCCTTCGGGCAGTTTTCGCAGTAATGTCTTGGCTGTGCCCCGGCTGATCTGACCGAGTGCTGCAAACGCCAACTTCAAGCTGACAGCAGATAACATATCTGCCAGCAGCATCAGCGCCAGGCAATCGGTCGGCACCACATCAAAGCCAACCGCCGGCAGAACGGTAATCCCAGCGGCAACAGCCCGTGAACTTTGTGCGGCCGCGAACTCAATAACATCAATCTCGCCCGTGATATCCAGATAATGCACCTTGGCCTGTAGACAGGCTTCAATCATAGGCCGCGCGGTCAAGGCAAACGGGCCGGCACAATTGAGCACCAGATCGACATCCGCCAATTCGGCAGCAATGGCCGGAATATTGTCGGCAGAGAGCGGAAACGACCGCGACCGCAGATTCAACTCACGGGCCAGCGGTTCGATGCTGGAAGCGGTACGCCCCGCCAGAATGGGGTGCAAACCGCGTCGAACCGCCTCTTGAGCGATGAGGCGACCAGTGTAGCCGTTGGCTCCATAGAGCAAAAATCGCAAGGCAGAACTCCAGTTTAAAACCGTGCTGTCGCCCCACAGATGTTTATCATCTTAGGCGCAGCAGACGAACTGGAGAATGGCCCGGATCACTCCGGCGGCTCGTATTCAAAGTCCTTCCACTTCATCGGGCGGTGGAACGGCTCGATCCGCAGCACCACTTCGCCATTCTGAAAGATCCGAACCGTTCCATTGGATTCGCTCACGGCCACTGCGACGGACTTGGTTTTCCGTGTAATGGCGGCGGCGGCCCAATGGCGTGAGCCGAGTCCCTTGGACAAGGTGATGGTGGTTGCCGGGGCATCGATGTAACGGCAGGCCGCCTCGACCGTGCCATCCGACGCCACAATGAACGCCCCGTCCATCTGTGCGATTTCTTTGACTCCCTCGCGGACGCGGGCATCACTTAGGCTACGTTCGCGCTTTGGATAGCCGCGCATCGGATCAAACCCGGTCGGATGACTGCTGGCCAGGACTTTTCTGGAATCTCCGACCACGAACAAGGTGCCAACCGGTTTTCCTTCGCGTCCTTCGCGGCCAATGTCGACAGCCAAATCAACTACAGTTTTCAGCGTGTCCAGCGGCACGTTGGTTTCCAGTTGTCGCAGATCGCGGGCAGTGAGTCGCTCCAGGTGTTCCCCGAGATTGATCACACTCATCGAGTCAACTGTACCGGATTCAAAGCCGCTATAGAGTGCGACGACGCGCGAACCGGGTGCCAAAACTTCGTCGGCCACGCATTCCAGCAGCGCCTGTGTTAGTTTTTCATAAACCGGGCTGTCAGCCATGCTGAGCAGGACCGTCGTGAACCCTGCCTCCTTGGCACCGTGAATTTGCTCGGGCGTATCGGCGGCTAGCAGCAATTTGCTTTCAGATGCGATTGCTCGGAGCTGTGCCCAGTCCGTAGGACGCTCGATCAGCAGCAGCATAGCGTCGGCTTTGACCATGTCAGCCAGCTTGCCGGCCAGCTCGATCATTCGCTGAAAGTGGTCAGTGAGCTTGAGAATTTTCATTGCTGACGAAGCGTTCAATTCGGCGGCGGCAGTGGGCAATCGGAGCGTTTTTTTGGCAAGCTGAGGAAATGGTAGGGATTTTCTGGCGCTGTCGCAAGCGGGGGGCTGCATTCGTTGCAAGGGAACAGAACTCATCGCGAACCTCTTGTTGCTTGATTTCGCTCCAACTTTGCGTGGTGACCCCTGGCAGGCAAAGCCAGTCCCACACAAACATAGGTGCAAGAAACTGGTTTCGCGGTCACATCATAAGTAGCAATATTCCTGGCGATTTATCCGCTGGCCATCGGAATATGCAGATTGCAGCGATTAAAGGAGGAGAGGGTGGTGAGGTTTGGTAACTGGATTGCGGCTGATCGAGGCCGGAGGGCACTGACTGATTCACTGCAACTATTAGAAGCGAGGCCCCTCGATGTTATCAGTTGCTTCTTCTGGGCGAAACGCGGCCTTTTCCTTCGGTTCGGAGGACACATCCGTGGCAGAATTTTCAGGCAAACCTTCTGGCTCGGATTCGCCTGGCACTTCTGGAGCTGTTGACGGTTTCGGTGCATCATCCTTGGCCAAAGCTGCAGGCTGTCGTGGCTTCTGAAACACCCGTTCGTCGTACATCATCAAGGCATGCAACGCATGGCCAAGGGGTCCGATGCTCCACACCCGATCAGGATTCTGTTGTAAGTTGCTGGCGATAAAATTCACCGCTCTGACAGTGTCTGGCTCGCGAAGTTGCTCGTCGGTCATCGAAAACACCAGCCACTCCAAAATGTGCCCGGTTGTTTGGATCTTGCGGTCCAGGTCCTGGCGATCACCGCGGCGTGCGAACCATTCCGTGCTGAAGCTGCCGTCCGAATTTTGCAATGAGTCAGCGTAGCGGTGATAGTCTTCGATGTACTTCTGAGCCCGCAGGTACTCGCCAGTCACCGGCTCTCCTCGCTTGAGTCGCATTTTGTAGGCGTAGCTCAAGCCGAACAGACGATGCGTGCCACCGCAGGCGGCTCCACGAATTGGCTGGCGAATTTCCTCACCTATCAATCGCGGAATGGACCAATCCTGGCCGTCGCGCGATTTCCAAACCGAGTCGGTCGGAAGGTAATGGGCAAGCGAAATCAATTTAAACGTCAATTCAGTGTTTGCGCGGCAATCCAGTTTCTCTTCGTCGATCAGATCCTGCAGGGTAAAGTTCTTGCCATCCAACAGCATAGGAGTCTTCGCACTGACCCGCGACTGTGCCAGAATTGCCAGCAATTGCGCCGGATGTCCTTGCACGCCTGGACCGATTTGAGCATACGGGCGTCCGTTTATTGTTGTGAGAATCGTTTGCCCCTGACAGCGACCTCCCCAGAGCAACCAACCAATAGCGTTGATCTCTTGACCGCTAGGGCCATCGCGACGAATGGTCGTCGGAATGTTGTAGGCCACGAAGGCGTGCATGATCTCCCAGGGAGTATTATCGCGAGTATTCAGGTGCTTCGTGGAGTAAATACCCAGAGCGTTGTGGATCCGCTTTCGCAAAGCAAGTTGTTCAGGAGAGAATGAACTCAGCCTGGCTTGTTCCTCAATATCCGCCTCTATGTCCCCTGAGCTTTCATCGACCGACTCTGTTGCGGTTTCCACTTCAGGATCTTCGCCGGGTTTTTCACCGGTCTCATTCTGGGTCTTGAGAGCGTCACTGGAATCTTTCGTAGCAAAAGCGGTGCGTGGTACTGCGGACTCGGTGGTTGTCTCTTTACTCTCTGCGGGCGGAGATAACGAGATGGCAGCCGCACTGGGTGCCTCAAAAGGAGCCGCTGCTATGGAAGGAAACGAGGAAGTACCTGCGCGAGCCGGTTTTCTATGCTGAATGATTGGGGCAGGGGCCGGCGGAGCGTCGGGCAATATCGGTTGCGGCTGCGATGAGCCTGGCGAGCTGAATATCCCGTTTGGACGGGCCCCTTCATCCGCAGCGCGTGATGTCATCCAGTAGCCGGTCAGTACGAAGAACAACATGCAGCAGCAGACAAGGCGAATCATATGGACCGAATCTCCTTCACAATATCTAACGAGTCAGTTCTCAGCTTTTTTAAGGTGCGGCTGTGCAGCAGCGATGCCTAGAATATTTTCCGAATTCGTTCGGCAACCGATTGGTTCTTTGGTTCCAACGAAGGGTTCTTGGCGTACTCGCGCCAGGCCTTGACATCGTCTCCAAAGTCCTTGCCGCTGGTGGTCCGCATCGACTCTACCGCGCGCAGTTGCATGGCGGGATCGGGGTCTTCAATGGCCGTCGCTAGCATCGGCACCGCTGCCGGGCTGCCAGTCGTGCCGAGTGCTTTTGTCGCGGCAATGCGGACATCAAAATCGCTGTCGCTGCGCAGGGTCTCTCCGAGCAATTGGACCGATTCAGCATCGGCTCGCTTTCCCCAGACCTGGCAAGCTATGATGCGCACATCCTTGTCAGGATCCTTCAGACTGCCGCGCAGAATCTCGAGACTGGTCGGTGTTGGATACCTGGCCGCTGTACGGATGATTTGCATTCGGACGAGCGGAGATTCCTCGCGGCGAATTTGTTCCGCCAGTTCCTGAGAAACACGCTGTCGAGTTGCCTCATCTGCCTCGCTGGCTCGTTCCGCCAAAGCACGCAGTTGATCGACCTTTTGAGCAGATGTGGGTCCATATTTGGCCAAATCAGCCGTCTGATCTGGTTCCGACCAGGGCCAGCGCATCGGCTTTCGAGGGCTTGTGCAGGCACTCAGAAACAGTAGCAGCAGCACACAGCCGATTCTGCACAAGTGCTGATGTTGAATGCGCATAAAGACCATCGGTGAATGTAAAATCAGTATTGGAAGATGCCGGGCTGATCGCCCGTTGGGGGCGGACTATAGCAAATGGCCCCGAACCGTTCCACGTCAGATTCTGTACGATTTCGACAGGCAAACAACCGGTCAGGACGCCAATTCGCATGGTTTTACAAGTTCTTCTACTTTGCCAATGTAAAATTCCTGTCCCAATGCGCAATCAATTGGTAAGATGCATTCGCAATAGTGGGAGATAGGCCCGGTTAAAGCAACCGAGGCGCTTTTGGGAAAACAGGTGAAAGCCTGCCAAATCCCACCAGCCAAGCTGATTGGAACTTGTTGTCCGGGCAATGTGCGAAATTTGCTGTATCTTTGTAAATCAGGTGAGTTGCGGGTTCTAGTCGACAATTCTATTTAAGTCTTACAGGTAAAATCATCCAATTGAGGGGCCATGCTGTGTCTGAACCGCGCGACCATGCTGACAATCGCAACTGGTTAGAAACCGTTCTCAAGAAAATTCCCGGCTTCAAGGGATATCTCGAAAAGGAAAATCGGCGCGAAAGCGACGCCTTGCAGCGAGAATGGCTGGCCGATCGACTGCAACGTTCCAAAAAAGGAATTGATACCGTCACCAGAACCTTGGTCGACGCCGGTCAAATCGATGTATTGCCACAGTTTGACCGTTTACGCGCACAGAGCGACAAACTCATCGGCCGAATCCGCGGGGCCATGCAGGGATACAGCGGTATTTTTGATCTGGTCCGCGTCGATGAAGCAGTTTTGGACAAGGTTTACGAACACGACGTTATGATGATGGACCGTATCGAAGCCCTGGCTCGCGGTATCGAATCGCTGCCAGCAAGCGTCGCTGACAAACCGGCTGAGGCAGTCAATAGCTTGCTCCAACAGCTCGATGAAGCCGAGCAGATTTGGAACAAACGAGAAAATATCCTCAAAGGGCTGGAATAAGCCTTTCCTAGGCGAATTGGACGGAATGTGGCAGAATCATCTGCGGCATCGTGCGTCGCATTCAACTCGGTCCCATTTTCATTTCTTCGGATTCATCTTTAGGAAAACACGACCATGGGCATTCGACTAGAGGTCATTCAATTCTTTGACGAGTCCAATCGCTCGCTCGTACACCGTGAGCCGCCAGAAGGTTCGGCCGATATCAAGTTCGGCGCGCAACTGATCGTCAATCAGAACCAGGAAGCGATCTTCTTTCGCGATGGTAAGGCGATGGATACATTCGGCCCGGGCCGATACACGCTGACCACCGCCAATCTGCCGATTATTACCAAGATCCTCACCATCCCATGGGAAAAGTCTCCGTTCCAGGCGTCGGTCTATTACGTCGGCAAGCAGACGTTCATCGATCAAAAATGGGGAACCAGGCAGCCGATTCTGCTGCGCGACAAAGATTTCGGCATGGTCCGCCTCCGTTCGTTCGGCAAGTTCACATTCCGTGTCGTTGACAGCGCACTGTTGATCAACACACTGGTCGGCACACAGGGCAAGTACACAACCGAGGATATCTCCAATTATCAAAAGGATCTGATCGTTTCGCGGCTGACTGACTTACTCGGATCGATGGGAGTCAGCCTGCTGGAACTGCCAGCCCGATTTGAAGAGATCAGTTCTGCACTCCGCGCCAAAGTGGCCGATGACTTCACTCGCTTTGGACTGGAACTGGCCGATCTCTTCATCAACGCGGTCACACCACCTGATGAAGTACAAAAGGCGATTGATGCCCGCAGTTCGATGGGAGCCGTTGGTGACCTGAATGACTTTATTAAATATCAGGCCGGCCAGAGCATGGCCAAAATGTCCGAACGAACGGGCGGCGATGCCGGCGCGATGGGAATGGGCATGGGGGCCGGCTTCGGCATGATGCTGCCGGGCATGCTGCGCGAAGCGATGGCATCGGGTGCTGCACCTCAACAGGCTAACCCACAGGGGGCGGCTCCAGCAGCACGCAGCGCACCAGCAGGGCAGGGGATGGCCTTCGATTTTTCAGCACTGGCACCGCAAACGCCAAATCAAGATCCACAGGCAATGGTCCGCCAGGTGGCACAAGACGCGGGCTACAATCTGGTCGAAAATGCCGATTCCTGGCAAGTAACTGTCCCGATCGGAACCTTGCGCAAGCAAAACGTCGTGGTTCGTTTCGACCAAAAGGACCCGCAAGGCCATCCTTTGGTCACCTACAGTTCCATCTGCGGGCAGGCTAACGACCAGAACGCCCTCACTTTGCTACGCTATAATACCAAGATGGTCCACGGCGCATTCGCCGTTGATAAATCGGGAGAAACCGAGGTTCTGGTGATCCAGGCCAACCACTTGGCAAACATGCTGAGCGTGGTCGGCGTCAGCCAGGTGCTGGCGGCCATAGCATTTCAGGCGGACCAAGTCGAACAACAACTGCTCGGCACCGATACGTTTTGATCGAACAATATTGCGAGGGGATGGCCAATTTTGCGAGTCTCGACAATACGCTTGCTTGCTGGCTCTGCTTTAATCCTTGCCGCGCTTGTCTCTGCATCGCATGGCCTGGAGTATGTAAAAGTTCGCCAGAACGACAAGGAAGTCACTCTGCAAGGCAAGCTAGTCGTGCAAGCGGACGATGGTGGTCTGATGCTGCTAACGGCCGACGGCCAGCTCCACAGCATGCAGCCAGCCGACTTTGTTAGCCGGCGCAGTGACGATCTTCCGCTGGTCCCGTTAAAGCAGGAGCAAGTCGCCAAGGAACTCCTCGCTACTTTGCCGGCTGGCTTTGAAGTCCACACCACGGCCCGGTATGTGATTCTGCACAATACGTCACGAGCCTATGCACAATGGTGCGGTGCGCTATTCGAGCGGCTGTACGCGGGTTTTGTGAACTTCTGGAAAAACAAAGGATTCACACTTCACGAGCCGGAGTTTCCCCTAGTCTGCATCGTGTTTGCCGACCAGGCATCCTACGAACGCTGGGCCAAGGCAGAACTAGGCGAGGCTACACGCAACGTCATCGCCTATTACAGCCTGAAAACCAATCTCGTGACGATGTACGACCTGACCGGAACGGAATCTCTCCGTCGGGCCAATGACCGGCGAGGTTCCGCCGCGCAGATCAATCAGATGCTGGCTCAACCGAATGCGGAAAAAATGGTCGCTACCATTGTGCATGAGGCGACACATCAAATCGCTTACAACTGCGGGCTGCAAACTCGGTTTGCGGATATTCCATTGTGGGTCAGCGAAGGGATAGCGGTTTATTTTGAAGCGCCCGATCTGAGCAATTCCAAAGGTTGGCGTTCCATCGGCGAAGTGAACCGATTGCGGATTGGTGATTTTCGCAAATATACGATGTCGCGACCAAGTGAGTCGCTGAAGTCATTGATCGTCGATGACAAACGTTTCCGCGACCCGCGGCAAGCGGTGGACGCCTATGCCGAAGCCTGGGCACTGAATTATTTTCTGATTCGGCAGAAGCCCAAAGAATACAAGGCCTATATGCAACTGATGGCCACCAAGCAGCCGTTGATCTGGAGCGAACCGGCAGAACGCCTGAAGGAGTTTCAGGACATCTTTGGCGATCTGTCTAATCTGGACGCCGACTTTTTGAAGTACATGCGTAAAGTGCGGTAACTCGGCATTTGTGTGCCACTAGAAGTGTGCCACTGGCTCCGCCAGTGTGAATTGCATTAACGGTGTGACTTCTGGCTCCTCAAGCGGCACAAGTCGGAACTCAGTATCACTGGCAAAGCCAGTGGCACACCTTACTAGCCGGTCCGTAACCGCGCTTCCACTTCGCGAATGGCATCATCAATGTCGCAGTTCTTGCGGTTCAGATCGACCTGCGTACGACTGGTGACCCAATCGCCGACGGTCTTTTGTGCGGAGATAACCGTACTATGACTTCGCCCGCCAAAGTATTTGCCAATTTCACTGAGTGCTGACCGTGTGTGCTTGCGAGCCAGCCACATGGCCAGCATGCGCGGGGTATTCAGCGCCTTGGCACGCCGCTCGGATTGCAAGCTTTCGGACCCCAGTCCAAAAACATCGCAAACGGCCTTCTCAATATCATTGAGTTGAACCGATCGACCATACTGGCGGATCATCTCGGACAGCGATTCCTCGGCCATTGCCAGCGAGACCGGCTGATTCTGAATTCGGCTGACCGCCTGCAAGCGATTGATCGCTCCCAGCAACTCGCGTGCGTGCGTCGTCAAGTGAGTTGCCACATACTGCTCGACTTCGGTGCAAAGTTGCAGGCCGATTGCTGCGGCACGCTGCCGAATAATCCCCAGGCGAACTGCGTGGTCTGGTGGGTCCAGGCGAGATACCATGCCGGCGGCCAGTCGTGCGGTCAGTTCCGCTCCCAGATCCTTCAACTCCCCAGGAGCACGGTCAGCCGCCAGGATGAGTTGTCGCCCTTGCTGCATCAGCGTGTCAATCGTGTGCAGCAATTCAATCAGCGTGGCACGCTTGCCGGCGAAAAAGTGAATGTCGTCCAGAATCAACACATCGACGCTGCGATACTTGCGGCGAAAATTGGGCAGTCCGCTGCCGCGCAGTGCTTCTAAAAACTGCGTGGTGAACTGCTCGGCCGTCAAATAGACCGATTGGCCCTGTTTTTGCCGAACGGCGGACCAGATCCCCTCCAAGAGATGTGTCTTGCCGACCCCGGTGGGACCATGAATGAACAGCGGGTTCATCGTTCCCAGACGTTCCACCGCTAATTCCGCCGAGGCATGTGCCAGGCGATTATTGCTGCCGACGACGAATGAGCCGAGATTCGCAAAACGGCGGCGTTGCGGGCCATTGCTGACAGCGGTGGCGGCAGCTTGTCCATTGCCGCGTGTCCGATGTACTGCCGACCTGACCGGTCTAGTCGACGATTTCGCCTGAACTACGCAGTCTCGCATGCCGTGCTGTTTTGCCTGATCTGCCAAAGCTGGATCGTCGGCCAGATTCAAACCATCGGCCAACTTCAAACAATGGGGCGCGACCGGCTCACACAGTGTCGTCGCTATTGCAGTACTTCGGAGCGTTAGCACGTCAGATTCGCCTGCCACTACGAGTTCCAAATCAGCGGTCTGCGCGCGGTTGTCCCAGCCTGAGGCTTTTGGGAGTGCTTCGTCGACCCGAAACTCCAGCAGCAACGAACGGCCCAGAATCTCCTGACAGGCGGATTCCAGGTCCGCGCGAAAATTCCGGCGTAGCCAGTCTTGCGAAAACCGATTAGGCACATCGACCACAAGTGCCGACTCGCCCAACGATAGTCTGACGTTTCCGCCAAACCACAGTTCAAATCGATCGTGTCCGACCCGGTCAGCCAAGTTGGCGAGAATAGCTGACACGATTTCCTTATCGTCCATGATCTCTTCCTGACGGAATTGGCTCTTCCTGACCGAGTGTATCAACGCGCGCATCACTCCTACGAGCCTGGCCATCGTGGCACAAGCCAACAAACTAGCGGAGGAAATGATGCCAGCGGAAAACGCGGCGCTTAAAAGACGGCGATGCCGTCCCGATCCCTTGTAATGGTCACCCGACTCGCCGATTGTAACCGTGCTAGCAGAGGTGTCAAACCTCGCGCTCAAAGCATCGTTCGATGTCTGTCGGCGAGCAAAAATTTAGTCTCTATTTCGTCGAACAAATGGGCCTGTCAAGTAGCACTTGCGCGCTCAAAAATTATTTGCGATGGCCTGATGCAGGGGGTGGAAAATATGTTTGAATCGTGTTCAACTCTCCTCAAGCGGCGCAATTCATATCGACGTAACCTGCTGCAAAATAAAGAGAAACGAGATTCCGCCTGGTCTGTTCGGGATTCCTCACGAGGAAAAAGGCCGGCACGACTACAGCGGCGTTTGCGCGAAAAAAAGCAGCACCTGTCGCGCTTCACAGACGACAAAATCCGCGTCCATGTACATAGCCAGCGCAGGCTGATTTTCGGCATCGACCGCCAGCGCCAGTTGCGCCGCCTGGTGCTGCTGCGCCAGCCGCTGCGCGTAGCGCACAATTTGCCGGCCAAGACCCCGACCGCGCACTTCCGGGATGATCCCCATGTAGACCAATTCCCAGCAGGATTCGCGTCGGTGCTCGGCCAGGAGCAGGCAGCCGATATCCTGGCCAGCCTGCCGCACAAAGTACCAGTGAGTGGCTCCCGAATCCCCCGTATTGCGGTAGCTTTCCAGTAGCTCCGAGACTGCACGTGTTCCATTCACCAACGGGCAGTCCAGGGACCCCTCGTAGGTGCGGTCAATGACCCCCTCCCAGCGTAACTGGTCTGCGGAGCTATATGCTTCAAAAGTCAGTTCCGACGGCTCAGCACTTTGCGGAAAGGCTTTGCGCAAACTAACTAAGTAATGCAGGTCGGTCGCATGCTGCATACCTGCTTGTTGCATTCCAGCGGCGATATCCAAATCACTTGGTGCCACCAGCGATTGCACGATCTGACAGCCCGCCTGCTGTGTGAACTTAAAGGATGCACTGGTCAATTCACTTGCAATCAACTGAATATCATTCGATGAGAGAATTGCTCTCCGCTGCTCACTGCCCGATGAGTCACTGATGAATTGCGGGCCCCACAGATACCCCGCACGGCCCGGCAACAATTGCAGCCAACTGGTCGCCACCAAACTCTTGCCCTGCACTGCTTCGAGTAGCCCCCCGGCGTGCAGTTGAGATTGCGCCAGCGAGTCCATCGCCTGATCAACCTGAATCGCGCGGTTCGGCTCCGTCAGGTCTGCAAAGAGCAACTCCAGTACTTCCCCATGACGAGGCCGGGCCACGGTCGAAATGGTGAATTCAAACTGTGACAATTGTTGCTCCGCGTTGTAACCTTGTCGCACCGTTATATTCGACACATTGCTAAATGGCTGACTAGTTGAAATACGGCAAGTGGCCAGCGGAATTACAAATCGATCGACGTCTCCGCCAGTTTGCCTAGTTATAATGGTTGAGTACTCGCTCGGCCTATCCCAGCATCGGCGGTCCTCAGATGAAACCTGCTCAATTCGTCGTCATTCTACTGCTTGGCAGTTACTGCCAAATCCTCTGTGACGTGCAGGCCCTTGCTCAGCGCATCGGTGGTCCGGCCGCGCTGCCAGGCGCGGATGCTCAACCGGCCGAAACGCGGACTGAAACCGAGCCAGGGTATCTCGGAGTCATCACCGATGACCGGTCCGAAGCGGGCCGCGGAACCAGAATTGTTCAGATCACACCAGATAGTCCGGCCGCCCTCGCGGGTCTGAAGCTTACCGACCTGATTACGGCAATCGATGGCCGGCCAATCCGTTCCATCGATGACATTGTCGCCGTGCTGAAATCGTCGACCGTCGGCAGCCGCCTGAAACTGTCCATCGTACGAGCTGACAAGCCGCAAACGATCGAGGTCACGCTCGGTCGACGACCACCTCCAGAAGCGCAAACGGCCCCTCTAGGACTAATTCCTGAGCCGTCAGACCCATTGGAAAAATCCGGAGGCGGCGAGCTACTAGACTCGCTCGTCCTACGTGGAGCTAATCCCGAACTTGCAACGCGCGGCCAGCGGCTTGGCGTTCGGACTTCGAGCGTTACCGACGAACTGCGCCGCAGGTTGCGGCTGCCGACAAACTCGGGAGCGGTGGTGATTTCACACGCCGTCGGATCTGCCGCACAGACGGCCGGTATTCCAATTGATGCCGTGATTATCAAAGCCAATGGCCAGCCAGTGAGTGGCCCGCATGATCTAGCAAGAATTTTGGAGAATTCCAAGGATGGGCAATCGCTGAAGATACGCTACCTGTTCGATGGCCGCGAGAAAGAAGCAACCGTGACGCTGGCGGGCGCACCTCCGGAAAATGGAGCCTCAGACAAACCAAAAACGTGTCGTGCCTCCTCCGCCTCGGCCCGATATGCAGCCCGTTGGACAGCCTGTTCTGATACCGGCGAATAAGCAGCCTCTGCCTGCGGACGACACACGTCCAATACCCGGTGACACGCCGGCACCGGCGATGGATCAGGCACTGCAGATTGAACAACTGGATCGCAGAATTCTGGCGTTGGAGTTGCGCCTCAGGCGACTGGAAAAAGCATTGCAACGAGCAGGAGAGCCTGACGCGACGACAGTTCCTGATGAGCAACGTGATACGCCGACTAAGTAACCAGGACAGCGATCTGTCATAGCGAAGTTTGCGTACAACTGCTTCCATGCCAGCCGTGCTTGGGATTGCCTGTTAGCCAAACACCGATCTAAACAACAAGATTACTTTTCAGTTCTCAGACTCAAAAGGGTCGTCTCCGTCAGCCCGGGGTGGAGCGACCGGAACCCCGGGTTAGCGGTCCAACCACCCTCCACCTCTCCACCCGCAAGACCTTGACTTCACACAACGCGCCACGGGGGAGAGGTCGACGCCCCAGCGTCGGGTGAGGGTCAGACAGAGAGTAGAGCATTTGAATTTGGCGAGATTCGGTTTTTCTACTCTCCACTTTCTCATCTCAACTTTCTCACATCGCCCTCACCGCTGGCCCCTCTCCCCGAAGGCGTGGCAGTTGAAATCAAAGTCCTGTGCGTGGAGAGGGGGGAAAGATGGCGCAACCGGCTAACCCGGGGTTCCGCCGCTCCGCGACTACACCCCGGGCTGGTAGAAACGGCCTTTCAGGCCAAAGAGCGTAAAGTTTCGCCTCGCCGCTGGGCTAATGTGCCGCGTCATGGCTAGACAGCACTGCGTAGGTTTTCGCTGGCGACAATCCCACCCTGAGAGTATTGATGCAGCACTAATTGGCGGTCGATTGCCGGTGCGGTGCAAACTCAACTCTTCCAATTGACCAGCGTCAATTCGATCTCATAGCGTGCGTTTGGCGTAGCTGCTCGGATCAATCGCACCGGTCGAATTTTCATTTCGCTCACGGCCTCGCCGTTCCAACGCGTTTGATAAAGATGCAGTCCCGCGTCCTCTGTCGACTGCCGGGTCAATCCAAACCGAGAGGTCACCATTTGCACCAGACGGTTTGGATTGCCATTGGCTCCGCGAAATTCAATTCGCTCGCACTGCTGCTGAGGATTGAAATAGTAGGTCAGGGAACCGGCCAGATCGGTTTCTCCAGCTCCCGTGACCAACGGCACGCGATAACCTTGCAGATTGCTTACCGGCAAGCCGGCTGTCACGCGTGGCCAGCGTTGCATCAGGTAGTTGGGCGTAATGTCAAAGCGAAAGGCATCGGCCATGTCCACCAGAGGCGGATGTGATTCGGTCGCCGCAGGAGTACCCTTTGAACCAAGCGCCAACGACGGATGTTCTGACGCATGGCCACTCGCGGCGGCATGCTGGTCCATAGCGGAAGCGGCTGGAGATGTCCCCTTCGCATCCTTCTTGGACCAGCCCGAGGTCAAATATGGCAGGCCCACCGCGACGGTAAAAACTAAGCCGTAAAATAACGTGCGGCCGATCATGCGCAGGACCCTCTCAAAACTGCCGGTGCTGAACTTCTAAGAATCACGATTTCGCCGCACGGAATGCGGCCTACTCTGTCTTCGGCCACTCGATGCCAGCAAGTCGCGTTCGCGATCTTTGTCCGGATTCGTAGGCGATTTCGGCAGACCTGTCACAAACGTGATGGAGAACCTAGGTCAGATAAGCCGCAGGTCCATTACGAGAAGTCCGGCCACTAGAGGATGGTTCGGGACCGCCGGCAAGCGAAAAGTTAAGAAAAATAACGCCTATGACGCGGTTTTATCCTTCCCACCGGCTCATCTCCTCAATCAGCCTTCGCGGCAGGCCAAGTCCGATCACCTGAATCTGACCGGTCCACGGCACAGCTTGCGGGTTCAAAAAACCAAGCTTCATTGATACTAGCGTTGCAGTGTGCATTGCGCGGACCGTGTGCGGCGATGGCTCACCGCTGTCGCAGTCCAGCCCGCTGGGCATGTCGATGGCAATCACGACCAATACGGGCGATTTAGCACTGGCATAGTTGATCGCATCAATCGCCAGACTGATCGGCGGTCGAGGAACCCCGACCGCGCCCGTTCCTAGCAGGGCATCGATCACGCAGCCGGCACCGGAGAGGTACGCGTGTATCTCCCGCTCGCTGACCTCTGATGCCAATACAGAAATGGGCACATCGCACTTTTGCAATATCGCAAAGTTCACGGCGGCGTCCCCTTGTAGGGAACCCGGGTCGGCAAAAAGTGCAACCCGTACTTCGTGCGATCGTTCTGCCAAATGCCGCGCGACCACAAAGCCGTCGCCGGCGTTGTTCCCCTTTCCGCAGCAGATGGCAAAAGGCCCCGTCAGGCCAAGGCTCTCCAAATAGTCGGCCACGCCACGGCCAGCGTTCTCCATCAGGACCAGTCCCTGAATTCCGTACTGTTCTAGCGCCCGGCGATCCAATTCACGGCCTTGTCTTCGAGTCAGACAGAGATTTTCCATAGTCGTCGCTCCGCTTTTCAGCGCATCGCGAAACTCGGTCAGGCTCTCCAGGATTTCCTGGCCCACAGTTTTTTCCTTTTTGCGCATGAATTGCCACCACTCCAAAAGTTGAATCAAACGAAACAAGCCGCGGAATTCCTCCGCGGCTTGCTCAATTTATCTCGTGGCTTCTTCTAGCCGGCTTTAGTCTTACGGCAATACCCAGATCAGACCGCCCACGACACCGGCCTGCAAGGCGGCACCTCGGACACTGATCGGGAATCCGTCAATGGTGTGTGGTGCACAACTACCAGGGCGATAGTAGCCCAGGTCGTAGACGCATTCACACGGCGTCTCGACTCCCATCTTGTACGGTAGAATGAGTGCCGACCCAAAGAAATGTGCACTGGCAACCACCGGATCAATGACCGGTCCAAACGAATGGCCGTAGCGCTCCATCTGGTAATTCTCAAAATACAATGGCTTGTTGCACAAGGCGGACGCCTTCCAGGTGTAAGTGGTGCAGGCCCAGTCGCGCCCTGCGCTGAGATCGCGGTCGCCACCACCTAGTGTACATTCGTAAGGCATTTCCCCTTTTTCCTGCGGACGCAGGTCCACAATTCGCGCGCCATTGACTCTGCCTAGGCGATCCTTCAGCATCAGGTCACGCAGTTTGTCGCACTCGACCTGTGGTCGCTCTTCGGCTTCGTCCAGTGGCACTAGCGGTTTCGGATCCACCATTCGTTCTTCAAGGCCCTCATCTCGATAGGGGGCGGCTGGCGCTCGCTCTGGCGCACTTTCGGGAACGGCGTCCAACGGCGCGGCTGGTGTTATCGGCAGCGATGGCGGAGCAGGAGTTGATGGCGCCGGATCCGGAATGGCCAGCGGATCTACGGCTGGGCCAGGTTGCGGCGTCGCATTAAGATCCTCGGCAAATGGATCGTTCACCGAAGGTGGCTGATACTCGGTTCGAATAACGCGTGATTGTCGATTAGCAGGGACGCTGCCGGCAACCGTTTGAACCTGCCGATCTTGAAAGACGAAATCCCCATGCTGCATCTGGCCGGCCTTGCGCCTAACCACGATTTGTTGTGAACTGCTGTCAAAGGCAGCCTGCCGATTCGCAGAATCCGCAAAAGCGGTTTGTGGCTCCGCAGTGGTTGCCGTCGCTGGTCGAGTCGGACGCCAGCGAAGCTTTTGTCCAGATGAGGAGTTCTCTGCTCCCTGACCTATGCTGGCTACCAGAAGGGTAGCCGCACAGAACGGCAAGCCACACACGGCCAGCCGTGACCAGAGCGAAGCATTAGCCTTCGGCTTGCTTGTACTCGACTGTGTAATTTGGCGCTTCTTGAGTAATCGCGATGTCATGCGGATGACTCTCCCGTACACTCGCGGCGGAGACTTGGATGAAACGTGCATCCTGGCGAAGTTCCTCGATATTTCGAGTTCCGCAGTAGCCCATTCCAGCTCGTAATCCCCCCACAAGTTGATAGATGAACGTACTTAGCGAACCTTTGAAGGGCACACGACCTTCAACCCCCTCTGGCACCAACTTGTCGGGGCCTCGATCGGCTCGCCCCTGGCGATACCGCTCACTGGACCCTTTGACCATCGCACCGAGCGAACCCATCCCGCGGTAGACCTTAAAGGTCCGACCTTGATACAGGATTTGCTGTCCAGGGCTTTCTGCGACACCGGCCAGCAATCCGCCGACCATCACCGCATGAGCACCGGCCGCAATTGCTTTGGTCACATCTCCCGAATAACGAATTCCACCGTCGGCAATCACTGGTGTTCCGGTTGCCGTCGCCGCTTTCACGGCTTGCATTACGGCAGTAATCTGCGGAACACCCACACCAGAAATCACACGCGTTGTACAGATCGAACCAGGGCCGATACCGACTTTCACAGCATCAGCACCGGCATCGATCAGGTCCAGCGCCCCTTGTTCAGTGGCGACATTTCCTGCAACGACGTCGATATCCCAGCGTT
>JAWXCH010000391.1:0-7406 GCA_034440595.1 Planctomycetota bacterium | reverse complement strand
TATAGATCCTGCATCAACGCCCGTTGGATTTCATATACCAGCGGCATGACACCGGTCACCTGCACTGTAATGCCGGCAATCTGTTGATTAGCCGCACCGACTGTACGCAGCTGGGTACGAATCGTTTCGATCAAGTCGGCGTAATCGATCGCCGCCAAGGCACTGACATAGGCCGAAACGCGCCATTTTCGTTGCGATTGTGAATCAGACATAAAATGTGCGGCCGTGAAATGGGGGCGGCCCTGTATTAATATTTCTGCCAGAAAGTCGCGGTATTCTCGGCTGGTCGGTTCCACGTCGGCTGGCATATTAAGCATCAAGTTTGCGACAGACATGGTACCCTTGATCGGTTCAATTCGATCAAGCACATCCTGGACTTGTCCCACCAAGTTGAATTGATCCACCTCAGAAAGTGGGCAATTCTTATCAAAACCAAGCACGACTTCGACGGGCGCCAGAGGCGCAACGTGCTCTTCAATCCAAGCGTAATCGTCAAGAATACGGCTGTCCGCCGGAAACAGAGTGCGCAAATGGACAGATGTTTTCAGCCATTGAATGCCCCAGCCCAATCCGATCATTAACAGAATCGATACCAGGACGATGGCCAGGTGATATCGCCCAACGAACTTGCTCAGCCAAGTCCAGAAGGGAACCTCGCCAAAAAACGAGCCGTCTTCCAAATTGATGGTTGCTCGTCGAACCAGTCCTTTCGGCTTCCATAGTGCTAATACACCGGGGACAAACGTCAACACGCCACCAAGAGTGATCGCAACGCCCAAAGCGCCAAATAAGCCGAATGTGCGAACCGGCGACAATTGACTGACGATCAGCGATCCCAAACCAATTGCTGTGGTTATCGCGGACAACGTACATGGAATCCAACCAATTTTCAGCGATCCCCAGGCAGCCTCTTCAGCCTCGTAGGATTGCCTTGCTACAAGATAGTAGTTGATTAGATGGATGCCTCCGGACGCTGTCACCACTTGGATCAGAGGCGGTAACACCACCAAAAGCGCGCTCATCTCTCCACCCAGCCAATAAATGAGCGAAATGGTTGCCAACTCGCAAAATACAGAAACGGCTAGAACCAAAAGCGCGCCTGGCAACCAACGCAACCACCACCAGCAGATCAGGAAGGCGGCAATTGCCGAAGGAATTGCAAAGTAGCTGAGCGACTGATCGCTTGCCTCATCCACTGACAGGCCATCGATGACTGGGCCGGCGAAACGTTGATCGCTTGCCGGGACATTACAATACTGCGCTAATACATCCCGAAGCGTACGGGCTACTTCCGATCGATGGATTAACCCTTCGGGTGAAAGCATGATGATCGCACAAGTCGCTTTGCCATCTGGTCCAATCAAAGTTCCCTGGATGCGCGCAATCGCATCTTCTCTGGACAAATTCAGCGGGCTTCCGATTAGCGCGTTCAAGACTTCCTGTCCGGTTATGACTTCGTCGACATAGGACTCATCGGCATCGCTATGAAAAAAGTCGTCCCGTCGAAGAATAATGCTCAGTAATTGCAGGTCCGCAGAATCAACCGTGCAGCCTGGCCAACTTACAATCAGTACTTCGCCCGAGCCAAAATCGCGGCGAAACTCTTCGTACCCTTGTCGCGGCGTGAAAGAAGTTGGCACCCACTCAAATGGCGAGTTCTTTTGGCTATGCAGTGCCGCATTGGCACCCCAAACTACCGCCGGTAACAGACATACTGCATATAGCAGCAGAATTCGGAATCGACGTGTTTGAATGGACACCATGTTTCTGCTCATGCGGCCTTGCGAATAATAGACTGCTTCTCAACACGCTCAAAAACAGGTGGACCGCTTGCAGGTGCCGCAATCTGTGGCACTCGGCCCAATGGACCGAAGAACATCCCGGGGTAGCCCGGCACTTTGGCTTGATATCGAGCGTAATCTTCGCCTACGTAATGAATCAGTCGCTGGTCTTTCAACCAACTGCCAAAGAATATGTAAATGGTCCAAGTCGCCGTCAGCACAGCGCGATCTGTGGTCATCACAGGTGCGAACCAGATTAAACCAAGAAAACTGAGATAGACGGGATGGCGTAGCCATAGGTAGGCACCCCGCGGGTTGAAGCCCCGTGCTGGCGGAGGGATGCGACGAAACCAGCACCACCAAGTAGTCCATCCGGTCTGATAGCCAAGGCCTGTCAGACTGAGACTGTAAATGAGCGTCACCCAAGATCCTAAGAACGCTCCTTGAACTAACCAGCGACTCACTCCGGTAAACTGCCAGAGCATTGGCGGGCTGGGCTGCCAGCCAGCAAAAACCATGAGCAGACTCATGCAGGTCACCACGCAGAACATGCTGCCATAAAATGCGTGGGGGACAACGCGAGTCAATTGCTGGCGTACTTTCGGCAACAGCAACACACTGTGCGGTACAGCGAACATTAATGCCAATAGAAAATCGACCAACAAGCTGCAATCCGCAGATGGAAGTGGTTGCGATTCTCGTTTTAAAAACAAAAACAAATACACTACGGTCACGGCAAATAACAGATGATTGCCCAGACCGAAGGCGATACCCACATATCTTCGCATCCTGCGACTCTCCCGTTCACTCCACTCGTTCGGCAATAAAGCATCCGTACTTCATTGCGCCGCTGCGATAGGCCTGCAATATGGTGTCAAATCGATCCAGGAACAGGACCGAATTGCGATCAATGACTCGTGCGAACCACCGCACGCCAGATCGGTCGACTCGGTCGCGACAGATTTCCCAAGTTCGCTCCACGGATGTGGTCCAGTCGTGGTAACGCACCAGCTTCAATCCAGCGTCTGAGAACCAGCGAAAATAATCTTCTTTGGCACCGAGCGATGGGCACAAAAAACCTTCACAGACTTTTTCAACCTGCGTTGCTGAATTCGGATCAAGCATACTGCCGGCGAGCCAGGCACAAACCGCCAAACGTCCTCCTGGCTTCAGCCACTGTGCGACGTTTTGAAAGAAGCTGGCCTTATCAAATAAGTGCTCCGTACATTCGATGCTCCAGACCACGTCGAAAGCGGCCTTAGGAAGTTCCAGTTGCTCAGCGTCGGCACATAGGAAACGAGTTGCCTCCGTGACTCCATGCCAGCGGGCACTGCATTGTGCCCAGCGTTGCTGGACTGAGCTCACCGTAACTCCGGTTACTTGACAGTTTAGCTTTGAAGCCAAATGAATAGAGGACGATCCCATTCCGCAACCCACATCCAGAACACGGTCCCCCGGCCGTATATCGGCTTCCAATGCCAGCGTTTCCGTCAGCCGTTGCTGGGCTACCAATGAAGTTGCAGCCACATCTGCGTTCAACTCGCTAGCTGACCACAGACCGTGGTGAATATGTCGCCCCCAGAACAATCGATAAAACAGCGTCGCCAGGTTATAGTGACTCCGAATATCTTGTTTTCGCACAGTCGAACACGCGATCATAGTGGATCATCCTGTAGTTGTGATGTTCAATCGCCTTATCTCAGCAATGCTGCTTCAATCGTAATTCCCGGCCCAAAGGCCAGGGCAACGCACGGGCGTGCGGCGTTGCGACGACGCAATCGATCGATGATAAAAAGCACTGTAGGTGATGACATGTTTCCGTATTCTGCCAAGACCGCTAGCGAGTCAGTCAGACAATCGCTGTTTCCGGTCAAAGTATTCGCACAAGCCTCGACAATTCTTGGTCCGCCAGGATGTATTGCCCATGAGCCGATTTCCGCAAGGGTCAGATCGTGTTCGCCGAGCCAGTTCGTCATCCATATTCGGAGAGTGCGATCGATCAGATTTGGCACCTGCGGTGATAGGCTCATTTGAAAACCGTGATCACCAATTTTCCAGCTCATCAGATCAGCCGAGTCAGCGATTACGGTTGACCCTAGATCGACAAGTTGCCAGGCACCGTGCGAAAGATCCTGGTCATTGGCTCGAACTACTACCGCCGCAGCGCCATCAGCAAACAACGCATTGGCCACGATTTGATCGGGCTTCCATTGGTACTGATGGTGCAAGCTGCATAGCTCAACGGCACATAACAATACGCAGGCCCCTGGACAGCTTTGAGCGAACGCTTTCGCCACGCGCAATCCATTCAGGGCAGCGTGGCAACCCATAAAGCCGATATTTGTTCGAGTCGTTTCTGGCCGAAGCCCCAGTTCTCGAATGATCTCCAGATCGACTCCCGGCGCGGAAAAACCGCTGCAAGAGACCGTAATCAAGTGGGTCACTTCGGAACTCTGAATCCTCGCATCGAGCAACGATTGTCGCGATGCCTGAATGGCCAATGGACCTGCAAACGTATTGTATGCATGCATACGAACGGCTGTGGTCGGCCCATCTGGTTTGAGTTCGTCGTGACAGTAGAACGACTGATTTGCCGGTTGGCCATGTGTACTGGAAGTCAGCACAACGCTGTGCCTCGTTGTCACTCCAGCGCGACGGTACAGTGCCTTGATTGTTCGTTGCTGTTGCACAGTAGCGCAGCATAATAGCGCCGCCTTCTCGGCGGCATCGGATTGCTCAATCGTGAACTCGGGAACCGCAGTGCCAATTCCCAGTATGTGCGCGTCCATATTGTGTTGTCTCTGACGGCTTATTGCCTTTTTCCATCGATGCTGTGTTGGCTCTGATACACTTGTCGCACTAGAGGGCGTGCCAGCGCAGGGAGCATTCGCAGTAAGCCAATTGTGAGGTACACGGCCAGGGGCCGACGCAATAGTCCTATTGCAGTTCGAGAGAAGATTTGCGAACGGACCATCTGTCGCTTCTGGTTTGTCTCCCAGATGCTAACCGCGTCTGGATCCCACGACGCAATACTACGCATGGCGAGTGGCGTGATCGCCACGGCGGATTTCAACGCCCAGCCAATTCCTTCTCCAGTAAACGGTTCGGTGTAACCAGCAGCATCACCGATTAATAAAACGCGGTGGCTGGAAAGCCGATTGGTGTGCCGTGTGAGCGGAATTGTGCCGCGCCAGACATTGCTGCTGGAAAACGTGGGCAAGGGAAGTCCCGACTCGGTCAGGATTTGTCGCACCACGTCGGGCGTCTCCACTGCTGTCTTCAGTACACTTGAATCTATTGCGGCTGCAAGGTTTCCCTGGCCACCAGCCGTACGGACCAGACCGACGTATCCCGACGCAGATACTGCCATGTAGATGACGCCGGTCAGATAGCTAGAATTCAAATTTTCAACAGTGGTCGACAGGCCTACCCTGGATCCCGGATTGGCATGGCAAGCAAATTCCGGCAAATCTCTCAAGCTAGGATGCCCCAATCCATCCGCCGCGATCACAAGCTTGGCGGATACCTGTACGTCTTTCTCGTTGGAATGAGACAACTTCACCTGACGGAAATCAGATGTGGCAACTTGGGGAGCGATTAAAGCCGTCGTGTCAGCTATAAATGTCACCCCAGCTTCAATCGCCGCTTCCATAATTGCTGCATCAAATTGGGAGCGATTGATCGCCTTGCCGCCAGGCAGTTTTAGTTCAACGCATCGTTGCCATGTTTGCAAATGCAAACGATCGAGCGGAACGGCAGACACATTCTCCAATACTCGGCTCAGCCCAATATCTTCCAGCATTGAGATGGCTCGGCCATTCAGGCAGCCCCCGCAGACCTTGTGACGAGGCCATGACCGCCGTTCCACGAGCAGGACTCGCAATCCCCGAACTGCCAGTTGCCTCGCAGCTACCGCACCTGCGGGCCCTGCGCCGATCACGATCGCGTCCCAAGTATCTTGAGCTGCTTGCTGAATGGTTATGGAGGGGATCAATCTCAAGATTTGCTCCATGACAGGAGCCATCGCTGAGGCCAATGCTGACTAATTGTACAGCCATTCAGACCGGCATCGGCTGAAATTGCATCGATCTCGCTCTCTACAAACGCCGCAGCAACCGAACGGACGGCATCGACTCGAACGACTGCGGAATTCGTGAGCAAACGACTACCCGCCCAGGCTAGCCCCATTCCACGCCAAGTGCGTCGCAAATCGCAGATCAATAACACCCGTTCGGTCGCGGTCGCCATTTTGCGCATTAATTCAATTGCATCTTCATGACTGAGGTGATGCAAAAATAACGAGCACATGATGACATGAAAACCGCTTGGAAGCGACTGCCGGAGTATGTCGCGTTGAAAATATCTATTTGCCGGGAGTTCCAAAGTCTGTGCTGCCTGGCGCGCTGTGGAAATTGCTACCGGGCTGATATCGCAGCCAAAAAACTCCATGTCCAAGTTCTTCTTTCGAGCGAGTTTGGCCAGCGCCAGAGAGTTGTCACCACTGCCACACGCCAAATCGAGAACACGAAGTGGAGTCGGATACAACTCGGCCGCCACGGCGGCGATGGGGGGCCACAAGATCGCGGAACTGCGACTGACGCTGTTCAGCCTTTTCAACCCTTGCAGCGCGGCCCTATGTAGTCCTGGATCCAGATCAGACTGGTCCATTATTTCCGGTTCGTGGCAGCGATGAGAAATCATAGTGGTAACGCTGGAAGAGCTGCACACTTTAGGTTGTTACTCGACAACCCACAACTCGCCCCAAATTGTTAGTCGGTCAGCCACACCGACTGCCCCCAGCACTTTCCTGTACGGTGTAATGCCAAAGTCGGATTGCAAAATTGAAAAGTGTCCATAGACTCTCAAAAAACCTTCTACCTTCGCGACATCGGCCAAAACGGACAATTTGTTTGTCTTGCCATGCAATGTGAAGTCACCGTCAAGTTTGTACTGCGTTTTTGCATTCGGGCGTTTTGGCTTTACCTGCTGAATGCTGCTCACTTTGAAAACAGCAGTTGGATACTTGGCTACATTGAGTACATCGGGACCCAACATGTTCGTATCGACTCCTTGACGCGTGCCAGCGTCAGTTGAGCCTTCCAGCCCCACGTACTTGCGCGCCTCATCCGAGTCGGCCTTGAAACTGGTCATGTCGATCACAATTTCGCCGGCATTCCGGTCCGCGCCCAGTTGCAAATGCCCCGACTTCAGACGAGCTTCGACGCCATGTTCGTGGCCAAATCCTGTTTTGCCAACGTGCGCATAAAACCGACTGAGCTTTGGGTCAATGTCACCGCGCGCTAATGGCGTTTCCGCAATAGCTGCCCTGCTGGCAGTCGCAGGATTTTGAGCATGCGCTGCATTGAATGAGACGGCTATCGAGAGAAAAGCTGCAACAAATGGAAGCGCCTCTTGGCGGCTTGCACTGATAGACATATCGCGGTCTCCACTTGGGAATTCGCAGTTAGTTCACACAGAAGGTTTAACAGCATTGTTCCCTCACCGCAATACGATCAAGCCCACAGGGGGGACCACGTCAGCTTTTGCATGGGTTGTGTTTGGTTCTGAAAGGTCAATAGGAGAATTAGGCAATTGTCTGTTAAACTGCGGTTTCTGTAGTGAACT
>JAWXCH010000390.1:0-10508 GCA_034440595.1 Planctomycetota bacterium | reverse complement strand
GCACGACTGAAATTAAGCTTAAAAAGCCTGCGAGTCAGAACAAATGACTACTCCAGGATCAATTTCGCCAATTCTCACGCCCTTGGTGAATAGTTCGGGTTTAATGATAGTCGCATAAGTTGGTCCCTCTCATTTCAAAAAAAAAATGACATAACATGTTTAAAGCAAGTAGTTTACGAGAACTCAATTTGCCACTTCTTGCCTGCTCCGGACGAACTTCGTGCGATTGTTTACCCTGGTTATGAATGTAGTGTTATTTACGCTTTCAAACTATGATAAAATGCCTTAGCGGCAAATGCATCCTTTTTTTGCGCATTCCGATACCGATTTCGCGACAAGAACCGATAATTCTGCTGATTGCTGATGCGAAAGCAGGTCAGCTAGCGAAATCGTTGAAATTTAGATTTTGAGACGCCAGAGCAAGAAACTGTTGGGAGGGGCCATATGCCTTCAAGGCGTTTTTGGAGACTTGATTTAGAAGTCGTACCAAATACCCGCACCGATCTGTTCCTCGGTAAAGGCATAAAACTCTTGCTGCGGGCTAGGACCGGTCAGGTACTGCACCCCCATTCGCAGGAGTCGCTCGGTATAGCGGCCGCGGAATTGAATGCCGGTCTGAAAGACAAACGTACCACTGTAATTCAACTCTTCGCGCAGGTGGCCGTTCGCGGCCACAAACGGGGACCAGCGGCGTGTCTGCGGAATTCGTAATGGGCTGTACTCAATGCCAAACTGAAACTCCCACGGCTTTGATCCACCGTCATTATGAAAAGCCCAGCCGGCTTCACCGTACAACCGCAGATCCTCGGTGGCATAGTACGAAGTACCGAACACCGCTACGTCGCGCACGTAATTGATGCGCGGAAAATCCGGGTTTTTCAGCATGTATTCATCCCCCAGATGCGCACTGAGGTGGTAGACCGCCAGCTTGAAGCGTAGTGGCCCGTAACCGTAGGTGAGCGGAATGCCGATGCGAAAATCGGTGGCCGCCATGTCCATTTCTTCCTCGGGAAGTAGGCGAGGAAACGCGGCACCTTCGATATCCAGTTCCCAGCCATCCGGACGGATGTCGGTCTCGGTGCCATAGCGTATCAGACCAACGCGCGCACCCACGGTGGCATCGATCAGCCAGCTATCGGTGCGATCGTCGTAGGCATACACGCCTGCCAGTCGCGGCTCACGTTCGCCGGCCAGATATGACCGATAGATCAATCCTTCCGGGAGCAGTTGCCAGCTCCACGGCTGACCATACTGGCCCGGCACATCCGTGCCGTAAATCATCTCTCCCTGAGGGACCTGCTCCTCGACGATCTGAAACTGCAGCGGCTCGGAGGGTTCAGAAAGCGTTACGAACTCTTCGGTCACTTCATACGCAGGGGGTGGTTCGCGGCGAAGGGGCCGGTGGCTTACTCTGGCCGAATCTTCATACAACGGCTGCGAATGCGCAGGGACTGTGATCGCCGCCAAAATGGCCGCGCACAAAATCAGACTACGTATCGGTAGGGTGGTCGCGATCGATCTCATTCGCACTGATTAATTTGCACAGACTAATGCTGGCATGAAGGCACCAAAACCGGGGCGGATGATAGCGAAAAACCCACTGGCAGCGATAGACCAAGTTCTGAGCGTCGGTGCTAGCAGCGATTACTTCTGCGACTTCACCTTGATCGGCAACTGGTCGATTTTGGCGGCCAGAATGAAGTCATTCTCGCTCAGTCCGCCGATGGCATGCGTCCAAAGCTCGATGGCGACGTTGCGGTATCCCTCCAGATGCAGGTCCGGGTGATGGCCTTCCTCTTCGGCCAGATGGGCGACGTCGTTGAAGAACTGCAGACCGGCCATGAAGTTCTTGACGGTCCACTCCTTACGAATCCGCTCACCCCCGTGGACTATCGACCAGCCCGGCAGGTTGGACAACTGTGCAGCCGCCTGTTGCGGCGTGAACTTTTCCACGCCCCCTTCGCACGCCTGGCATTTTTTTTGGATCAATTGGTCGAGGGATTGAGTTTGCATGGTTGGCTCCAGAAGTGAGATGGATGGAATGCCCAGGCAAAGCGTATTTGCCACGTATCTCCCCATCGGTCATTATCCGGCGCACCGTAGTTCTCGGCAACGGACCGTTGTTGGTGAATCGCAGAGGGGATTTGCCCCTAATGCCAGCGTTAAAACACGGGCCAGAAACGGCTTGCGAGAGTGCCCGTATCTGTTACAATGACGGACTTCCCACGGACGACAAAACCAGGTGTCAATTTGGTTAGGCTAAGCGTCCTGCGGGGAATTCTGTTCGCAGGTTTCTGCGTC
This sequence comes from Planctomycetota bacterium, assembly GCA_034440595.1. Taxonomy (GTDB): domain Bacteria; phylum Planctomycetota; class Planctomycetia; order Pirellulales; family JALHPA01; genus JAWXCH01. Next base: position 8,207 of record JAWXCH010000390.1, on the reverse strand, counting down.
AAACATCGATCATCCAATTTTTTGTGGAGTGCCGCGTGGGAGTTAAGAAGACTGGAAAAGGGCGTCGCAAGCTAGGGCAGAAGAAGCGTCGGATGCGTTCAAAGATTCGCCATCGCAAAGGCTAAATCTACCGGAAATTAGCGGTACTGGCTGGAATCGTTCTGCTGTGCGATCACAGTTCCGCAATCTCGTAAAGCTCGCTGTCTTGTTCTTTTTGCAGCGATCCCAAAGGAACGTGGCGTTCCACGTATCTTGATGCCCGTCTGCGCGCGACCCGTATTGCGCAAGCCCATCTGTTTGAATTTGCACTCCGTCGCTTGTTAGAATAGCACTGGCGGATTTGCAAAATACCCGCGACTGACCTGGCCCATTCCTTTCTGAACTGCTCTCGACGCAGATTCGCCCTTCTGCGGTAATGTGCCGCCTGTAAATGACGGTGTGCGCGGTAGATAGTATGTGCCGGTGGGGTTCCCTTCACCGTTTTACCGGTAACAGTTGGGCACGTATCAACCATCCCTGTGAATCAAACGCTGGATAGGGGTCGCGGAGAATCTGTATGCAAAACTGGATTCTGGCACTGATCTGCGGGTTCATTGCTCCTGGTGCCGCACCAGACACTCTGGTGATTTGTCCGCCCGAGTTTGAATCGGCATTGGCACCTTGGGTCGAATACCGCACCGCACAGGGCCACGTGGTCCAGGTTCTGCCAAATCAGCCTACCGCTGAGCAAACCCGCAGCCAGATCCACACGGCTGCTAAACGAGGTGGCCTCAAGTTTGTGCTGCTGATCGGAGATGCGGCGCCGCCGGGCGCTTCAACCCGAACGGTGGCGCGCTCGGTGCCAGCACGGCGTCTGCCGACCACAGTCACTCGTCGCTGGGGTTCCACCACAGAGATGGCCACCGACAACTGGTACGCCGATCTGGATGGCGATAGCGCCCCGGAACTGGCCATCGGACGACTGACCGCCGATACGTCAGCCGAATTGACTGCGATGATCGGGAAGATCATTGCCTATGAACAGAATGCGGATTTTGGTCCGTGGCGGACGCGCGTGAATTTTGTCGCCGGAGCCGGAGGCTTTGGCCCGTTGGCGGACTACGCGATTGAGCAGATTGCACGTTCGGAAATTGCCAGCCATTTGCCACAACACCTGACCACAACGGTCACCTATGCCAGTTGGCAGAGTAGCTTTTGCCCTGACCCGCGGCGTTTTCGCGATACGGTTGTCGAGCGGCTAAGCGAAGGCTCACTACTCTGGGTCTACTTAGGGCATGGCTTACCGCAGCAGGTCGCCGGCACAACGCTGTCTGAGCGATTCTTGCCGCAGACGATTTTTCATTGCGACGACATTGCACGACTCAGCCCCAGTAAGGGTTCGACGATTGCGGCGTTTTTGGCATGTAGTACGGGTGCTTACGATCAAACGCGCGATTGTCTGGCCGAGCAATTGTTGCGTAGTCCTGTCGGGCCGGTGGCGGTGTTGGGCGGTTCGCGAGTGACCATGCCGTACAGCATGTGGACGCTCGGTTCGTCGCTGGTGGACCAGATGTTCGAGGCGCAACGCCCAACACTTGGCGAAGTATTTATGCATGCCAAGCGCGATCTGGCACCGATCCAGCGGCGCTCGTTCACCAGCGCATTCGTACATTGCGTAAGCCGTGCATTTCAAGACATGCCGTCGGATTTGCCGATTTGGGCCTACAGCACGTGGGGATATCAGGCGGTGCGGTGTATCGGTGCGCTGCCTGCCGATTTTCAGGAAGAACGGCGCGAGCATGTGTCGCTGTTCAACCTGTTTGGCGACCCGTTGATGCGGATGCATTATCCGAAACGTTTTGCACTAACGGTGAGTGATTCGGAGAGAGTGTTGTCAATTCAAGGTCGATCACCGGTGAGTGGTGCAGGGCGCATTGAAGTACTGATTCCACGACATCGCAGTCAGCGACTGGCCAATCGACCACACTATTTGCCGGGAGAGGAATTTTTCCGCTCGTTTGAAACGACCTACCGTCAGGCCAATCAATCGGTGATTGCCACGGCAACGACAACCGTGACTAATGGACGTGTCGCCGCTAGATTGCAGTTTCCGCGTGATGCCACCGGCGAATATATCGTCCGCGTTGTGGTGGATGGAAAATCGGACTTTGCGATTGGGCACAATTCAATCCAGATTGGCGGACCTGCACGGCGAACCGCTTCGCGGTAGCGCTTACGGGGGCAGATTTTCTGGGAATTTAAGCGGCACATTGTGCTGCGACAGTTTTTCGCGAAGCTGTGGCAAGGCCGCAGTCAGCAGATCGTTCACGGTCAATTCTTCCTGTCGACCATCTTTGAAGTCGACGACCAACCAGAATCGCGAATAACCTGTCGAGCGCTGCTTACGCTGTGCATAAGCGGTTACTTGAGCGACTTCGTTGTAACGAATGCGGATTTCTGGGCGGTAACCTGTCTTTCGCGCGTTAATTACAAATTCTTCGGTGTCGATATGTACCGACTCGTGCAAAACCGTGCGTAAAAGGATTGTGGGCAAGCCAATACCAAGAACAAACAAAATCGCAGTCAATGTTCGTAGTATCCAGCGATTCCCTCTGGGATGGCGAAGTAACCAGATTCCAAACGCGCAGCACAGCAGTCCAAAAATCACGGCGAACACCGCTACGCCGATGCTTGACCTGTAAACGGTTGCCGTGCCTTCAATTTGTTGATTTACGCACCCGCTACACAGTAGCAAACCGGTGAGCAAAGCAAGCCTAAGCAATCGCAATTGTTTGGAGTTCCGGCATTGCATCGAATGATTTCCTCCTGGTTTCCTGAGTACTTCATGGATGTCTGCCCCGCTCTATCCAATTACCGGCCAGTTGCTCTGCTGTGACAAACAGTGTGGCAGTTTTGTGACAGCATGGTAGTGATGCAGGAAGATCGAATTGTCTCGCCAAATCGGCTGAAATGTTGTATATGGTAGCAGATCGAGGATCTCAGTCGCATTGGTCGATCTAAATCGAAAGCTCCAATATCATTGGCTATTCCTATGACACGCGAAAAACTCTCCCTCTGCCTGGTCTCGGCGCTATGTGGCGCAGTGATCGTCAGCCTGCTGCAATACGTACCCTCTCCCATCGCCAATCTGGCTGCCGATGAATTTCAGCAACTTCCTCCGCTCGAGGAACCGCCTCAACGGGGTCCACAACCGGCGGGTATACCTGTTGCTGGCTTTCCTGCTGGCATGCCTGCGGATGAACTGACGGCGGAAGAACGGGTCAATATTGCCGTGTACGAAACCGTCAATCGCAGCGTCGTGAACATCAGTACTAAGATCGTCAATCAGACGATGCTATTTGAATCGACGGCGGAAGGGACCGGATCTGGCACCATTCTGGACCGCAACGGCCACATCCTAACCAACTTTCATGTCGTCGAAGGTGCTCGCGAAATCGAAGTCACGCTGCATGATGGACAGTCGTACGAAGCTAAACTGGTTGGCCGCGACCCGGCCAGCGATGTGGCGGTGCTGAGGATTGTCGCCCCTGCGGAAATCTTGATCCCGATTCAATTTGGCGATTCGTCGCGCCTGCGTGTTGGGCAGCGAGTGTTTGCCATTGGCAACCCGTTTGGCCTGGAGAGAACGATGACGGTCGGGATCGTCTCAAGCGTCAATCGCACCCTGCCAACGCGCAACAAACGGAGCCTGAAATCGATCATTCAGATCGATGCGGCCATCAATCCTGGCAACTCGGGCGGACCATTATTGGACAGTCGCGGTCGGTTGATTGGCGTCAACACGGCAATCGCCAGCAAGACCGGACAGAACACCGGCGTCGGCTTTGCGCTACCGGTCAGCACGATCACGCGTGTGGTGCCGCAACTAATCGAGCGGGGGCATGTGATCCGGCCTGACACTGGTATCGAACGAGTCTTTGAAACGGATCGCGGTTTGGTGATTGCCGCGCTGACTCCCGGCGGACCTGCCGAGAAGGCGGGCATGCGAGCCATTCGCGTCGTTCGTCAAAAGAAACGCCAGGGACCATTTGTGTATGAAACCGAAACTCTCGATCGTAGCGCGGCGGATACGATCATCGCCGTCGATCGTCAAAAGATTGCCGGTGCCGACGATTTTCTGGATATCATCGAAAACAAACGTCCCGGCGAAGAGGTCATTCTGACGGTAATTCGCGACAAGCAAGAAGTCGAAATTCGCCTGCGACTAATCGCCGGAGAGTCTTGATCAGGCGAAACACCGTGCCGCAGGTCAACGCTCAGTTACCCTGGGGAGATTTTCCGGATCGATCAGCGGAATCTGGTGCTGTTTTAGTTTCTCGAGCAGTTGCGGTAGCGCCGCGGACAGCAGATCGTTGACGATCAGCTCTTGTTGCCGTCCATCCTTCAAATGCACGATCAGCCAGAACTTCGAGCAGTCTCGCGGGTGCTCAGTACGCATTGCTGTGGCCTGGACTCTGGCGATTTCATCGTAGCGGATTGTGACTTCGCGAGACGACTGCTGCGATTGGATCACAATCTCCTGGTCATCAATCCGTACCGATTCATAAAGGACCAGTGGCACCATGAAGGCAGAAATCCCGATGCCGATCAGAAAAAACAGGGTCGCAACAATTCGCCAAGCCCAACGTTTTCCCTCTTTGATACGGAGTACGCGGATCCCGAGCAGACAGATAAACGCCCCCATTACGATAATGAATACCACGATTGCCTTGCTCGATGTATAGACGGTTGCGGTGCCCTCCGTTTGCTGATTCACGCAGCCGCAAAACAATACCACACAGAACAGAATACCGCCGAGAAGCAGCGCAACTGGCGCACTGATTGGTTGCGTTCTAGTCGGCAACTCGTCTGGTACTGACAATCGTTGGAATCCTTGGACTCTCATACAGCTATCTGGCGTCTTTCAGTTGTTTATGCACCGTCGAATACTTCTAGAAATTGACTACCAGAAGTGCGGATCAAATAGGTTGCGGCCTGGTGGGAAAATTCCGCGGCGGAACAGGTACCCCATTGCTAAGTATGTAGCGCCATAGTACGCATCCCCCGATGACCGCCAGAATGCTGATCAACTGCGAGATACTCAGCGGCGTGCCAAACTGCGGTGGTTCATCGACTCGGATAATCTCCAAAGTGAATCGCGAAATCGGATGTAGCACTAATAGCAGCGCCAGTAACTCTCCGTTGCGACGCTGGAATGGTTCATAAGCCAGCAGCACAAAGAACAGCAGGAATGCATCGATGGCGCTGTACAATTGTGCCGGGTGAACGGGCAGGCTGACCGGTGGAACTGCTGGAACATTCCACGCGGGCAGTTGTCGGACATATCCCCCATCCTTGGCGACCGCTAACGTAATTTGGTGGCCTGGTTCAGTCGCGAGGCGGAGTGCATCGCGTGCCGCTGCCACCGTGGAGACTGGTTTGTATTTCCACTCGGCAGAAGAATTTGTTCGAAAAAGCACACTTTGCACCGTTTCGCCAACTTGCAGTCCACTCAGTTTAGCGGCGGTTCCTTCTTCGACCGCCTCGACCTTCGGAGGAGCGGAACTACGATCAGCAAACACAATTCCATACGGACGCAAACTACCATCTTCGACCTGCTGGACGTAGGCCTCGCTGCCATGCGGAAACTGCACAGCCCACGGCAAGTCACAAACGGCTCCATGACAGCAACCATTTAGAAAGCAGCCGATGCGACCGATAGCCATCCCGAGAACAATGCAGGGAGCCATCAGGTCTCCCATGACCAACGTCGGCAGTTTGTGCTTGCGAATAAAAATTAATGCCGCGATGGCACCTCCGATAAGCGAACCAAAGACGACCAGACCACCTTGGGATATATTCAGCACCGCTCGAACGGTAGCTCCAAAGTCAAAAGAACCGTCCTTTGTCGTCTGGTAAAAACTCTCATTCCAATACTGAATCACAAAAAACACGCGCGCACCAAGGATCCCTGCCACAAAGAGCCAAAACGACAGCGAGAAAATCAGTTCAGGATCTATCCCGATGCGCTTGCCGCGCGCGACTAGCAGCCCCACGGACGAGGCCACCGCCAGCAGCAGCATGACCCCATACCCGCGAACGGGCAGACCTTGCGTATCGCCGACGATCTTTGGCAGAAAATAAATGGCCAGCCCAAGCAGCAGCAGAACCGGTAAATAGGCGCGCGTATCGGCATTGAACCCTTGGCGGCGAACCAGCCAGACGAGTAACCCGATGGAACCGATGGCCCATAGGACCAATAGGACACCTGGTCCAAAAAGCGGAACATCGCCGATTTTAGTTGGAATATAAAAAAGCGTTTGCAGCACGTTGAACTCACTATTCAAATGGCAAAATGGTCGATCTGGCAGGGGATGTTGTTGCCAGTGCAGTGCTTTGGTAAAAGCGGCTCTGACAGCACCGGGGACTGATCCGCCACTTCACTGCGGTCTAAACCCCAGAATTTTCTCAATTGACGCAGTGCGCATACAATTTTGCACCTAATCTGTCGTATTTCATAGCAGCAGACTTAGCTCCCCCGGTACCGCAGAATATCCTGGATCCTCGGCTGGTAAAAGGTGAATCTGGCATACCCCACCGACTGGGCTGGGCAAAATGTTCGCAGAATTGTCGCACTTTAGCTATCATATTCAATAAGGCCGCATAGGAGAATTGCGGTATTGCCCGCCAGTTGTCATTCACCTATCTATCGCTCGCAGTTCGATCCACCCCCGTTCGATATTGTCCGGCGATTGAGTGAATTCATTCTTTTTCAACCAGTATCACGAAGGTGATTCAACCATGCGATTGCTTTTGATCTCGGCGTTCTTGGGCTGCTGCACGTTCGTTCCCGCCAACGCGTTGCAATCCCCCGATGCCGAAACGACCAAGGCACCGCGTCTCGATCAATCGGGCAATCCGCTGCCGGAAGGTGCTATCGGGCGATTTGGCAGCAGCCGATATCGTCATCCGGGGTTGATCTCGATCTTCACGGTCGCGCCAGATCGCAAGAGCGTGATTTCTTGCTGCAACGCTGATTCGAATTTCTATCAATGTGATATCGACAGTGGCGTGACGGAGTCCATCTTGCAACATGGAGTCAGAGTTCCACGCCCGAACCGGCAACGGGACCAGATTCTTGAGTATGTCGCCAACGGCACGCAGTTGCTGCTGCTGGGTGAAAATCGCGTTCAGTGCTGGGATCTAAAAACCAAAACGCTCGCCTGGCCGCAGTACAATGCCCCGGGAACAGTTACGTTAAAAGCGCTCAGCCCCGACCGAAAAAAGGTAGTGGTCGGCCCGAGCGCGGACAAGCTACGGATCCTGGATGTCGAGACGGGCAGCCGTCTGCCGGAAATTCCTGGCGAATTTTCCGGTATGACCAGCGCGGCGTTCAGCGCGGATGGTAAGACGATCACTCTGGCAGGTCACACATCGCGCGAAGGAGTTAAATCCTGGGACGTTGAATCGACAAAAGCGGTCCCCTCGGTCACTGGCCCGCGTGTATTTGCCGGGGCCATTGCCTATTCGGCTGACGGCAAATGGTTTGGCGGAGGCATGGTTGATCAATCGATCGCCCTGTACGACTTGCAAGAACAAAACAAACTTCACTCCATCGCCGGTTCAGGCGCTCAATACATCTGGGTTGGATTTTCACCTGACTCCAAGCGATTTGCCGTGCTGGATCAGAAAATGCAGATCAGTGTCTATGACACCGCGACCAAGGCTCTGAGCGTTCGTTTCTCAGTGCCGACGACCCAGACCATGCCGCAGTTTCTGAACGACAATGTATTGATTTGTGCCAGTGACAATGTTCTCACGCAATGGGATCTGGCCAGTGGCAAGCAATTGCGCGATGACACGGGACATCTGGCATCAGTGGGACGTGTGGCAATCAGCCCGGACCAGAGTTTGCTAGCCAGTAGTGCCGTGGATGGCACCGTTCGCGTCTGGGATGTCGCTGGCTTTCAGCCAAAGTTAGCCACCCGCCGTGCCGCCACGCCGGGAATCACGGCATCGGCACCACAGGTACTGTTTTCGCCTGACAGCAAGACCTTGGCGTGGTCCAAATCGATTAACGCGGTCGAACTGCTTGACGTGTCGAAATTGCCGGCGACCGACAAGGACGGAAGGGACGCCGGTAAGGCCATTCGCGGATTGGTCGGTGGACAGCCGATCTCGCACTTCAGTTTTTCCAGCGACGGCAAGTCCCTTTCGGCGGGTTACGT
>JAWXCH010000389.1:0-7819 GCA_034440595.1 Planctomycetota bacterium | reverse complement strand
GTCATCACAACTTATTCGACAATCATGTCGACCGCGTCCATGCCCGGTAGCAGTGCCCAGTGCCCTTTCGCCTTCTTGTTTTTCACCTTGGCGTAGACGCGAACATCACCCGCTTCGATCGACGGGCGGACAAACACGATTTGACCATCGAGCTGCTCCCGTTGTCCGTTGGAAAGTTCAAATTCAATTTTCACCGGTTTGTCCACGAAGCTGTCGGGGCTGAAGTTAGCCTTTTTGATTCGGCCTTCGACCATGAGTTCATCGAGCTGCGCGATCCAGGCCACGGAGTCTCCTGGCTTGACCCATTCGCCACGGTGCAGGTTGACCTCCATGACAATGCCGTCAATGGGGGATCTGATCTGCCGGCGCTCAAGTGACTTGCGAGCCGCCTCAACTTCGACCACCTTGACATCGGCCATGGAGCCGGCCAGTTTGCGTTCACTGATGGCACGTTCGATTTCGAGTAGTGCGTGCTGGTAAGTGAGCTTGAGTCGTGAAATATCTACGTCTGAATAGGCACCTTTTGTACGATTATTGGCCGCAACGGCTTTTTCCCATTCCACCTTGGCCTGTTCGGCTTTTTTCTTGGCAATCTCCTCATCGACAATGCTGGCGGCTTTTTCTCGTGCGGCTGTCAGTTCGGCCAGAGCCGCCTTGCCTTGCATTAAGGCCTGACTGTCTTCGATTTTTGCTATCAGTTGGTTGGCAGTGATTTGCGCACCTTGAACGATCGGCAATTCGACCAGTACACCCGCCTCCTGCGCCGGCACCTGCGCCTCGTTGACATAAGAGACGCGACAGTTTTGAAGACGTTTTTGCCCCGCAACGGCTGCGGGGAGTTTCGCTTCTTGAAATCGTTGCGCGACCAGTAAGCCAGGAGTGGCGAGGCAACCAAGGATGACCGTGTACATTAAAAAGCGACGCATGGATGCTTCTCCCCGAAAGGCTACCAACGAAACAGAACGCGCGACTGAAACCACGCGATCAGATCGTGGAAGAGTGAATAACCGAGTGTAGTGGTACCGCAATAGATCTTGGCCGAAACGGTGGTGCCCGGTTGCGGCTTGGTAACCAACTTGTCTTTGTCCATTTTGATTTTGATGACGACGATGTTCCCTTCTTCAGGGTGTACTTCGGCGATTGTGCTGATCTCTTTGATCTCACCGGTGTGAGTCACTCCCGGATCGGTCGCAACATTAAACTCGACCTTCAGCGGCTCAGTCTGCTGATTCTTGGCACGCATGATGTGCCCCATGCGGTCTTCTGGAACACGGAGTGCTACCTCCCACTCGGCAGTTGGATCGGCAATCGACAGCAGCAAATCGCCGCGCGAAACCGGGCGACTGATCAACTTCTCGCGAAGCTGCCAATCGAGAACTCGACCGGTCATCGGGCTGCGGACCGTCAGGTATTCGGCGTGTTGCTTGGCAATTTCGAGCTGCGCGGCATAGCTGTCCTGCATCTCCAGCACTTCTTGCAATTCGCCGGTGATCTTGGCACGTTGCAATTCGGCCTCGGGGCTTCCCTGGCGTATGGAACTCAGTTGATCTTGCAACGCGTGTTCCTTCTTACTGCTGGCGTTAATCTTGCCAACCAAATCAGTGATACTGTTGGAAAGTTCGCTGTTTTCCAGTTTCAGCAGCACATCATCCTTATTTACCTTGGCATCATGTTCCGCCAAAGCCGATACCTCGCGAACGGTTCCGGGGACGTTGGCATAAATATTCTGTACAACGACCGGTTCCAGCGAGCCTTTACCGTGCAGTTTGAAATCGACGCGAATCAGCAGCATCGATAGCACCAGCCCAACGAGCAGGGCCATGACGGCCAATGTCTTCGGCAGGTTCCGCGCGGCGACCAGCACTCGGCTTTTGCCGATGGCGCGCCAGACAGGTAGCAGAAACAGGCTGTTGTGTTCGATCGAATTGGTCAACGCCGAAGCGCTATGATCGCGGACGACCTCGATGCGCCGCATCATGCCGGGCGTAAACGCATCTTCGGTAATTTGCTCAATGATCAGCGCTCCGACAATTTTGGGAGCCTTGGGACGATCGGGGGTCGTAGATTCGGGAACCGGTTGAAACAGCGGCAAGATGGCCAGCGCTTTGGTATGCGATTCGTCTACGTAGCGCTCGATCGCTTCTTCGATTTGCGGCGGCATATTGGAAGTATCGCCGCTGTACCAGACCGCTTCGCCCCCGCGATTAACAATCGATGCCAGGCGGTCCAACGACGAGACGGTGTTGGAGCGGCGATCAAAGCTCTCCTGCCCGCTGATCGCTTGGATCTTGCACTTGCGTCCTTTTTGAATCGCCACGCTGACGCGGTCACACTCGATCAGCCGGCGTCCCTCGTTGGCGATCGTATAAGCAGTATTCCGCGGATTCAGACCATCGTGAACTGTCCGGGTGAACTGCTCTAGCTGTGTCCACATAACCTGCTGGTCGGTGAACAAGCGCAGTTGATGAGTCTTCAGATACTCGCTGGCGACGGCGCACATTTGCAGTAAAAACCGCAAGTAACCGCGCTCAACGGCCGGCAAGCCACCGGAGCGCTGAAAGATCTCAACGACCCCCTGGATTTCCTGATCGCTGCGCAAGGCACCAAGCACCAAGAGAAAATCGGTTGGGTTGCCAACCTGGCCATCGCCATCCCCCGATTGCGGCTGTACCAGCATCCCTTCGCCGGTGCCAACTACTTTGCGCAATAGACGACCGTGACGCTCCTGATCTTCTTTTCGATCGGCCAAACGCGTGGAACGCAGATTGACCTGATAGGCCAGCTCCAGACGGCCACTTTCGCCGAGCGCCCAGACCGCGCCAGCCTCGGCACCAACCGCTTGCACGACGCGGCTCAGAAAACCGGCGTAGAACTCTTGCGGGGCCAGATTACTGCGTGCCAGGCTTTCGATCTCGCCGATCAACCCACGGATCTGCTGGCGAGTCTGATCGACCAGGTGTGCTTCGGGCGTTTGTTGCTGCTCGGTGCTCATTCCGTGGCACTTATTGGTTGCTAGTATGAATCTGCTGAATAATAGTACGGACCGCAGCCGTAGAGAGTTGCCCTACTAGCGGTGTTTTAATCCGCATATTCGTTACATCCTACCTTATCGTAAGTACTTTCGGCGAATATCGCGGCGGCACGTTAGCCGAACTGAAGCCAATCTTTAGTCGCAGTAGCCTAAATCGCCCGAATTCCCTATTATCAACGGCTCGACTCGCGGGAAATACGCCGGTTCCGGCCTGCCGCTGGACGATGACAGCGGCCATAATGTCCTTTTGGGACCGCAGGGCCAGTTCCGCAGTGATTGCCGCAATCCTATCTGTTCAAACCTGAGCGTATGCGAATTCTACTGGCCCAGCAGTGTCCGATTGATCGACCTTGGCTGCCGCCTGGGAAGCTTGAAAATGCGTTGCTGCAAACGGGCCACACGCTTTGCTGCCTGAAGGTTGTATCGGAGCGAGAGCAGGGCAATCCGGCGAGCAGCATGGCCATCCCCAAGCGGGAGATTCTGTGTAGCGCTGACGATTTGACAGCCGAATTGCCATTTGGACTACCCGGCTTTACGGCGGAAAATGACGAGAATCGCCGGACCTATGACTCGCTGACGGATCACGAACTGGCCGAGTATCGCGCTGTGCTACGCGACGCCTTAGATGAGCTGATCAACGAATTTGACCCTCATATTGTGGTCGTGCAGTACCTGTGGGTTTTTGCGCACCTGGCCTTAGAAAGCGGCGTGCCGTATGTCGTCCAAGTGCATGGGCCGGAACTGGCAACCGCCGCCAAAGATCCGCGATACCGGCCTTTGGTCGAGCAGGCGGGGGAAAATGCGGGCCGGCTGCTAGTCGCAGGGGATGAGATTCGGCAGCAATTGCTCAGGGATTTTGAGTTTTCGCCGGCTTTGATCACACAGTGGCCGACAGCGGAGACCGCTATTGTCGACAAGTCTGGGGCGGCCGAGGCGGCTGCCATAACCAGGCAGGCCGAGGAATTGGTCGGTATTTGCACCGCGGTGGTGAGGCAGCGTTTTGGCCAGATACCCGATTGACCCCAATTCCCGCTATCGGCGGACCGATCATTGGAATCGGCAAATCCGGCCGGGAACTCTTTTGCAGGTCACCACGTCTCTAGTGCTGTGAGATAACCTTTGGCAAATGGCGGTCGAACAACTGAAATCACACAATTGGCTTGCGTGAATTCGGTGCCAGAATGCCAAATTTAGCGACAATTCGTGGCGTTTTGCTGCTTGCTAACGGCCTGAACATCAACGAAGATTGAATGACCCCCGAGTTGAGAGGGGGATCTGTCCGTCGGCAAATTATCATTTATTGCAACTCAAGAAGGATAACGGACGATGCACTCGAGAATTTTTGGCTTAATGCTGGCTTGCATGATTGGCCTGGTACAGGGGAGTGCTTTCGCGGCCGAAGACGAGAACCTTATTAAGTTGCCGCAGGAGCAGCCGGCATTTCTTGTTCAAGCGGATGTTGATCGGCCGGATCGATTCTACCGCGATGGAGATTCCATGCGCGTGCTGGTCACCTCCGAAGTGGATGCCTATGTTTACGTGCTATACAAGCAGGCGGACGGCAAGATCCTGCAGATATTTCCGAATTCGGCTCAGCCGACCAGCCATGTGCTAGCCAAGAAGACGTTCTCAATCCCAGCCACAGAAAGCCTTTTCCGTTGGAAGGTTGGTGCACCCTTTGGCAAAGAGGCGATCAAGGTGATTGCTTCTAAAGATCCCATTGAGGCCCTTTCGGCAAAAGAACTGCAGAAACAGCAATTCAACCCCGTGAACACGGATGTCCAAAAACAAGCCATCAAGGACATTGCGCAAACCGAGACCAAGAAATGGTCAGAGAGTATCGTTGAGATCACGACTGCCCCCCGTGATGCCGCCACACCGCGCCAGACTGGCAAGCGATTTGGAGTCTTCTTTGGAGCCTCCGAATATGAGTTTCACGACATCATGAAGGAGATGGGCGGTGAAGGGGCACGAGGGCCAAATCTCCCCTGTCCGGCAAATAATGCAATGGTCACCGGTCGCCTGATGAAGAGCATTGGCGCGCTGGACGAATACAAGGTTTTTACTAATTCAGAATCGACCAAGGCCAACTTGCAGGAGGCGGTCACAAAATGGCTGCCAAGTGTCAGCCGCCCCGGCGACACTGTCTTTATCATGTACTGCGGCCACGGCGGACAGATGTCTGACGACAATGGGGACGAATCCGATGGCAAGGATGAATACCTAATGACGCACGACTATATTGATATTGGCATCCTTAGCAAGCTGGTCACAATGGATCGCGAAGGGAAGCTCGATCCTAAAATGAAGCCCCGGGTTGACCGACTAAGGCAGATTGCGATCAATGCCAAAGAGGATGTTAAGGCCAACGAAGCGGTCATTCGCGAAACTTGCGTGTCGGACGATCAATTTGGCCATTGGCTACAAAGGCTGTCTGGCCGCAAAATTCTGGTGATGTTGGATACGTGCCACGCCGGTGGCCTCATCGCCAACGAAAAGAGTTTGAAGAAGGGAGACACGCAACCCAACTTTGATTATCTGGATAGCGAGATAGGCAGGCTGAAGGATATTGGCCAGCCTGACGCGGCATTGCTCGCTGCCTGCGGAGCTCAGCAGGTGAGCTACGGTTTGCGTGTTCGCGATTCGCTCCTAGAGGAATGGAAAGCGGAGCTAAACGCACAAAGTGGAAAAAAGGGAGAGGGCGAGGAGGACGCAATCGAGGAGCTGGCCGTCTATTCCTACCACCTCGTAGATGGCCTGGTGTCACTGCCTGGCCCCTTGGATGTCGTGAAGCTTCATGCACATATGGACAAGGGGATGAAAGAGTACTTTGAAACGGTGAATGAATTGAAACGAAAAGCCAAAGCTGAAGCTGAAACGCTTCTGATTCCACACGCACCTACCTACTCCAGTTTTTGCAAAGAGCCAATTCTGATGAAGCCGTAGCAGCGCTCGAGGTCAATCAACTTCCACCTATTTATCCTGGGACCTGGCCGTGTATCGCCTCACTGCATTTCGTCGCACTTGCTGCTGGACACTGGTTCCATTGTGTCTGATCGTGCTCTTTCCCACCGGAGTGCGGGCACAGGTTACCGACGCGCAGCGCGAAGTGTTGAATGAATACTATTCGTTGCTCAGCCTGTATCAAAAGTCGACTAACGATGAGGAGCACGCGAAGGCGCTGGATTACACCGATCGCATGATCTCTCTTTGGACGACGAACACCGCACCTAAGCGCAACTTTGTGTGGAGCTCGCATGATTTTCGAGGCCGTGCGCTATTTCGACTGGAACGCTACGAGGAGTCCATTGCCAGTCTTTGGACATCGCTCAAGTTTTTAGGCCGCGACCCGGCACGAACCGAAGCGGATATCGTCGCGGTGCTGGAATACCTGGCCGATGCCTACTACTACAAGAAAGATTACAAGTCGGCTGCACCTCATTTCCAGCGAGTGGTTAAACAACATCAGGCAATTCGCGGTGCCAGCGACGAGATCACGCAATACAACCGCCGCCAATTGGCCAACTGCAACTTTTTCCTAAAAGACTACGCTGCCGCCGAGACCATTTATCGACAGGGAATGGCCGCAGCTCGAACCGTTGGAGCAGACAATCCAAATGTTGCGGTATGGTTGCACGATCTGGGCGACTGTCGTTGGAATCAAGGCGATAAGCCGTTTGCAGTGACTTGTTACACCGAGGCATTTGAACTGCGACAATCGGTGCTGGGTGCTCTGGACGAAGCGACACTCAAGAGTCGCGAAGACGCGATCGACGGCCTGCTGAAACTGGGTCGCCTGCCGGCGGCCGAGGCACTCATTCAAAAAACGATCTCGCACTGCGAGGCCAACTCTCCTGGCGATTCCGCCGAGGCAGTGCTCCATTTGGCGAAATTTTACCAAGAACACAGGCGAACGATTGATCTGGAACCGTTGCTTCTACGTGCAATCAAACTTCAAGAGAAAGCACTCGGTTCGGACCACCCTGATTTGGCTGATACACTGCACGAGGTCGCATGGATCTACGAAACTCAAGGGAAATATCGCGATGCTGAGCGTTATCACCGCCGTGGGCTGACCCTTCGCGAGAAACATGCGGAGGCCGACAACACCGATTTGGCTAATAGCCGATATTTTCTTGCGCAGACATTGATTTTGTTCAGCCACACGCCCGAAGCAGAAACTCTATTGCGACAATCGCTGGCCACCTATGAAAAGCAAATCGGACCCGATAGCGAAGAAACTGCCGACGCTTTACTGGCGTTGGGACAGTTGTACTATCAAATGGGGCGATACTCCGAATCAGACGTTGCCCTACAGCGAGTGCTGACCATCCAAGAGAGTCGCCTCAAAGCGGATGATCCTGGGTTTGTGCAGCCCTTGATGGCGGTCGCCTGGCTCCGCGTTGCACAAGGCCGCAACGCTGACGCCGAAACCGCAATTCGTCGCACGCTGGTCATCGCGGAAGAACACCATGGCTCCGAAAATATCGCTGACACGGAGCTAGCCTTTGTGCTCGACGCTCTCGGTTCGGTATTGCAAGATCAAGGCTCATTGGACGAAGCCCAGAAACTCCACCAACAAGCCGTGCAGTTGGCAAAAGAAAAGCTGCATGGAATGCATCCCTGGCTTGCACCACTGATCAACAACCTCGCCGCAGTACACGGCGAAAGAGAAGAGTGGACCGCCGCTGAAGATCTCTACACTGAAGCACTTTTGATCTGGCAACACGAAAGTGGTGCGGAGGAAATCCCGATGTGGCCTTCGCCTTGCACAATATCGCCACATGC
>JAWXCH010000388.1:0-11017 GCA_034440595.1 Planctomycetota bacterium | reverse complement strand
TCGATTCGTTGGCGGCCGGATCTATTTCTGCCAGTGCGACACGTGGCGGACTGAATAAGCTGGGGGGGCTAAAGCTTGGTCCGGTCTGAAAACCGTGACCGTTGGAGTGCGCCGCTCCATTGGTGTTAGTGCGCAGTGTTTCCTCAAAGTAGCTACGCCAGTCCGGCGAGACACTCTCGGCATTGCGAAGATAGTCCGAGTACAATCCTTCGACAAACGACAAGCTTAAGCTGTCGAGCCCCTGCGGCGACTCTTCCATCCGTTCAAAATCCTCAAAAAATAACCGTCCTGGTTCGTCGGTCCATAAGACTCTCCCAAAGCCAGCGGCCGACAGGCTTTCAGCAAGGACGATTCGACCCTTATATCTTACCTCTCTGTGCAGGTTTAGGTAATGGTAAAATATCGACGAAATCCCCCTGTTTGATCAGTGAACTGGGCATTCACACTCCATGAAATAGTGCGCATGCGGCGTATTATTTTGGCAAATACAGCAGTTCCCCAACGCGGGCCTAAACTTCACTTCCTATCGACCAGACACCTGGTAAGAAATCGCTCTCAGAGCTACATTTTCTCTACAACCAACCGGAGTGTTTTGCGTACTCTCTCAAACTATTTCAAGTCAGCTTGGCTTCATTTGACAGCCCGCCCCGATGGGGCTATACAGACCTGAAGAACCTTGGCGGTATACCATTGTCGAGTAACCGAACCGGTGGGGCAATTTGTGCGATGTCAACCAGGGGATCCTATCGCAGCGGTTGTCTTCGTCATCGGGTTTTTCAATAGTCGTAGGGCATCGGCGAACTACACTTATCTTGTTGTGGTCGCCAAACAGCATCTACAGAACCGAATCATTTCCCTACTCACAACAGATACCTTGGAGCCGCGATGATCATTGGCAAAATGTGGCGAACCTTGAAGGCGCAGATGAACAAAGTGGCCAATTTCTTTTGGACTGCGGATCCGATTGCTCAAATGCAATACGAATACGATCTGGCCGTCAATCAACTGAAAGAAGGACGCGAAGGACTGGAACAATACCGCGCTCTGGTCGAGCGAGTCAGCCGCCAGGTGGCCAACGACAAGCAACATGTCAATTCGTTGGAAGCCAAGATCAAGGCCTACCTCTCGGCCGGTGACCGCGAGACGGCCGCTCGGTTCGCGCTCGAACTGGCCAAGGCCAGAAACGAAATGGCCGAAAACGAAGGCCAGCTCAAGCTGCACGAAGAGGCCTATGGCAACAACGTCTCCAAGATCAAGCATGCCACCAAGAAGCTGGGCGACGTACGCGAGAAAATTGCCAAGTACGATGCCGAGTTGAAGATGAGTCGCGCCGAGGCCGAGATGGCCAAACTGGCCACCAGCTTCAACTTTGACGTGACGACCGATTTTGGCCAGATCGAACAAGTCATTCAGGACAAGATCGGCCTCAACCGCGCCAAGGTCCGCGTCGCCGCCGACCTTTCCAGCGACGGCATTGTCGATATCCAGCGCGAGCAGGCCATGGAGAAACATATGGGAGACCAGGCACTTCGCGAATTCGAAATTCAAATGGGATTGGTCACGCCAGAGACTTCTGCCGTCAGCGAGACGCAAAAGGATCTTGGCCCTGCCACCAAGACAAAACAGACCGACGGCTGATCCGCGCGATTCCTCTTGTTTAGCTAGGCCACTGGATCGCAACCCCGAAAATGCTGCACGAAGAGCCAAACGCTGTTACAAAACCGGATGCACGCGAGCCGCTACCAGAATGGTACCCCGGCTGGGCACGCGAGTTGGCCGACCTGTACTTTTCCGGCACGACCTCGATGTTCGTCCTGCACGGCAACGTGCATGACCTGATCGAGTGTCCCGGCGAGAACTCCACTCGCTATTGCAGTCTCTCCGAATTTCTGGCCGAACAGTTATTTGGCAAGTGGGACATCGTCCTCAGCTACGACCTCAGCCGCGGGCTGCGAGCCTTGGCCGGTAGCGATTCGCGTCGCCTGCAACAGATGATGCAGAGCCTCACCAGCCGCTGGGGAGAGCCACTCACCTGGCCGCGCGAGCCGGACAAAGTGCTTCTGGGCCTGGACGCATTTGTCGAACGCAACTTGATTGAAGAACCGGCCCAGCGGAAGAGCGTCTCGCTCGTTTTCGACTACGCGCAGTACCTGGTTCCCGCCGGAGACCTCGACAGTCTGTCGCGCGGCAATGGTTCAAGGTTGGTCCGGTTTCTGCACTGGGCACAGAATCCGCACATCAAACGTGTCAACAACTGCTTTTGTCTGATTGCCGACAAGCTGTCCGAGATCAACGATCGCCTGCTGCATAGCCCGCATGTGGCGACGATTGAGATTTCGTTGCCAGACCAAAAAGTCCGCGAACACTACATCCAGCACAGTACAAAAGACGAAGACATCAAGCGACTGACGGATTTCACCGTCGAGCAACTGGCCAAGCTCTCCAACGGGCTGAGCCTGACCAATCTGAATGTCATTCTGGCACAGGCAGCGCGAACTTCGCGGCGGCTCGACTCCAAGCGATTTCGCCAGCTTAAGAAATCGATGATCGAGCGGCAGTGTCAGGGATTGGTCGAGTTTGTCGAGCCGGGGCACACACTCGATCTGGTGATTGGTCACGACACAGCGATCGAACGCCTCAAACAAGACGCCGCTGCCATTCAGAAGGGGGAGTCCGAGACGGCCCCGATGGGCTACCTCATCTGCGGGCCTGTCGGCACCGGCAAGACATTTTTGGCCGAATGTTATGCTGGCTCTGTCGGCATCCCGTGCGTCTCACTGCGCAATTTTCGCTCCAAATATGTCGGTGAGACCGAAGGGAACCTGGAACAGGTACTGACCGTACTGCGGTCTCTCGGCCCGGTGCTGGTCATTGTCGACGAAGCAGACGCCACGCTTGGTAACCGTCAGTCCAGCGGCGATAGCGGCACATCGGCGCGTGTGTTTTCGATGATTGCCAGCCAGATGGGCAATACACGCTATCGCGGGCAGATTATCTGGATGCTGCTGACCAGCCGGCCTGACCTGCTGCCGATCGATTTGAAACGTCAGGGGCGCGCCGAGGTCCACATTCCGCTGTTTTATCCTCACGATGAAGCTAGCGTTCATGCAATGTTTTTGGCGATGGCCAAGAAAAGCAAAATACCACTCAAGCCAGAGGACGTTCCCGCGGTCGATCTAAAACGAAAACTGAGCGGTGCGGATATTGAAAGCATTGTACTCAGTGCCAAACGGCAGTCGTTCACCGCGGGCCGATCAGACATCACGAAGGCCGACCTGGAACAATCGCTGGCCGAGTTTATTCCATCAGCGCAGGGATTGGAAAAGGAGCTGCAGGATCTGGCGGCCGTGCTCGAATGCACACAGCTCAGTTTTCTGCCGGACGAGTGGCGTGAAAAGGTGCAAAAACCAGATGGCCGCAGTCGGCTGCAAGAGCGAATGGTGGCCATCCGGCAGTTGCTTGAGGATGGCTAGGGGCAAAAGTTCCGGCAGTGGCTACCCTTTTGAGCAATTCAGTCGAATAATTCGCCGAACAATCGAACTACTACAATAACATCAACCTTCACAGCATCGGAATAAACTATGAGCGGTTCAGCCCCCTTTCAAAGCAAGTGGTTTGACGAAAACTCCGAAACTTCGATCATCGCAGAGCAAGCCCGTAAGCTCGACTCGTTTCTCATCGCAGTTGCCGACGGACAAGTGGACACCCATGAGCTGGAAGCACAGGAACAGCGTTTGATCGATTTGATGCGCGAAGTCGAGCCGCAGTTGCCTCCGGCCCTACATGCCAAGGTCACCGAACTGCTGTGCGAGTTAACCGCCTACGACATGATGCAGGTACTCAACCTGATGCAGGAAACGCGACCCAAGACCGTTTTTCACGGCTAAATGTAGCCACTGCTATAAATTCCCCGTCTCATCGTCCCGTGCCAGGCCGGCTGCACAGAGATGCTCGACCTGATTGAGCGTCATCAGTTTAATCCGTTGGTCCCAGACCAGACGACTGATCGAGCCGTTATAAAGACTGAACGGGTTGGTCTCAGCCGGGACCTTTAGCAGCGCCTTGAACGACGCCGACAGTATGCCGCCGTGGGCGACAACGGCCACCGTGCGATACGGTTTTTCGCGGATCGCTTCAAACGCTGCCAGCCCACGCACCATCAGCCCGCCGCGCGATTCACCGTTGGGAATCACAAAGTCCACCACCTGATTCCGCCAGGGGACCGCCTCGTTCGGGTATTTTGCCTCGATCTCACTCCAGGGCAGCCCCTGAAAGATTCCCGCATTGATCTCTTTCAGCCGGTCGTCGGTCTGTAGCGTCAGACCAAGCCGCTGTGCTAGCGGAGTCGCCGTCTGGTACGCACGCTGCAACGGGCTGCAAAAGATTGCCTCAATCGGCACTTTGGCCAGTGCAGCGGCAATTGCCTCGGCCTGCTGCATCCCTAAACTGGAAAGCGGGATGTCGGTCTGACCCTGAATGCGCCCTTCAGAGTTGTAGGTACTCTCGCCGTGGCGGATAATGTAGAAAATCATGGCCGAAAGATTACCACGCGGCGTGCCGTTTTCATAGCGGCGATCAAGCCGGGCAATTTACCGCACCGGCCAGATGCGCTCTTGCTCATTCAGCGAAATCAACCGTGTCGGCTTGGTGTCGGACATCTGGCTGAAGGGACTATTTGGGCGTTGGTTCCGTGCGCGGCTGTCGGTTGCTGGATGGCTGACATTACCCAACGCGAAACTGCCTGAACCGTTCGCCTGCGAGGTCGGTCGATTCTCCAGTGACGTAAGCTGACGCGAGCCGTTGCGTGCCCTCGTTTCGGCCAGCTTCTGCAAAAATGCCGGCGACAGACGGTTGAGCTGCATGATGTGGCTCTGCCCCTGAGGATTATCCACCGAGCGAACCAGGCAGATGACTTCGGATTGCGGTGGCAGATTGCGCAGTTCGGTTAGCAACTGCTGCTCATCGGTCGAGAGCGACTCTTCGCTGCTGTCGGCGGCCACGTTGTGAAACTTCTCGCCAGACTTACTGACTGGAGTAGCAAAGTCCGTTGCTGCCACACGGTTGTTCAAATTGCTCGGCACCTGTGAATCGTACACAAACGTCAGCCGGGCACGGTCCAGTTCCTTATGAATCGCACCAATCGCCGCAAACAGCCCTTGGTCCTCTTGATGATCGGCCGCGTTGCAAACACCGATTACCGCTCCATCTTCGCCAAATAACCCGCCGCCACTTCGCCCCTGTACGGGCTGGCCAGATACCTGAACATTCGGCGGACCTTGAAATCGGTTTATGGTTAGAACTTCTCCAATTCGAGCAGATGCATCCGCACCGTGGTCGCAGCCGACACTGGTCACTGACGAACCGATTTGGTAGCGGAAACTCTTGGATGCCACCGGTGCCACTACAAATTGGTGGTCGGCGGCAATCCGCACCAGGCCCACATCACTGTCGAGATCGAAACTAACCAGCGTTGCCGGCACCTGTTGTGGAGCGTTTGGTCCAAACAGATCCACCAGAATCGTGCCCCCTTGCTTGTATTCACGAAAGACGTGACCACAGGTCAGGATCAATGCTTCCCCCTCGCGGGCATCGATAATCGTACCTGAACCGGTCGAGGTTCCCTTGTTCTCCTGAATCTTCAGACGCACCGAGCTTTGAATCAACTGTTCTTTCGATCGTGCATTGGGAATGGATCGGTTGTGCGAAACAGGTGTCGCGGCGATGGTATTTCTCTGAGACGGTTCGCCCGACTTCCAGTCTGACGAGATATTCGCTTCGGTTGCTCGCACTGAGCGAGTATCCGGCGACTGTCCGCGAACCACCTTCGGCTGATTGACGATGCGAGCTTGCTGGAACATCTGCGCCAGATCGGCTTTCGACGCCTTGTTACACCGGGCAACTTCCTGGCCATCAATCGTCATGATAAATGTCGGATAGACCCGCACATTGTATTGTCGCACCAGGCCTGGCTCTTGGTCGCCATCAATTTTCCGAATTGAATATCCCTCGGTGATGAGCTGATCGACCACAGGGTTCATTGTCTGACAATAACCGCACCAGGTCGTGCCAAAATCGAGGAGCAACGGCTCACCCGCTTTGAGATTTGAACAGAATAACGTAGCAATGCAGGTTGCTACAGCACAAAGACCTACCATCCGCCGGTAGAAGTACATCGAGGGTTCCCTCCCAGATTATTCACGCCGCGCTACGTTGTTGGCTCGATGGTCCATCACCGAGCCCCGCACTGCGAGCCCACGTTCCTTGTGGGGGCGGTATTCTGCCGAGAGGTTGTAATTCATACAATGCCAATGTGAGGCTTTTGCGAATTATTTCCCGCAAAATCGGCCTGTATTTCGGCAAATTCAGAATTTCGCTCCCCAGCCAATGCGTTCGCCTGCGGGCTAGCGTGGACCGCCCTCCCGAATTTCCTGGCGGTTCGATAGAATACTCAGTTCTGCTGATTTTTAGCGGTGACATTGCCTGAACCTGAACGGCATTGTCACAGTCCATTGGAGGGAGCCAGTCTCTCTGTTGTTAATCAGCAGGTCCACCGAACGTTTCTCCTAGGAAGGCATTTACTTTCTCCATGACTCGACGGATTCTCGTTACTTCCGCGCTCCCCTATGCCAATGGTCACATCCATCTAGGGCACCTGGTCGAATACCTTCAAACCGACATTTGGGTTCGCTTTCAAAAGTTGCGCGAGAATCGTTGCATCTACCTCTGCGCCGATGACACACATGGCACCGCCATCATGATCCGCGCGCAGCAGGAAGGGCGCAAGGAAGAAGCACTGATCGCCGCCATGCGCGAAGATCATCTGAATGATTTTTCGCGATTCGGTATCCAGTTCGATAACTACGGCAGCACACACAGTGATGCCAACCGTAAGCTATGTGCCGACTTTTGGAAATCGCTGCGCAAACAAGATCTGATCGTCGAGCGCGAAGTATCTCAGCTCTTCGATCCGAAAGCCGGGACATTCTTGGCCGACCGCTTTGTAAAGGGAACCTGCCCAAACTGCAAATCGGCCGACCAGTATGGCGATAGTTGCAGCGTCTGTTCGGCGACGTATAGTCCAACCGAGCTGATCGATCCGTACAGCACGCTATCCGGTGCTCGTCCAGAAATTCGCCGCGCGCCGCATCTGTTCATTCAACTGGAAAAACTGCGGCCGTTTCTCACCGAATGGTCCCAATCCGGCGAGCATTTGCAGCCAGAGATCGCCAATTACCTCAAAGGCAACTTCCTAGGCGATCCACTACGCGACTGGGACGTTTCGCGCCCGGCACCCTATTTTGGTTTTGAAATTCCAGACAGTCCGGGCAATTATTGGTATGTCTGGTTCGATGCTCCGATCGGCTATATGGCGTCAACCCTTGAGTGGTGCGAGCGGCAGACCGCCGCCGGCAAGCCAGAAAAATTCGACGACTGGTGGCGCAGCGAGCAGACTCGGCCCAACGACCCTGCCGAAATTCATCATTTCATTGGCAAGGACATCACGTATTTCCATACGTTGTTCTGGCCCGGCATGCTGCGCAGCGCGGGCTACAGCCTGCCCAAGAAAGTCCACGTGCATGGATTTCTGACCGTCGATGGCCAGAAAATGTCGAAGAGTACCGGCACCTTCATTCGCGCGGCCAAGTACCTGGACCACCTCGATCCAGCCTACCTGCGTTATTACTACGCTGGCAAGCTGACGCCGCGCGTCGACGATCTGGACCTCAATTTGGACGAATTTGTTGCCAAGGTGAATTCTGATCTGGTCGGCAAGGTCGTCAATCTGGCCAGTCGTACGGCGCGATTTGTTCAAGACACGGGCCTGTCCGCCAAATATCCCGCCGATGATGGGCTGTTTGAATCGGCAGCGCGCAGCGGCGAAGAAATTGCCGCCGCCTACGAGGCCTGCGACTACAACCGCGCCATGCGGCAGATCATGCTGCTGGCCGACCGTGCCAACCAGTACGTCGACAGCCGCGAGCCATGGAAGCTGAAAAAGGATCTCGCCAAAAGCGGCGAACTGCAGGATATTTGCAGCGTCACGCTGAATCTGTTTCGACAGATTGTGATTTACCTGGCCCCGGTGCTGCCGAGACTAGCCGAGCAAACCGGCGAGCTGCTGAATGATCCAATTCGTACCTGGAGCCAGTCACTCAAGCCACTGAGCGGTACGCCCGTGGCTGTATTCAAACCATTACTGACACGCATTACGAAGGAGCAAGTTGAGAAGATGATTGAAGAAAGCAAAGAGACCAGTGCGCCCTCCCCATCGGCCAACGTGGCGAACGAGTCCGCTGCAAGTACTCCTGCCGGCTCATCCTGGAACGACGGGCCCGAATCACTGGCCGGTGAGCCACTGGCCGCCGAATGTACGATCGATGACTTTGTCAAAGTCGACTTGCGCGTGGCGCGGATTGTCGCCGCCGAGGATGTTGCGGAAGCAAAGAAATTGCTCAAGCTCACCCTCAGCCTTGGTGGCGAAGAAACACGGCAAGTCTTTGCCGGTATCAAGAGCGTTTACAAACCAGCCGATCTGGTTGGACGGCTAGTGATCTGTGTAGCCAACCTGGCACCACGGCAGATGAAGTTCGGTCTGAGCCAAGGGATGGTGGCAGCAGCCGGTGCTGGCGGAACCGATATTTTTCTGCTCAGCCCGGATAGCGGTGCCAAACCGGGCATGCGCGTGCATTGACCGAACGACGCGTGAACATGCTCACCGCGATAATTCGAGCGTACACCAGACGCTAGGATCTTCCTGATATGGAAACGCCTGGCCATAGGCCAGCGTCTGTTCACCGCGCTCGCGATCAAGCACCGCGTACATAAAGCCGAGCCTTGGGTACTCGCGGGGGTCGAAACCGGTCAGTGCGGCCGCCGGCACAAATGCGTCTAGTACGTAACCATCCGCGCGCTTGACGGCCCGAACTTTGAGCATGTTCGGCCGCACCGGGTTGGCATTCTCTCGCGCGCGGTTGATCAGCATCTGATCGGCTACTGGCTGATCGAGTCGGCTGCCACCGCCGGTTGGCAGAAACACAAAGTGATGGCAAAATCGCCCGGCGCGATGGATGTTGTGTGTGTCGCGCGTATCGATCCAGACGTGCAGCCCGTCACTGTCATCCAGGCGATTGTCGCGGCACCAAGGTGGCTGTCGCTTGCCGTCGACTTTCACATAAAACGTCAGACCGTGTTCGTTCCATCCGGCGCGAACATCGGCATAGGAGGGACCGCCATCCAGGCCACCTAGTTCGGCCAGGCGGTGTTCTTCGGTTAGCGATTCCCCCACCGGCCAGGCCTTTTCCACATGCTTACAGGGAAAAGAAAACCGGAAGAGAAAGCTCGGGCTGATTAATGAGTTTTCCATAATCGTGAATTGCTATATTGATTTCACACTTCTCAACGTGTGCCACTGGCTCCGCCAGTGCTTCTGTCTAGCGGTTTACCATACTTTTACATTGTGATTCGTAGCAACCCGTTACTTGCACTGGCAAAGCCAGTGGCACACAAAGCGCTAACTTCTGTAATCTCACACTCGTCTATACCCGCAGTGCCGGCTTGGCACCGCGTCGTCCGTCTTTCTCTGGATTGATGGTCGCCACATGCTCTTGCAAAAAGTGCATCAGATCTCCGGCCAGCAGGTCTGACTGCGAAACAAACTTTAACTTGATTACGTCCAGATCATTGCGAGACGTATCGATATCGCGTTCCGAACCCAACTCAGCGATTCGACCTAATGCAAAGTGCCCCTTTGGCCCGGCCAAAGTCAGGTCGATCGCGGCGGTCCGTTTGGTATGAATCGCAGCCCACGGTTCGCGTTGCGGTGCCACCAACAGATTAACCACTTGTTGATTATTCCAGAGGAATTGTCCCCCAGGCGCAGCCGCGGCTAGCATCTCGCACAATTCTTCAAGGACTTCGGTCTCCCAGAGAACTTTTTTGCCAGGTGGAAAACCTTTCCGCGAAAAATGCCATTTTTGACCGAGCACTTTCCACGGCATCACGTCCTCGGGGCGCTGCTGCACACGCTCAGAGAATTTCTGAAAACCGGAGACAGCCTGCTCGACAAATTTCCAGAACTCGGGCGTATCGATCTCCTCCAGTTTGTGAACCTGTAGCTGTACCTCTTGCCAAGGCCCGCGCAGATTCTTGCATTTGACGCGCGGCTCGTTGCCATAGACTGGTAGCTCGTGGATTTCATTCAACGGCCGCAACTTCAGGCGCAATAATAGGTCGTCTCGCTTGAAGGTGGATTTGGCACAGCGGAATTTCAACTTCAACAGCCACTGCTCACCCGTAATAGCGTGGAAAAACCACCCTTCGCTTTTCTTTTCGGCACTGATTTCTACAACGCTGCGGTCGTTCCAGTTCGTATCGCTGTAGCTCCCCTTCTCGTGAATAAAGTCGACCACGCGCGATAGGATTTCACCATCCCACTTGCACGGCTCTCCATTGCGGCCAACTCGCTCTTCCGTGTGCCAACGCCGACCATCCATTTCCCACGGCATTTTGACACTCTTGCCGACATCCGAAATATCCACATCCGTTTCCAGCTTGGCTTCGGCGGCGACAAAGTCATGCACCTGTCGCACCGCATGCGGGCTGGCGGCCATAATCGGCCCGAGGGCCTCCCCCGTGTACGAACGCAACAGCGCTGCACCGTCGCCATTTGATTGATTGCGACCAGCCGGTTGCGCCGTATAGCGCGCGGCGTACTCGACAACTTGCTCAGGCGTGCCAGCCATAACCACCTGACCACCACCTTCGCCTGCCTCTGGCCCCATGTCGATGATCCAATCGGCGGTCTTGATGACGTCCAAGTTGTGCTCAATCACAACCACCGTATTGCCAAGGTCAACCAGACGATTCAAAACATCCAACAGCTTTGAAATATCGTCAAAGTGCAGCCCGGTCGTCGGCTCATCTAGCAAGTACAACGTCCGTCCCGTATCCGGTCGCGCTAATTCCGCCGCCAGTTTGACGCGCTGCGCCTCACCACCCGACAACGTTGGTGCCGACT
>JAWXCH010000387.1:0-3063 GCA_034440595.1 Planctomycetota bacterium | reverse complement strand
TTCCTTCACAGGAACGCAGTTACGTTCAGTTACGGAGTACAAACCTTACCCCGACAGGGACTTCCACCCTGCTGATTCAATTCACTTGCAAACGCACTAATCGGTGAATCGCATTCCTTGCCGAGCCAGCGCGTCGAGATTCGGCGTTCTGCCGGACATGATGCCCTGGTGGTAGGCGCCGATGTTAAACCACCCAACATCATCTCCCATGATGAACAAGATGTTCGGCCGCTTCTGACTGCTCCGAGGAGGTTGGTACGCGACCGTTCTCACTGGCACTGTGGCAGCAGACGCAGTTGCCTGATCGATGGGCGTCGTTTCCTGTGCTGCCGTGGCTTTCGTGTTGCTGCTGGCAGCGGGCGGAGCAGCGTGGACCGGCTCATCGAACCACGTTTTCATCGACGCGCTCAGCAGCAGGGCGACTGCCAGCAGCGCAAACAGAACTATACTTCTTGCTTTAAACATGCTTCTAATCTCCAGGTGATAAACAAGTGACCAAGACAGTCTCAATTTGCGGGCCAACGCCAAGTTGTTTTGCGAATAATTCCGAAGATGGTTCGGGTGATGCGAATCGGTTTGGACCTAGGCTTGAACAAGCCCTTAGCGAATTCCTCTCAATACCCCACAGCATAGACGGACTCCCTCCCCTGATGTCAAGCAACGGGAAGGATATTTCTTGTGCTGAAGGCGTTTTCCAGAGCTACTAGCGGAGAAATACAGCCTAGCGGCTGCAATTGCTCGACGATGCCTGCCCGCGATAGGTGACCGGTATGCCGGCGGCAAGTAATTCGGTTTCGAGTTGGGAAAGATGGGGGCAGGTCATGGGAAATTTCGGTTCACTATGCAAATTTCATTGACTACTCCCCGCTGCTCGGAATCGACGCCGTAATTCGCTTCAAGAAACTCAGCGGTGTTGTTCCCGAAGTGATGTACATGGCGTTGAATTTGGTGCCGAAATATCCGCTGCCGTCTGGCGCGGCGATGTCGATCAGCTTCCACTGAGTGCCATCCTTCGCCAGTAGCGCCTGCAATGTCCTGGCGGGTGTGCCGTCTCCTCGCGATGCCTCAAGTTGGACCGTGCAGAGGTCTCCTTCGTGGGTCTCTTGCGGTTGACTGATCTGCATTCTGGCCATGCTCTCCACCGCGGCAGGCATCGCGTTGCTGAGAACCAATACCTTCCGATACTCGGCAGCCAGTTTTTCTTGGTCTTCAGCGGACAGTGTTGGATAATCCTCTGGAAACATGCGCTGCACGGCGGCCTTGGTGTTCCAGTGCTGCGCAATCGCCTCCGCAACTTGCCCCTCCTGCATCAGTGCAAAGTAGTTCTCCACTACCTGTGTTGGTGACAATACCGCTTGAGGTGCCTCTGGCGATGACTCGCTGCTGCACCCGGCGGTACATAGTAAGATTGCCAGCAGGGGGACAGTACGGCACGCACCACCAAATGGAAGTCCAAATTTCAAGTTACTGCTCCCTGAGTTGACTGTAACGGTAGACGACCAATGACCTCTGCATCGGTCTCGCTGGACAGTATACCGGGCAGAACAAAAGTTGAGCAACTTTTTAAGCATGAGCGTCACTTATTCAAATTCACTAGATTCACATTTTGGTTGTTGCGTGCGTCATGTACGTTGCGCGCGTCTGATTTTTCGTTTTTTAGTGCGCTGCCCTTCTCTCGCATTTAATGGACTTACGTTGATGCATCGGTGTTGGTGCGTACCTTCGGCATTTTGCGCGTCCAGGCTAGAGCTGCGCTATTGTTGCAGCAGGCTGCAACAATAGCACTATTCTAATGGTGGATGGCAATTTGGTGGCCGGTCACGCCTAGTTGCACAGGCTAGCGGACAGTCGCTTACAGTGAAGGCTTTGAAGCTCTTGGTGAAGGCTGCCCCGCTGGCGTTGTTCTAAACGCGCTAAGCTCTGATCAAATTGATCTAATTGTGAGCTTGGTAGTTACAACGTGCCGCGATGCACTTCCAGGTCGGGCGCTGTGCAAGCCACCCTTCATTGCGGTGCTGGATTCAGGCGTTTTTTAAGCGCGCGAATCCATGTATTCACCGTAGCACAGGTGCTGGCTTTTTTTCAAGCGCGAAAGTGGGGAACAGACCACAGATTTCCGGTCTCAGTAAAATTTGAAAAGTTGGCATTATTTTTGGGAGGACCACGGCGAATTGCCCGTCTCTAGTGCAAGCTCAAAGTTCGCCAGCGACAGGTCCGGCTCTTTCTCCCACGTGGCAAAGCCGGTAACCAGCCGCAACTTGTCGCCACCAGCAGTATGCGAATGCTCAAGAATCGCGGTCTTTCCCTCGTCATGCAGTATCAATTGATCGCCATCTAGACGCCACGTGCCATTGGTCCAGTCCCGGAATGGATGCTGCGGCGTGGTGTATCGACGCTCCAGAACAAGTTCAAAAATATACGAACGGTACAGATGCAAATGGAACATCTGCCGATTGGCGGTACCGATGTATTCTGCCACAAGGTTGCGACGATTGGTGCGCCGCGCGTATACCCATTCTCCTGTCAGCTTTGTCAGCATATCCAGCGTGCCAATGTCGATAAACAGTGCGGCCCAGGCGTAGGGTCGCGACTCGGGCAGCATCAACATACCGATCGCCAATTGCACTGCGCCGAAGATTGGAACAAATGAGTACTTTTTCCTGTGCTTGATGGAAAGAACTGCCGCAAGCCAGTTGAGCAGGGAGAACATCCCGCCGATTGTGATAAGAATAATAGCAAGTTTCTCGTAAATCATGAGCGATGTTCCGGCACGGCGTTGCCCTCTTACGCTTTCTGCGACGCTAAACTTAACTTATTCAGTCAGTGCGCTCGGCACGATCTTTCAAATCCTGAAGTGCAAATCCTGCACGTCGACCGCGAGAAGGAAAAGATCGCCCTGGGCCTCAAGCAGAAATCGGCCAGCCCCTGGGAATCGGTCGCCGACAAGTATCCGGTCGGCTCGGTCGTCAAGGGCACGGTCGTCAACGTGATGAGCTACGGCGCCTTCGTGAAGCTCGAAGAGGGCATCGAGGGCCTGGTACACATCAGCGAAATGTCCTGGAC
>JAWXCH010000386.1:0-5371 GCA_034440595.1 Planctomycetota bacterium | reverse complement strand
TACGTTTCGTTTCGAGTCTGTTTCGTCCATCGTTCGGACCTCCTTGGGGAACCATTATCCGCTCCCCGCCCACTGTCCGAAAGTCCTGGGCTAACGCACAATCCTCGGGCCACGTTCTCCCATCCACAGTTCTTGCCCGCTCATTTTTTACGAGAATGGTGCTCCTAGCCCCCCGTTCTCCGCTAACCTATACTTGCCAGAAGACTCCTTTGGCCGGACGTGCGAACAGTCGATTTCTGTCCTCGGCTCCGGCTAGCTCAATTCGTAATCCTTCAGGCATTCCGACATGGCTGGCAATTATTTAGTGACCGGTGCGGCAGGGTTTATCGGCTCCAATGTCGTGGCGCAGTTACTGGCCGCAGGGCACCAAGTCACTGGTATAGACAACATCAACGACGCTTACGATACGCGGCTAAAACGCTGGCGGCTGGATCTGTTGTCGGTCGACCCACGGTTTCAGTTCCACGAGGCCGACATCGTTAGTACTCCGCAGCTTGAGCTGATCTTTGCCGAAAGCAAACCGTTCGACGCGGTAATCAATCTGGCGGCACGTGCCGGGGTTCGGCCTTCCGTTGAAAATCCCTGGATTTACTTTCAGGCCAACACCGACGGCACGCTCAATTTGCTTGACCTCTGCCGCCGCAACAATGTGCCCAAGTTCGTCCTGTCGTCTACGTCTAGCCTATATGGGGGTCACAATACGATTCCGTTTAGCGAGGACGCGGATACCAACCGGCCGCTGTCTCCCTATGCCGCTTCCAAAAAAGGGGCCGAAGCAATCTCCTACACCTACCATCATCTGCACAATCTCGACATCACCGTGCTGCGGTACTTCACCGTCTATGGCCCGTGCGGGCGGCCCGACATGAGCATTTTTCGCTTTGTTCGCAAGATCGCCGAAGGGGAGCCGATCATCGTTTTTGGCGATGGCACTCAGCAGCGCGACTTTACCTATGTCGAGGATATCGCACGGGGGACCATCGCGGCGCTCCAGCCGGTTGGGTACGAAGCGATCAACTTAGGTGGGGATCAGCCGATTGTCCTGAACGACATTATCGCGCGGATTTCGCGATTGGTCGACCGTGAGGCCAAAATTATCCACAAGCCGGCGCACCCGGCCGATGTACCGGCCACCTGGGCTTCAATCGAGAAGGCCAAGCGACTGCTGGGGTGGGGGCCAAAGATCGACATCGACGAAGGGCTGCGCCGCTGCGTGGAGTGGTACCGCGCTAATCGCGAATTGGCCTGCTCGGTTTCTTTGGGGGACGGCTGAAATCGGGCAGATTACTTAGCGTAAAGTCTTTAGGCTTTACCGGTTGCACCGGATATCCGCATGCGCCAGGATGAGCGACGCATCAGAAAAACAACCGGCTAATTCAGTCTCAGCGGCCTTTTGGAACACTATCAAGCGAAATACTGGGCTGAACCGGTCATTTCAACGGCCGCGGCACCGATCAGAAATGCTTGACGCTTGATCCAAACCCAAGTACAGTCAGTATATACGCAATTGCAATCACGTGCATGCTGGCACCAAATATGATTCTAATATTTGCTGCTTTGAAGCCCGTGCATTGAGTGGTTGTGATGCGTATGGACTCGCGGCTCTATTGGAACAGAGCGCTGCGGTAATCCAAAGTTGGGGGACGATTCTGGTTCGCAGAGTTGCTCTCGCGGTGCTTGGACGAATGGTTTGCGCATGATTGTCATGCGTTGAATCTCCTGGGGTCTACCGCGGTGTGCTCAACAGAACTGGTAGCGACTCTCTTTCTGCTCTGTTCAATTCGCGAAAATCTTCTTCACGAAGCGATTGAGGCTCCTCATGAATAAATGGCACGCGCTGCTTTTGGTTCTTTCACTCTGGGGGGCCAGTACTTTTGCGCTTCCAACTTATGCACAGGACGAGGGAGCTGCACCCGCTGCCGCAGCGCCAACCGAACCGGGAGCGCACACCGGACCGGTCGAAGAAAACTACGTCATGTGGATCATTCGCAACTCCGGCATCATCGGGCTGGTGATCTTGCTGTTGTCGTTTTATTTCATTGCCACGGTGGTGCGTCTGTTCTTGGAGCTGCGTCCGCAGGTGGTTGCTCCACCCGACCTGGTGGCGCGGTGCGGCGATATGATTCAGCAACGCGACTTCCGCGGTCTTTATAACATGGTGAAGGAAGAGGATTCGTTCCTCGGTCGCGTTCTGGCCGCCGGTATCGCCGAATTGCCCAATGGATTGAGTGACGCACGCGAAGCGATGGACCGCTCTGGAGAATCCGAGACCGTCGAAATGGAAAAGCGAATCAGCATGCTGGCGGTGCTTGGCACCCTGGGGCCGATGATCGGGCTGCTCGGCACGCTCAAGGGGATGATCGCCAGCTTTGGAACCATTGCACGTGGCGGCACCGAGACCATCAAGCCGGCAGAAGTCGCCGGTGGTATTTCCGAGGCTCTGCTCTTGACCTTTGAAGGGGTCATGTTGGCAGTCCCGGCCATTTACTTCTTTGCGGTGTTTCGCAATCGTGTGCAGTCGCTGTCGGTCAGCACCATGTTGCAGGCGGACGAGCTACTGCGGCACGTTTCGCAGGCGATTCGCACCAAGGCACCGGCAGGTGGGAATCCTCCACCACGCCCGGCCAGTCCGGCGTAGTTTGCCAGTTTAGTTCCGTTTGTTTTTTGCGTCGTATTACTTCCTTCACAGCGAGCCGGTCATGTCAGCAGCGATGTCGCATGGCTCTAGTGCCGAGCCTGACTTGACGCCGATCCTGGATCTGGTGTTTCAGTTGATCACGTTCTTCATGCTCGTGATCAATTTCAAAGCTGCTGCGCTAGATACCTCGCTCAGGCTGCCGGTTATCGGTTCGGCGCGACCGATCGACAGCAAAGGGGTCGACGATGTGCTGGTGTTGAATGTGAACAAAGAGGGGAGCTTGAACGTCTACGGCGATCGCAAAAGTGACATCAAGCGGTATATCGCCAACGAGGC
Organism: Planctomycetota bacterium; assembly: GCA_034440595.1. Classification (GTDB taxonomy): domain Bacteria; phylum Planctomycetota; class Planctomycetia; order Pirellulales; family JALHPA01; genus JAWXCH01. The sequence goes on along the minus strand of JAWXCH010000386.1, from coordinate 2,397 downwards.
GACAGCCAGCCGCATGCTGGCCAAGCGCAAAGGCAAGACCATAACGAACGATGATGACTTGCCCACGACCGTCGTCATCCGTGCCGACCGCGGTGTATCGTTTAACCTACTCAATAAAGTTCTAACCGAGTGTCAGAAGTACGGATTTCGTAAGTTTACCTTCAAAGCGCAGAACCTGGAAAAATAATCGCGGGCCATGCAACGTCGTAAACGAAAAAAACGCAGCTCCGACAATGTAGAGCTCAACCTGGCCGCCATGTTGGACATGGCGTTTCAGTTGCTGGCGTTTTTCATTTTGACGTTCAAGCCCTCGCCCATCGAAGGGGATGTCAACATGCGGCTTCCTCCGCCGCAGCCTGTCGTCGGTGCGCAGTCCGGCCTGACGGTCGGTTCGTCCGACTCCGCCGATCCGCTACAGGCGTTGGACTCACTGGTGGTGACGATACTGGGAACTCCCACCGGAGCGATCGAGGCGATGGCCATTGGCGAGAATCAGGTTCCGACCCTGGCGGTCTTGGAATCGCGGATCCATCAATTGCTGAAGGACCCTGGAGGGGGCTTTCAGCAGGTGCTATTGCAGGTCGGTCCAACGCTGCATTATGGCGAGTTGATGAAAGTGGTCGACATCTGCAATCGGGCCAAATTGCCCGACAATAGCAACCTGTCCAAGTTGAGCTTTGTAGAATTACCGACACAGTAGGCACTTTAGGACCGGATGGTTCGCTCGGGGTGCGAATCGCGTTAGAATTGTGTTTCAGAACAACCTTCTTCCTTCAGCATTAATCCAGCAGTGCGCAGGCGAAGAACAGCAACATTTCGAACACCAGAAATGACCCGGGTGGCGGCCATGATCATCATGCTGGCCGTGACCGGAATGCTGATGGTCCGCGCACGCGACCCGAACAACTGGCGGTGGCTGGTCGACGAGGAGCAGCAGGCCTCCACGGGCGCTGACGCCACGGGCACGGTTCACACCGCACTCTCGGCTATCAGCGCGCTGGCCATGACAGATCCTGCCGAGACGAATAGCGAGAAGCAAGCACCAGAAAGTTTACCTTTACAGAATGTTGCTATCACGCGCAGCGATCTGGATAGCGCTAGTGAGCCGTCCGCCAAAACAGATTCTACTGTCTCGACTACAGTCGCAATTTCCGCGACTCCGGCAGAGAAGCAAAGCGATGCCTCGGTTTCGTCACCAAAGGTCAGTGCTCCCGAACAGTCCAAACAAGCGCGCCTGGATCGAGCCAGAAAAGAGCTTGCCGATGCGGGACTCTACACCGATGAAGATCCAGAAGAGCGCTCTGCGGCACTCGAAGAATTTCAGGCGGTCATGGATGGCAGTCTCGAGATCCAGCCCGAGGAAATGCCAGCCTATAAACGTGTGCTGACCTGGGTCAAGAATCAACCGTTGGAGATGCTCCGAGATCGAGCGATCTCGGTATCGATGAATGAGCTCATGTTAGACCCCGAGGTCCACCGTGGACAGATCATTCGCTTGCCGCTGAACGTGCGCCGAATTCGGAAGTTTGAAGTACCTTCTGCGCCTGCTGGCTTGACCACCTTTTACGAAGTCTGGGGCTGGAACAGCGACAGTGGCAGTTGGCTGTACGTCGGTATCACGCCATTCTTGCCAAAGGGCATGCCGATCGGCACCTTGGTCAACGAGCGCGTTGTTTTCTATGGTTACTTTTTCAAACTCCAAGGCTACTACGAAACCGGAGCAAAAGTCCGCGACGGAGTGCTGCGTGCTCCACTGCTCGTTGGACGCATGGAATGGGACCGCACTGATTACGCGGCACAGTCATCTAGCGAGCAGTTCCAGACCCCGACGATTTGGGTTCTCGGCAGCCTAGGCGTGTTGACTGCGGTGTATATGTTCTTTCGAGTTTTACTTAGCCGTCGCCGTCGCGGGCCGGCGATCGCGGCGGCCACCGGTGCCGATAAAGACGTCAGCAACTGGCTGGCCGATCCGAGTGCAGATGCAAACAAAAAAGGGCGTAAGGACGAAACTACCCTTGAAATGTCCGATGATCCGAGCGACGAGCAGTTGTGGAGCGATGTACTGGACGACCCGGACCAACCGAAGGGTTCCATTTGAATAACTATTGTTCCTCCCAGCGAATGCTAACGGGCACCGCCGAGAGGGAATCAGAGCAGAGCTTTTAAATCTTTCCAGGTGAAATATGGCAACAGACGCGTGGGAAATGCCCCCCCAAGAGCTGCCGACTAAACGGGCCGAAGCCAAGACACCTAAGGCGTCAGGAGGCCCCAAGGATCCTGCGCGCGTGCGAAAAGCCAGCAAGGCCGCCTATCCGCTTGCCTCGATTGACGCAGCGCTGCAAGCCGCCGAACATTCGATCGATCTGGTGCCTCAGGAAGAAGAAGGCCCGATGGATC